>JAQSWN010000216.1 GCA_029266615.1 Polyangiaceae bacterium
CAGGCAATCGAGCGCTTCTCACCCGGGTCCTGCCCTCGGCCGCGAGGACGACTTCGAAGTTTCGGGCTACGCTAGCGGTGTCATGTCGAGCGCTGCCGTCCGCCAGGTTATTGCCCTTGCCGCCGAGCTTTCTGAAGAGGAACGGCGCGTGGTGATCGATGCCATCGCTCCGCCGGAGTCAGTGGCCGGGCTCGCCGCCGAGTGGGAAGCCGAAATTGCGCAACGGGCGGAGCGGGTGCGCACGGGGCAATCCGTAGGCACACCTGCCAATGAGGTCTTCGACCGACTCGAGGCTCGACTCAAAGCGCGCTGATGGCTGAGCTGATCATCGAGCCTGAGGCGGAGGCCGAGCTCGAAGATGCCGGCGATCGATACGAGGAGAGTGTGCCGGGGCTAGGCCTTGATCTCTTGCTCGAGATGCGGGAGCGCACGCTGGAGCTTGCAGAGGCTCCGCTTCGCCATCCGGTCTTCGGCGGCGTCGCGGACGTGCGATGCGCTCATGCCGTTGGGCGGTTTCCGCACCTCATCGTCTACATGCCATTGGGCGACGCCGTGCACGTGCTCGCGTTCATGCATCCACGACGAAGTCCGGGGTACTGGGCGAACCGAGGCCCGCTGCGGCAGTGACGATTGGCGGTCGCTGCGTCAGGCAGCTCCCTGAGTTCAGCGCCGAACTGCGATCTTCGCGACTCGCTCACCCACAAAACTCAATGAACGATGCCCGTTGGCCTGATTCCTGCGCCGTCTTCAATTCCCGGCGCCTCCACCCCCGAACCCCCGGCGTAAGCTGGGGGTTTCGACGTTTGTGGGGGTCACATCCCTGAGTGCACCCGGGTCCTCATCGTTCCGTTTCTGGGTCCGAACGTGTTGCGCGACCCGGCGCGCCCCACGACTGCAGCAGTTCAGGAGGCACGGACGTCAGTTCCGAGAATCTCAGATGCTGAAATCGGATCGAACCAGCGACCTCTCGCGCAGCAGCCGGCAGATCGGCAACTCGAGCGGGCACCGAGGGAGCCGCCAGAAGGCGGTATGCGCCGCCCTGGGCGTCGGAATCGTAGGCATAGAGCCCCCGCTCGGCGACGAGCCGCCATGTGTTCTGCGGCGCTGCGGGAAATTCCGGCGCAAACCGGACAGTAGTCGACGCGGGTGCCGCCAGGAGCTCGTCGATGGCCACTTGATGCGCATCTGGATCCCGCAGAAACGACATTGGAGCGAAACCACCACCCGCAGTACTGAAGAGCGCAACGCATCCGTCCGCGTCGCTGGCCAACCAGTCAAATTCGAATCCACTCACGCCTAGTGGCGCGTTAGTTTCCATCGCTGCTCATCGTCTTTTGCCAACGCATCGCACTGGAGCCGCGCTACGCCGCTCGCCCAAACGTGATCTTCGCTGAAACCCCGAGCGCGCCGAGCACGCGGAGCATTAGATCGGTCGAAATGTCCGATTGAGCAGCGCGGTGATGCGCGTTCGCGAAGTACCGGCTAGCGCAGCCACCTGCGCATGGGTCAGGCCACGCTTCTCGATAACCTGAACGACCTTGGTATTGAGCGCGCTTCGCACCGCAATTTCGATGCCATCCGCGCGCTCAAGACCGAGAACCTCAGCAAGATCGCCTTCAGAACGCGCCACGATAGCCTTGGCTTTCTTTTTCATCACAGCATCTCCTTGAGCCGCTTCTTACCGAGCTCGATCTCCCGATCGGGCGTCTTTCGAGTCTTCTTCGCAAAGGCACGAAATATTAGGACCGCGTCAGCCACCTGCACCAGGTAGAAGGCGCGATAGATGCCGGCAGCATTCCTGATCCTGAGCTCTGCCGCCCCGGCTCCGAGACTCGCATCGCACGGGACAACGGCATGGCCAACGAGTGCCCCAACTGGAGGTCGTGGATGGCCTTGCCAAACGCCCGTCGAACGTCCTCTGGAAACGTGCGAAGAGCATCGCGCGCGGCCGGATGGAACTTCGCAAGCTTCACGCGCTCGAGTGTCCCAGATCCGAGACTATCAGGCATCTTCACGGTAGACACCACCGACGGTACGCTGGCCCTAGTCGCGACGACCGACACTTGCGCCTTCCCGTTCTCGCGCGGATGGCCGTTTCGGCCGAATAAAAGGTCCGACAGCCGACACGGGGTCTTCGCGGACCCCGTGCAGGCTGGTGTGGCATAGTCGCTGTCCACGAATGCGCACGCTCCTACGTGTAGTTATCGGGGCTGTCGTGATGCTGGGCGTTGGCCTCGCGTGCAACGCCTCCGTGAAGGCGCCGAGCCGCAGCTCGCCTGCCAAGGCGGCTACCGCTTCGGCCGGCAGCTCCGCGCTTCCGCGCGCGTTACGCCCCGCGACGCCGGCGGTCGCGACGCCAGCCGTGTCGAATGACGCTCACGACAGGGAGTCACTGGCGTTTCCGCGCGACGACTATCGCGAGCCACCACCGGCTGTCGCGCTCGAGCTCAAGCACATGAGTGAGAGCTACCAGGAGCTGCCATCTCTGCGCCGGCTGCCCGACTTCCTTTCGCTGAACGCGCTGCTCGCGCTCATGCCGGATTCCGGCGAGCGAGACTTCCTTCGCCAGGCCGTTCACATCCAACTGGAGGGTGGTGAAGGAGGCGCCCTGCTCGGTGCCTACCTCGATGACGAGAAGCGGCTGCTCGCTCTGTGGCTCACCGGCCACTTCACGCAAGCGCTGGCCATTTACGACGGGCAACGTCTCGCTGGGCAGGCGACGATCCAACGCGGGCGGGCCATGCTGCGCGACGTATTGGCGGAAGCCGACGGCTCGCGCGCGGAGCTCCTAGTCCAGCACATCACTACCATGAGCGTGTGTTGCCTGCCGTCGAGCCTCGACGTCTACCGAGTCAGCAAGCACGGCGCGCTCAGCAAGGTGCTTAGCTTCGAGAAGAGTCATGCCGACGTCGGCCCTGGCGTACGCTGGGGTTTCATGAACCATTTCGAGTTCAAGGACGATAGGGTTCTCATCCAGCGCATCTTCCCAGACGCAGGTCCTAGTTACGACTTCGTGTACGACGCCCGCACACGCCGCTACCAGCCCACTTCCGTGACCACCCAGCTACTCGTGGACGAACGCCGAAAGCGCGTCAACGCGGACGCCGGTGACGACGGCCCCGCGCCTTAAAAGCTTTCGCGGAAGAGCGACACGGTCTCGAATTGATCGGTGCTCCCACGCTCGCAGCGGGCTGCGCGCGTGTTCGAATAGACCCGCGAAATGATGCGTCACGCGCACGGCATCTGCCATACTCAAGCCCCATGTCCGTGGTCGTCGTCACCGGAGCCTCACGAGGCATCGGCCTCGAGCTCGCCGGCCAGCTCGCACGCCGCGGCGACGACGTGATCGCGACCTATCGCGACGAGCCCGGTCGCGCACGGCTCGAAGCCTTAGAGCGCTGCTCCGGCACGTTGACTCTCCACCCGCTCGACGTTCGCGATGGAGCGTCGATCGAACGACTCGCTCGTTCCTTGGATGGAGCAGTCGTCGACGTGTTGGTCAACAACGCGGGCATCATGGGCCCAGCGCAGCCGGGTATCGACTGCGTGGACTACGAGGCGTGGCTGTCCGTGCTCTCGGTGAACGTCCTTGGCCCCTTCCACGTCACCACCGCGCTCTTGCCCAGCTTGCGCAAGAGCGAGAGCCCGCGGGTGATCGCGCTCTCCAGCATCATGGGCTGCTTGCACCGCCAGAGCTCTGGGCACTACGCCTACCGCAGCTCCAAAGCGGCCATGAACAAGGTAATGCAGCTCCTCGCGAACGACCTCGCCCGCGATCGCATCATCTCGTGCCCCGTGAACCCGGGCTGGGTAAAGACAGAGATGGGTGGCGACGACGCGACGTTGACAGTTCGTGAGTGCGCCGAGGGGTTGATCGCGCTGATCGACCGCCTGACCTTGGAGCACTCGGGCCGATTCTGGCAGTGGGACGGCTCGGAGCTCGCCTGGTAGGCGCGGGGTTTTCGTGATGCGAGTCTTCAGCGCCAATCCTAGGAGGCGCGAGTTCGCGCCCTCCGACGCCGAGCTCGCATCGCTGTGCGCGGAGTCCGCCGCCTGCTTCGTCGATCTACCTCCGTATCACCTCGGGGAGAGCGTCCACATCCGGCGGACTTCCGTTCCCGGCTTGCTGATCCAGCGCATGGTACCTTCGCTCAACTCCATCACGTTCGAGCGAAAGGGCACTGTCGTCCGGACCGACCGACTGAGACTCGAAATCAGTGAGCTTTTCTGGACCGCACTGCACCGCAACGGGCTCGCGACCTGCCACCTCGCCCGTGACGGCGAGCACCTGTTGATCTCCGAAGAGCGCGCGGTCCCGGTCGAGGTGATCGTCAAGGCCGCGCTCGTCGGCACACCGGCGCGCATCTACCGGGGCCTCGCCCTTCGCACCGACCGCTTCGGCCATCGCTTCGCCGAGCACGGTCGGCACGAGCCCTACGTGCGCTTCGACTATCGAAACCCTCTGCGCGGTCCCAAGGGGGAGCTCCTCAGAGACGAGTGCATGCCCGAGGCGCTGGCCGACCGATTGATCGACACCGCGCAGGCGGCGCGAAATGCGCTGCGCATCTTCGAGGTCGTCCGGAGTTGTCTCGCTCGAATTGGGCTCGACGTCTGGGACGCCTGCTTCCTCTTCGACGAGACGGGCCGAGTCCTCTGTAACGAGATCTCTCCCGACAACATCCGCGTGAAGAACGCCGATTGGGCCACCGACCCGCGGCCCACGAACGAGTTCGATAAAGATCTCTGGCGCCGCGGAAGCGACGACGCATCGATCGAGAGTCAGTGGAGGATGCTCTACGAACGACTTGAGCAGGACCAGGGTTCGCAGCATGGCTAATCGGTCCGGGCCCCTCGAGATCGTCGTCGACGGAACAGACGGCGCCGGCAAGACGCCGTGCGTGGCGAACTTGTGCGAGCGGTTTCGGGCGCGAGGCGTCGCGGTGGCGAGCCACGCACCCTACCGGGAGCGAGAGGTGTACCCGCTCTGGGAGGCGGCTCCGGAAGAGGCCGCGCGCGTCATCGTCGAGATCATGGACCGCTTTCGCGATGCGCACGCCGACGCCCAGTTGATCATCTGGGATCGAGCATGGCCGACGGCATACATCAGCACGGAAGATCCCCGAGCGCGCGCGCTCTTCCGTCCCCTGCCGACGCTCACGGTCCTGCTCTTGAGCACCATCGCTCGCACGCGGCGCCAGGCGCGCAGCCATCCACACGCCGGAGTGTGGGCGACCGACGAAGCACGGGTTCGTCGCTACAACGCGGCCTACCACGCGCTCGAGGCGTCGGACGCAAGCACCGTGCTCCGCTTCTTGCCGGACTCGAGCGACACCTTCGATCTGGACGCGATCGCCGACGCGGCCGAGGCCGCCCTTCCCGAGATGGTCGCGGAGACCTCGCCGCGCACCACCGAGTGACTGATACCCTGGGGCGCCTTGGTTGTTTGGGCTGGGCTTCATTCTCTCCGCGTGCTCGTCGGGGGACGCGTCACCGCCGCGCTCACCAGAGGTCGCGCCGGTCATACGTCGAGCCAGTGTGCGAAGCGGGCAGACCCTGCTCGTGTCCCTCGGGTCAGCGCGGGACATCGAGTTGTGAGACCGGCCAGTCTCGTTGCGAGTGCGCAGAGTGTCCAGCTCTCGAGTCGCACGAGGTCGCCCCCGCTGCGGCTTGCGGCGGCGCCCCCTTTGGTGTCTGGCGCCTTACGGGCCTGGAGCTGGGGTCTTCGACCCTAAGTACTAGCGCCGACGGAAATTCCGTCGGTGACTGTCCCGTCGCATTCGACACTCCGACCACCGTGCCCCGCGCCGCCATGTGGCTGCGACAATGCGCGCGCGGAGTATGAAATTCCAGACGCGAAGGTCAAAGCCCGCTGGAGCGAAGCCTGCGTTACCGCCAAGGTCTCCGCGTTCGGCTGCGGCTCGGACGCTTGGTCCGGGTGTCGAGCTGCGCGTTGGACTGCGACACCTGCACCTGCGACACGTACCTCGGTCAGGGTAGCAACGACACGTGGACGAGGACGACGACGACCCTCACTGTCTCGTAGTTCGGAGAACCGCGGACCTACGATTACTGCGTGAAGGACGGCACTCTCTCGCTCTCGAGTGCCGAGGCTGTGCTTCGATACGAGCAGGTGTTCAGGCTCGATACCCCCACGCCTTGGCGAAGGACACGAGCCAGCGGAGTGCGAGCTGGGGAACGCCTGCGTGCTCGGGCGGCGCGAGGGCGAGCACGAGTGAACTGCCTATGGCACTACGTCCAACGACGGCGCGCTTTCAGTAGTTGATCACGGTCGGTCCAATGTGCGCGGTTCACCTACGCTTCCTTAAGAGAATAGGGGTTGCGGTCGTTGGCCCAAGTGCGCTCCGCATGCCGTACAATTTGTTGCTCGTCGACGACGACCCTAGCGCCATCCAGCTGATGGCGCAGATCCTCGCGGATGACGGCAAACTGCGCTTTGCAACCAACGGGGCCGACGCGCTCCGCTTGGCCTTGGATGCCCCGCCCGATCTGGTGCTGCTCGACGCCGAAATGCCTGGCCTGGGCGGCTTCGAAGTGTGTGCTGCCCTCAAGGCCGAGCCGGCTCTGGCCGACGTTCCGGTGATCTTCGTAACGTCGCATCGCGACGAAGCCTTCGAGGTCGCAGGCTTTGCAGTCGGTGCGGTCGACTTCATCGCCAAGCCCGTGAACCCACAGCTTTTGCTGGTGCGGGTGCGCAGCCAGCTGCGGGTCAAGCGCATGGCCGACGAGCTACGTAGCAACGCCAGCACAGACGCGCTCACCGGCATCGCCAATCGACGACGCTTCGACGAGACGCTGGAGCGCGAGTGGCTCCGAGCTCGGCGAGCGCGTGACCCGCTAGCGCTCGTGCTCGTGGACATCGACCTTTTCAAGCTCTACAACGATCACTACGGCCACCCCGCGGGTGACGACTGTTTACGGCGCGTCGCACGTGCGCTCAGCGCAGGTTGCATGCGCCCCGCCGATACCGTCGCGCGCTATGGTGGCGAGGAATTTGCGCTGATTTTGCCGCAGACGCCGACGCTGGGCGCCGAGCACGTGGCGCGTAGGCTGCTCGACGCGGTCGAGGGGCTGAGTATCCCCCACGCAGGCTCGACCGTAGCGGAGGTCGTGACCATCAGCGCCGGTATTGCCTGCTACGCCGAAAAAAGCGGCGCCGGAGCGAGCGCCGACACGCCTGGCGTGGCCGAGGGGGCGATTCGCGCGCTCATCGACGCGGCCGATTCCGGGCTGTACGCCGCCAAGCGGGCGGGTCGCGCCCGCGCCTGTGTGCTCGACGCAAAAGAGGATCAACAAGGCATGCTCGAGGGCGATTTGCAGGCGTCTCAAATGGTCGCCTCGTCGAGGATGCGCAGGTGAAGCGGCGGCGGTTCGTCGCTGCGCGGGCGGCCAATCGCCCGCAACGACGTTCTATGTGCCTGGCGCTGGCAGTGTTCGCGATCGGCGTGGCTGCTTCCATCGCTCTATCGACCTGGCAGGCTCGGCGAAACGCAGTCGCGGCCGAAGGCAGTTTCGATCTCGTGGCGGCGCGCACGGTGACCCAGCTGGAGGCGCGCTTGGCCAAATATGAGTACGGCCTGCGTGGGGCGCGCGGCGTCGCGGTGGGCGTGCGGTTCGACCAGCTGACTCGGGCGCGCTTCCGTGCTTACAGCGAGACGCGCGACATCGATCGTGAATTCCCCGGAGCGCGCGGGATGGGCATCATCCGCCGTATTTCCAAGCCAGTCGAAGCCGACTTCGTCGCCGCTGCCCGGCGTGATGGCAAGCCAGATTTTGCTCTGCGTCAGCTTTCTCCGCACTCCGGAGACCGCTACGTCATTCAGTACATCGAGCCCATCGAGCGCAATGAAGCTGCGGTCGGGTTAGACATCGCCTCGGAGCCCAACCGACGCGGCGCGGCGGATGCTGCGATGCGGAGCGGCAGGCCCACGCTGAGCGCGCCCATCACCTTGGTGCAGGCGACGGGCAAGACCCTCCGCTCATTCTTGTTGCTGCTCCCGATTTACGAGCCTGCCGCCGACTTGACCACGGCCGCGGAGCGAGAGCGCGCAACGCAGGGCTTTGCCTACGCGCCGTTGATCATGGACGAAGTCTTGGCTGACTTCGATCTCGGCAGCGATTTTACGCTCGTGCTGCGTGACGTCGAAGCCGACGAAGCCGGTGTCTTCTTCGCAACTCCAGGCCATGGCCAACCAGCGGCGGCAGGGCTCGCGCGTCGCGTCATGATTCCGATTTACGAGCGCCGCTGGCAGGCAGAGCTGAAGGCCACGCCGGCATTCGTCACTGCGCTGCATCTCGTCGCCCCTCGGCACGTCCTGTTGTTGGGCCTTGCGGTGTCCACGTTGTTGGCTATCTTGGGCGCGCTGGTCGCGCAGAGCCGCGAGCGCGCCGCGCAGGTGACCGCGGAACGCGCCAGGCGCGCGGCGATCGTCGACTGCACCACGGACGCGGTCATTGGCGAAACCCTCGACGGCATCGTGACCGATTGGAACCCCGGTGCTGAGCGTCTATTCGGCTACGCTGCCGCCGAAGCCATCGGGCGAAGCGCAGCGAGCTTGATCCTGCCCGAGGGACGCGAGGCCGAGGATGCCGAGCTGCGGGCCACCGTCGCACGCGGAGAGAGCGTGCCCGCGTTCGACACCACTCGCTGCTGCGCAGACGGCCGCGTGATCGACGTATCGGTCACGGCCGCCCCGATCGCGTCGCCTGACGGTGCGCAGGTCGGCTTCTCCAAGACAATCCGGGATATCAGCGACGCCAAACGAGCGGCCCAGAAAATCGCGGAGCTCAACAGCGGGCTCGAAGAGCAGGTGCGCGAGCGCACGGCGCTGCTCGACGCCGCTCAGCGTGATTTGCGCAACATCCTCGATGCCGTGCCCTCGCTCGTCAGCTATTGGGGCCAGGACCTTCGAAACCGCTTTGCCAACCGCGCTTACGAGAGCTGGTTTGGCTGGGATCCGGAGAGCATGCCGGGTAAGCACATGGGCGACCTCGTGGGCGAGCGCATAAGTCGCACCTTGCCGCGTTTGGAAGCCGCGCTGCGTGGCGAGCCGCAGGTCTTCGAAACGACGATTACCGGGGTCGACGGGGCCGTCAGGCACGCAGTGGCGCACTTCTCACCTGACGTGGTCGCGGGCAAGGTCCGCGGATTTTACGTCTTCGTCTACGACGTCACGGCGCAGACCCTGGTGCAAGAAAAGCTGGCCGCGGCGCTACGCGACCACGAGGCTTTACTGCGCGCCGTGCAAGAGCACGCCATCGTTTCGGTGACCGACCGCGCGGGGCGGATCACGGATATCAACCAGCGCTTCTGCGATATTTCTGGCTACAGCCGTGACGAGCTGCTGGGGCAGAACCATCGCCTGATCAACTCTGGCCTGCATGAGCCCGGTTTTTGGTCAGCCGCCTGGCGCTCTATCTCGGCGGGCAAGCCCTGGCGCGGTGAGGTATGCAATCGCAAAAAGGATGGCTCGCTGTACTGGGTCGACAGCATGATTGCGCCCTTCGCCGGCTCGGACGGCAGAATCGAGCGCTACATCTCGATTCGCTTCGACATCACGGCGGCCAAGGAAAACGAGAAACAGCTCAAGCAGACGAGCAGCCGCATCACCATGGCGACCGACGCGGCGGGCATCGGCATCTGGGAGTGGGATCTCACGAGCCACTTGCTCACGTGGGACGACTGGATGTATCGCTTGTATGGTCAGCCGCCCGCGGAGCGAGCACAGCCGTACGCGCTTTGGTCCACGAGCCTGCACCCTGATGATCGCGAGCGCGCGGAGCGCGAGCTCAACGTTGCGCTCACCGGCGAACGACCCTTCGACACCGAGTTCCGTATCTTCAGACCTGACGGCGAGATCAGACACCTGAAGGCGAACGCGCAGGTCCTCCGCGACGCTTCCGGCAAAGCGCTACGCATGACTGGAGTCAACTTCGACATCAGCGAGCGCAAGCGCGCCGAGCTGGAATTGACCGAAACTTCCTCCTTGCTGCGCACGGTCCTGGAGTCCGCTTCGGAGGTTTCGATCATCGCCACCGACCCCAAGCTGGTGATCAAGGTCTTCAACTCGGGCGCGGAGCGGCTGCTCGGTTACAGCGCAGCCGAGATCATGCATGGGGCGACGCCTGCTCTCTTCCACGACCCAACGGAGGTCGAGGCCAGGGCCCAAGAGCTGGCGGCCCTTTCCGGCGAGGCCGTCCTTGGTGGTACCGCGTTCGTTCACCCGCTCGCGCTCGGCAAGCCTCGCGAGTGGACGTACGTTCGCAAGGACGGTCAGCGCGTGGCCGTGTCGCTGATCGTGACGCCCATGTACGGAGACGACGGTGAGCTATTCGGCTACCTGGGCATCGCCCACGACGTCACCCGCCAGAAGCAGTACGAAGCCACGCTGCGCGACGCGATGCACGCGGCCGAGGCCGCCAGCCAAGCCAAAAGCCAGTTTTTGGCCAATGTCAGCCACGAGATCCGCACACCCATGAATGCGGTGCTGGGGATCGCGCACCTGTTCGGTCAGACGGCTCTCGACTCCGAGCAAGCAGTCTTCCTGTCGAAGATCCACGTGGCCAGTCGCTCCCTCTTGGCGCTGCTGAACGACGTCTTGGATGTCTCCAAGATCGAGGCAGGCGAGCTCCAGCTCGAACACGCCCCCTTCAGCCTGGCGACCTTGGTCGGCGAGGTCGCGGGCCTCGCGGACCTGCAAGCCCAGGCGAAGAACCTCGAGTTCAAATGCCAACTGGCGGCCAATTTGCCCGACAGCCTGCAGGGTGACGTCACGCGGGTCGGCCAAGTGCTGACCAATCTGCTGTCGAACGCCATCAAGTTCACCCCACGCGGCAGCGTCACGCTGCGCGTTTACGAGCAAGCTCGCGATGGCGCCAACGTCACCTTGAGCTTCGCTGTCGAAGATACCGGGATCGGCGTCGAACCCGAGGTGCAGAAGTTGCTATTCCAACCCTTCGTGCAGGCCGACACCTCGACCACTCGGCGCTTCGGCGGCACCGGCCTCGGGCTCTCAATCGTGAAGCGCCTGGCGACCATGATGAATGGCGACGTGGGGCTGGAGAGCTGGCCGGGCGTAGGCAGCGTGTTTTGGGCCACGATTCCCTTCGCTCTGGCAGCGGCCTCGAGCGTGGAGGCCAAGCTACCGGCGGCCGCGCCACGAGAGAACGCACTCCGCGGCGCGCGGGTACTGGTCGTGGACGACAGTGAAGTCAACTTGTTCGTCGCCCAGCGCATTCTGACGGGCGAAGGCGCCCAGGTGACGCTGGCGTCCGATGGCCAGCAGGCGATCGAACAAATCCAAATGGCTCAGCAGCCTTTCGACGTCGTGCTGATGGACGTCCA
>JAQSWN010000217.1 GCA_029266615.1 Polyangiaceae bacterium
TTCTTCGGCGAGCCCGAGACCCTGCACGACCGCAGCCTCGATCCGGAGACCGTCTTCGTGCGTGACTACCCCACTCCGGCGCAGCTCACGCAAGACATTCGCAAGATGGCGGCACGCGGTGTCCAATTGCTTTGTATCTACAGCGGAGGCGACACCAACTACTCGTACTCCAAGCAGTTCTTCGATTTCGTCCGTGCTCCCGAGCTTGCGCGCAAAATCGAGGTGGTCTTCTATCCTTCCGCCGACCACACGTTCTTCCTGGTCGAGCATCGCGAACGCGTCATGGCCAAGGTCGTCGGCTGGTTACAGCGCGAATTCGGCGAAGGAACAGAGCGCACGTCTCGCGCCGGTTGACCGCGCCGGCTCGCAGACCAGCGCCGTGCGGCGCACTCGGCTTGGCCAGAACCTCGACTTGTGCCTACACGCGACCTCGTCGTAGAAAGATTCGGATGCGGCATCTGTCCGATACGTCCGAGGCGGGGCTTCTGGACCGTGCCCCCTTCGTGTTCGAGCATTCTCTTACGGATCATCCCGCCCTTTCCCTCGAGAGCCTGGCGCGAACCATTCCCGAGCTGCCCGCACACTGCCTCAACCATTCCAAGGGTCTCGACAACGTCGCTCTCAACTTCGACCGTTCGTTCGACGAGCACAAGAACGGGCTGAGCCTGATGCAGAGCTTCGAGCGGCTCAAGGAAGTCAGCTCCTACATCACGATCATGGACCCGATCGACCACCCGGCGTTTCGTGACCTCTATCGTGACCTGAAGAGTGACGTCGAAGACCTTCAGCGCAAGGCGGGACGCGCACCTCGCGTCTACGAAGGCCGCATGTGGCTCTTCATCGCTTCACCCAACGCGATTACCCCATTTCACTTCGACCGGTACTCGAACTTCTTGATGCAAATTCGAGGTTCGAAGCAGATGGCCGTCTTCCCCAACTTCCGCGAGGAGATCGTGCCGGCTCGGGTCTGCGAGTCTTACATGGATCGCGAACCCTCCAAGGACCTCTGGCGAGACGATTTGGACGTCCACGCTTCCAAATATGATTTCCGTCCGGGGGCAGCGCTGCACATCCCGTTCGCGGGAGGTCACTACGTCAAGAATGGGGCCGAAGACATCTCGGTCTCGTTGTCGTTCTTCTTCCAAACCGACGAAACGAATCGTTGGGTCCACGCCATGCAGTTCAACAACCGGGTCCACCGGCACCTGGGAGTGCAACTCAGCCCGATCGGCAAGTCTCGGTTTCGCGACAAGCTGAAGGCCTCGACCCTGAACTTGGTCACCGCGACGACGTCTTCACTCCGGAAACTGCGGCACTCGGCTGTCTGAACCGCACTGGCAGTGCGCGCACTCCGCGACGGGGTGACAGTCAGCGGATGACCGCGCCGCCCGCTCCCTCACTTTCAAAGCTCCGCGACCGATAGCGCCCGAGCGAAGAAAGCCGTCAGCTTTCCGGGGTATCGGTCAGGATCAGCCGCGACGTAGCTCAAGTGTCCGGCGTTAGGAACTAGGTAAAATTCCTTGGGCTCCTGCGCGGCTGAGAACATGTCTCGTGCTTTGCGCTCCGGAATCAGCCCGTCGTGCTCTCCGGCCACGACGAGCAGCGCCCGAGGCGCGAGCCGCGAAACCAAGCTCAGCGGTTGATCGCGCTCCAGCGTCATGCCGTGGTGCTTCAGGGCCAGCAACGCGCCGTTCGCGGCGACGCTGGTCCGCGCCCTGAACTCATAGCGAATCAGCTCGCTCAGATCGGGCGGCGTGCCCAGCAAGGCAAGCGCGCGAATGCGCTGATCGCCCACCGCAAGCCGCACGGCGATGAGCCCTCCCATCGACAAGCCTGCCACTCCAAGCTTCTCCTTGTTCACCTCGGCCCGCGCCTCGATGAAATCAAGCGCGCCCGCCAAAGACGCAACTTCCCCCGCGTCCCAATGGACTTCTCCTTCACTCTCCCCGTGACCGGGAAAGTCGAACGCCAAGACCCCGAAGCCTCGCGCCGCGAGGACTTTGGCTTCCGCTAGCCCGCCTCGCCGGTCGCTGCTCGTGCCGTGCGCCAGAACGACCGCCGCTCCGTTGCGCGACGGCGCATACCAGCCATACAACATGGTCTCCCCCGTGCGGGAGGGGAACTGCACCGCCGTCAAGCCTTGAATGGCGCGCGCCTCGTCGGACATGGGCACGGGGTGGCGCTGGGCCTTGAACTGCCGGGCCTCGTCGTAAAACGACCACGCGAAGAGGCTTGCCGCGCCGAGCAACGAGAGCGCAATTCCACCCAATACAAGCTTGCCGAGACGACCGAGCATGGAGAAGACGCTTGTCGCCGAAACAGGCGCAGCTGACAAGTCCCGGGGGCGCCGTGACGCTAACGCCGGAGAGTGTAGCTGGCGTCGCTCGGCCGGCACGAACGCCGGAGCGGGGCCCGCCTACTCCGGTGGGCGGCGGCGGGAGCCCCAATACGTCTTGCGCAAATGACTATCCTCGAGAACACGCCCTGCGCCGGGGGCTTGCGCTCGTAGAGCTTTGTCGCCGGCAGCCGCGGCGTTACTGTTCCGACTCCGGCACGGGTAAGAAAATGAGCGGGCAGTCTTTCCTCCAAAGATTCGAGGCACAGGTAGATCAACGGCGGGACGCCACCGCCGTCACCTTCGGTGACCGCTCGCTCGGCTACGCCGAGCTCGACGCACGCGCCAATCGCTTGGCCCGGCAGTTGATCGCACGGGGAGTCGAGCCAGACCGCGTCGTCGCTATCGCGTTCGAGCGATCCCTCGAGGCCGTCGTGGCGCTATTGGCCGTGTTGAAAGCCGGCGCCTGCTATCTCCCGCTCGACCCGAGCTACCCCGCGGAGCGCCTCGCGTTCATGCTCGAAGACGCGCGACCGGCTTTGGTGCTGAAGCAGAGCGGTCTGTCCTTGCCGGGCGAGGCCGCGACGCCGTACGTCGACTTCGCGCTGGACGACGACGTGCCCGCAGGCCCCGAAGCCGAGCGTGTGCCCCCGCGGCACTCACCCGAGAGCCTCGCCTACGCCATCTACACGTCGGGCTCGACCGGCAAGCCCAAGGGCGTGGCCATGGTCCACGGCGCGCTGGACAACCTCATCGAGTGGCAGCTGAATGACTCCATCGGCGACGCCACGACATCGACGCTGCAGGTCGCGCCGCTCAGCTTCGACGTACACTTCCAGGAGATATTCTCGACTTGGTGCAGCGGTGGTCGCCTCGTGCTCGTCGAAGAGCGGCTTCGGCTGGAGATGTTGCGCTTGCTCGAGCTGATCGAGCGCGAGAAAATCGCGCGCATCTTCCTGCCGTTCATCGCCTTGCAAAGCTTGGCGGACATCGCGGTCGCACACGGTCGGCTGCCTCGGACCTTGCGAGAGGTCATCACGGCGGGCGAGCAACTGCAGATCACTCGCGCTCTGACCGAGCTGTTCACGGCTCTCCCCGAAGCGAAGCTTTACAACCACTACGGCCCATCGGAAACGCATGTCGTCACGTCGCACGAGCTGACCGGCGCCCCCTCCACGTGGCCTGCGCTGCCGCCCATCGGTGTCGCGCTGCCCAACGTCGAGCTGGCGGTGCTGCGCGAAGATGGCTCCGTCGTGGCGCCGGGCGAAGAGGGAGAGCTGTTCTTGGGCGGCGTCGCGCTCGCGCGCGGGTACCTGTACCGACCCGAGCTCACGGCCGAGCGCTTCGTCACGTTAGGACCCAATGCCGGGCAATACGCCGGTCGTCGGTTTTACAAGACCGGAGACGTGGTGAAAGAGCTGCCGGGAGGGCCGCTGCAGTTTTTGGGTCGCCTGGACGGGCAGGTCAAGGTGCGCGGCTACCGCATCGAGCTTGGCGAAATCGAGGTCGCGCTGTCGGCTCACCCGAGCGTGAAAGAAGCCGCCGTGGCGGTGCGCGAGCCGAAGCCGGGTGACAAGCGTGTCATCGCTTGGGTGGTGATGGATGGCGACGCGAAGCCAGCGGTGTTGCGCGGGTTCCTGCAAACGCGTCTGCCCGAGTACATGGTCCCGAGCGCGTTCGTGGCGCTGCCGACCTTGCCACGTACGCCGAGCGGCAAGGTCGACAAACGCAGCTTGCCTGCGCCCAACGCCGAGCGGCCCGACCTGGCGAGTGACTACGCGCCCGCGAGCAACGACACCGAGCGCCACCTCCTGGCAATTTGGGAAAGCGTGCTCGGTGTGCAAGGCATCGGCGCGAACGACAATTTCTTCGAGCTCGGCGGAAATTCGCTATTGGCGTTGAGAGTCGCGGCTGCCGCCGAGCGTGCGCTCGGGCAACGGCTGCCGATCGTGCAATTCTTCGAGTACCCGACGATCGCCGGGCAGGCCGCGTACTTGGCTGATCCGGCCGGCGTTGCCGGAAAGGCACGGCGGGTCGTCAAGCGTCATCGGAGCGCGAGCGCACCCATCGCGGTGATTGGCATGGCGGGGCGCTTTCCAGGCGCCGACTCCGTCCGAAAGCTTTGGGAGAACCTCGACGCAGGGCTGGAAAGCGTGTCGTCGCTCAGCGCGCAGGCGTTGGCGGCCATTCCCGCGGAAGAGCGCGACGACCCCGCCTACGTGCCCACGCGCGGGATCTTGAACGGCGCCGACTTTTTCGACGCGGGCTTCTTCGGCGTGTCTCCTGCCGAAGCCGCCGTGCTCGATCCGCAGCAGCGACTGCTGCTGGAGCTGTCCTGGCACGCGCTGGAGGACGCCGGTTACGGGCCCAAGACCGGCGACGCCGTCGTCGGCGTTTATGCCGGGACCCACAACAACACTTATTACCTCAACGCCGTGCTGGCGCACCCCGAAGCCATCGCCCGTGTCGGCGCGTTCACCACGATGGTCGCGAGCGAAAAGGACTACGTCGCGACGCGCATCGCGAACAAGCTAGACCTGACCGGCCCCGCGCTGAGCATCCATACGGCGTGCTCCACGTCTTTGGTGGCCATCGCCACGGCCGTGCAGCAGCTGCGCGCTGGTCAGTGCGACGTGGCGCTCGCGGGCGGCGCATCGGTTTCGGTCCCCCAAGAGACCGGTCACGTCTACCAAGAAGGCGGCATGCTCTCGCGTGACGGGCATACCCGCACCTTCGACGCCGAGGCGACAGGCACGCTCTTCAGTGATGGCGCGGCCATGCTCGTGCTCAAACCTCTGGACGACGCGCTGGCGGCCGGTGACCACATTTACGCGGTCGTTCGCGGAGTTGGCGTCAACAACGACGGCGGCCACAAGGCGAGCTTCACGGCTCCCAGCGTGAGCGGTCAAGCCGCCGTGATACGAACGGCCCTCGAAGACGCCGGGGTCAACGCGCGCGACATTCAATACGTGGAGGCGCACGGTACGGCCACTCCCGTGGGTGATCCCATCGAGGTCGAGGCGCTGACCCAAGCGTATCGCGCGCAAACGCCCGACAAGCAATTTTGCGGCATCGGCTCCGTGAAGAGCAACTTCGGCCACCTGACGGCTGCGGCCGGGGTGACGGGTTTGATCAAGGTAGCGTTGTCGTTGGAGCACGGTCGCCTGCCGGCCAGCTTGCATTACCGCGCACCGAACCCGAAAATTGCCTTTAGCGAGAGCCCGTTCTTCGTCGTCGACGCGCCGCGGGCTTGGCCACGCGGCGAAGCCAGGCGCTTGGCGGGTCTGAGCTCGTTCGGCGTCGGCGGAACCAACGCTCACGCTATCTTGGAGGAAGCGCCCATCGCCGCGGCATCTGGCCCTTCGATCGCGCCGCAGCTGCTGCTCCTCTCCGCCCGCACCGAGGGCGCGCTGGAGCGCAATTCGCACGCGCTGGCCGAGCACCTCGCGGGGCACCCCGCCCTGCCCCTGGCCGACGCGGCGTACACCTTGGCGCTCGGCCGCACGCCGTTTTCAGAGCGCCGCGCCGTGGTCGCTTCGAGCCTCGAAGAAGCCGTCCGCAAGCTCCGCTCCGCTAGCGATGGCGCGCGCAGCAAAGCTTCATCTTCTTCACCGCGGCTGACGTTCATGTTCCCCGGCCAGGGGGCGCAGTACGTGGACATGGGTCGCAACCTGTACGAGTCCGAAGCCCTGTTTCGACTCACGGTCGACGAGTGCGCCGAGCTCTTGCGGCCTCGCCTCGGTCGCGACCTGCGCGAAGTGCTGTACCCCAAGGTGGACCGCGAGGCCGCGCGCGCCGAGCTGAAGCGGACGGAGCTCACGCAGAGCGCGCTGTTCACCATCGAGTACGCGCTGGCCAAGACGTTGATGGCGTGGGGCATCGAGCCCACCTGCTTGGTCGGTCACAGCGTCGGCGAGTTCGTGGCGGCCTGCCTGGCTGGCGTGTTCGACTTGGAAAGCGCGCTAGCTCTGGTCGCCGCGCGCGGGCAGCTGATGCAGCGCATGCCGGGAGGCGCGATGCTCAGCGTGCGCGACAGCGCGGAGAACGTCGCCCGTTACCTGCCCGCGGACTTGGACCTAGCGGCCGAGAACGGGCCCGGCTTGTGCGTCGTGGCGGGCCCGATGGAGGCGGCAGAGCGCTTTCAAGCCGAGCTCGCCGGCCGCGACATCGCCGCCAAGCTGCTCGAAACGTCGCACGCCTTCCACTCGCGCAGCATGGATGAAGCGGTAGTGCTGTTCGCGGAAGAAGTGCGCAAGGTGCAGCTCAGTCCCCCCAAGCTGCGCATCGTCTCCACCGCGACCGGCACCTGGCTGACCGACGCCGAAGCGTGTAATCCAGACTACTGGAGCTCGCATTTGCGTCGTACGGTGCGCTTCGTCACCGCATTGCAGACGCTCAAAGCCGACGGCTCGCTCACGCTGATCGAGGTCGGGCCCCGTAAGACTTTGACCACGCTGTCGCTGCAGCGCCTCCCGAACGACAGCAGCCCGAAGCCGGTCGCCATCGCGTGCCTGAACGACCGAGCCGAAGACGACGGCGAGTGGAAGCCCCTGCTCGAAGCGCTCGGACGACTGTGGACGCTGGGGACCAACTTGGATTGGCCGGCGTTCTTTCGCGCCGAACGACGACAGCGCGTGTCCCTGCCCGGCTACGCCTTCGAGCGCACCAGACATTGGCTCGAGCCGCGCGCCGTGCAACCGGTGGCGGCGGAGCCGCACCCCCGCGCCGATCGAGCCGCCCCCCCAACCATCTCCTCGGAAGCCACCTCGACAGTCAAAGAGCCCAGCACCATGACCACCCAACAAGCGACTACCGGTTCACGCACTTTGCGCCTCGTTGACGAGCTAAAGCACCTCTTCGAGCAAGCTAGCGGCATCGACTTTGCCTCCACTAGCCCCAACGCGAACTTCCTCGAAGCTGGTGTCGATTCGCTGCTGGTTACTCAGCTGGCCACCAAGGTGAAGCAGACCTACAAGGTCAACGTTACCTTCCGCCAACTGATGGAGGAGCTTTCGAGCTTCTCGCACCTCGCCCAGCACCTCGACCAAAACCTCGCGCCGGAAGCGGCTGCGCCCGTCGCGCCGCCACCGGCTGCGCCCGTTTTGGTAGCCGCCGCACCGGCGCCCGCCGCGGCGACGTTCATGGTGCCCCCACCGCTCACGGTCGCCGCGGCGCCGCTCGCCAGCGGCAACGTGGGCGTGACCCAGCAGCTGCTACAGCTGCAAATCGCACAGTTGACCCTGCTTCAGCAGCAGCTTGCACTCGTCGCCGGCGGCGCGCAGGTCGCCGCCGCACCGACCCTCGCTGCACCCATGGTCGCTTCGTCCGCGCCCGCACCCGCACCCGCGCCCGCGCCCGCCTCCGCACCGGCCGTGGCGGGGTCGAGCGAGGCGAACGGCTCCGACGGCGTCGAGAAAGGCCAAATTGGCTATGACGTGAAGAAGGCGTTCGGCGCCATCGCCCGCATTCACAAGCAGAGCGACGCCATGACGCCGAAGCAACTCGCGCGTCTCGAGCAGTTGACGGCGCGCTACGTGGGAAAAACGGGGCAGTCGAAGGCGCACACCCAAGAGCATCGTCACGTCCACGCTGACCCGCGCGTCGTGACCGGCTTCAAGCCGCGCATCAAAGAAATCATCTACCCGATCGTGGCGACGCGCTCGGAGGGCTGCCGCATTTGGGATCTCGACGGCAACGAGTACATCGATGCGCTGAACGGCTTCGGCTCCAACTACTTCGGCTACGCCAACAAGCGGATCAACGACGCCATGAAGGCGCGACTCGACGGTGGCGCCGAGATCGGCCCGCAAACTCCGTTGGCCGGAGCGTCAGCCAAGCTGGTCTGCGAGCTCACGGGCATGGACCGCGCTGCTTTCTGCAACACCGGGTCCGAAGCGGTGATGGGTGCGCTCCGCATCGCGCGGACCGTGACGGGGCGGGGCTTGGTCGTCGCGTTCTCCGGCTCGTACCACGGCATCTTCGACGAAGTGATCGTGCGTGACACCAAGAACCTGCGCTCGATTCCGGCCGCGCCCGGCATCATGGCCGAGGCGGTAGCGAACATCTTGGTGCTCGAGTACGGCACGGACGAGACGCTGCGTATCATCCGCGAGCGCGCCGAGGAGATTGCGGCGGTGCTGGTAGAGCCGGTGCAGAGCCGCCGCCCGGATTTTCAGCCGCGCGAGTTCCTCCACGAGGTCCGCAGGATCACCAAAGAGAGCGGCTCCGCGCTCATCTTCGACGAGGTCATCACCGGCTTCCGCGTGCACCCTGGCGGCGCGCAGGTTTACTACGGCATCGAAGCGGACCTGACGACTTACGGCAAGATCGTCGGCGGCGGCATGCCGATCGGCGTCGTGGCGGGCCGCGACCCGTGGATGGACGCGCTGGACGGAGGCCAGTGGCAGTATGGCGACGCGTCGATTCCTACGGCGGGCGTCACTTACTTTGCGGGTACCTTCGTGCGCCACCCGCTGTCGATGACGGCCGTGCACGAGGCGCTCACGATCATGAAAGAGCAGGGCCCCGCCTTGCAAGAGCGCATCAACGCTCGAACGACGGCGATGGCGAGCGAGCTCAACGCCTTCTTCAAGTCCGTCAGCGCTCCGCTCGAGATTCGTCATTTCAGCTCCTTGTGGAAGACGTTCTTCACCGAGCCGCAGCCCTATGGGGAGCTGTTGTTCTGCTACCTCCGCGATCGCGGTGTGCACATCTGGGACGGTTTTCCGTGCTTCATCACGATGGCCCACGGCGACGCCGAGGTCGCGTACATCGTGAATGCATTCAAAGAGTCCGTGCGCGAGATGCAGGCGGGCGAGTTCTTGCCCGGGGGCGGGGCAACTGCCACGCTGGACGCGAATCAGCCGCCGGTCGCGGGGGCGCGCCTGGGCCGCGATCGGCAGGGCAACCCGGCCTGGTTCGTTCCGCATCCCGAAACGCCCGGCCAGTACGTGCAAGTGAGCTGAGGGCAAGGCTCACGCGAACCGCAGGCTCGTGCCGCGCATGTGACCTGCGGTCGACAACCGCTACGCGAAGCGATGATTGACCGCAGGCGCTGCACCCGGGTGCGTCCCTGAATGCTGTGGCTCGGCGTAAACGCGAGGGCAGTTCAATTCAGGGACGCTGAACTAAGCCTAGCCGCCGAGCAGCCCACGAAGGCCCTTGAGGACGCGGCCCGCAACGCTCGTCTCTTCCGGGCGCGCCTCGCGTTTCTCTTCGGGCTTGCCCCCCTGGAGCTGATCCAGAGCCGCGGCGGCCTGTTCCAACGTGTTGAGCAGCAAGATGCGCGGGCTCATGCGACGCTTGGTCTCGCGCTCGATCATGTCGATCACCCGCAAGCAGAGCAGCGACTGACCTCCGAGGTCGAAGAAGTTGTCGTGAACGCCGACGCGCGGCACGCCCAGCACCTCGATGAACAGGCGCTCCAATAGCTTCTCGGATGGAGTACGGGCCGGCACGTGCGCGGCGAGCGGCGCCGCGAAAGGGGATGGCAGCCGCGACGCTTCGATTCGCCCGTGGGCGTCCCGAGGAAGCTCGGCGAGCTCGACGAAGACGTGGGGTACGAGCGCGGCGGGGAGCACGGCGCGGGCGTGACGCCTCAGCTCGGTCTCGGTGAACGAGGCGTTCGCGGCCGGGACGACGTAAGCCACGAGGCGTCCCGCTTCGATCCGAACGTAGGCCTCCGCTACCGCCGAGTGCCGCGCCATCCCTCCCGAAACCGCGCCACGCGCGAAGCGATGCCCCGCAAATTCGAGAGAGTCGCTAGCCGGTGTTGCGACCTCCAGCATCCCCGAGGCGAGCAGTCGCGCCCGGAGGCCCAATGAGTGGAGCCGGCCGGCCCGACGCAGCTGAAGGTCACCGGCGACGCCGATTGGGCACGTCTCGCCCAATGCGTCGGTCACGACAGGTGCTGCGGCGCCGAGCAAGCGACCGCTCAGAGTACCGGGCCGGCCATTACGGGGGGTCTCATTCAACAGCACGAACGTCGAGGCCTCGAGCTGGCGGAGGAACAGGACCCGCTCGGGACCCGAAGCCAAGCTAGTCCGCAGCTCGGCCGGCGCATCGCCGAGCACGATCGTCATGGGCGGCAACTTGCCTCCCGCTGCTTCCAATTCGGACACGGCACCAGCGGTTACCATCGCCGCGTCGCTGGGCCGCACGTCGCCAAGGTTCTCGAGCAGAGCTTCGTCGATGCGGGCGTCTTCGGGTGGCAATGAAAGCGCCCTTCCACTCGCCAATCCGAACGCGATTTCGAGCGCGAATGAGTGGGACAGGGGCGCCAAGGCGACGGCAAGCCGCCCGCTCCTGCCGCCGACTAGGTCGGCGAGGGCAAGCGATGCCGAGCTCAGCTCCGCGTGGCTAACGCGCGTATGGGTCGACGAACCGTCGGAAGCGAGCTCAATCCGCAACCAAGCCGGCGCGTCCGACCCCAAGCTCGGTCCATCCTCGCCGGGGACGGCGAGCGCGGCTTCGAGCGACAACGCGCGGACGCCTTCCAGGGCGGGCGCTGCGTCGCTGCGTAGATGCAGCCTGGCGTTCGCGCTGCGCGAAAGCTCGGTCTGCACGTCGAGCGGCGCACGCGGGTCCAGCGCCAAGAGCACTCCTCCCGCACGCCAGATACCGAGCGTTGCCGCGACCTGCTTCGGCCCCGCAGTCGCGCTCAGCGCCACCACGTCGCCTGGCTGCAAATCGCCCTTCAAGAGCGCCGCCGTGACGGCGCGGCTCTCCCTGTCCAGCTCCGCGTAGCTGGTCGCCACGGAACCACGCAGCAATGCAGGTGACGCGGCCTGGCTCGCGAGGCACACGTCCAAAAGCTGGTGCAGCAAGGGCGCGGGCTCCGCAGAGGGCGCCACTTCCTGGAGGAGCGGAGCGTCTTGCTCGTGAACCAGCCGCAGCTTGGCGAGGTTCTCGTCGGGTCGGGCGACGATGTCGTCCACCAACGTGGAGAAGCTGCGCACCAGCATGTTGATGGTGTCGGGCGTGAACAGCTCGGTGCTGTAGTTCACGACTGCGCCGGCGGCTCCACGTCTACTTGCTTCAGGCTGACTCCCCCCATGCCGACCGGCCGCGTCCGGGCGTCCTGAAACGAGAACAAGGCTCGCACCACGGGAGGCCGAATCTGCAGCATTTCCAGGGGAAGTTGCTCGTTGCTGAAGGCGTCTAGTGCGCGATCGCGGGTCTTCTTCAAGAAGTCGCGGAAAGACTCGTCGGGCGCGAAGCGCGCGCGTAGCACGATGGTGTTGGTGAACGAGCCGATCAAGTTCTCTAGCTCGGGCAGCGGCCGACCGCGCACGGGCAGGCCTATCAGCAGATCGCTCTGCCCCGTGTAGCGTTGCAGCAAGGTCGCGTAAGCCGAAAACAACACCATGAATAGGGTGGTGTTGGCCTGATGCCCGAGCGCCGTGAGCGCGTTTATTTGCGCTTGGCTGAAGCGCAAGATGACGGTTCCGCCTTCGTAGTTCATGCGCAGCGGGCGCGGGAAGTCGTACGGCAGGGGCAAATCCGCAGGCGAATCCGCCAGCTCTTGGTGCCACCAATCGCGCTGACGAGCGATCTCTGCGCCCTTCAAGGTCTCGCGCTGCCAGATCACGAAATCGCCGTAGGCGATGGGCGGTTCGGGCAGCTTGGAGGCGCGTCCCTCGGCCAACGCCGCGTAACTCTCGGTGAGGTCAGCCAGGAACACGTCGTAGGACCAGCCGTCCCAGATCACGTTGTGGCGCAAGGTAAAGTACACGAACGACTGGTCTTCGAGCTGGTACAGCACCGAGCGGAAGAGCGGCCCCTCGTAGAGGTTGAAGGGGACCGTGGTGCGCTCACGGATCTCTTTCATCATCGCCGGGTGACGCTCGGCCTCCGGCAGGTCGCGTAGATCGCGGAGCTCGATGGTGAGCTTGAGCTCGGGCCGCACGAGCTGGCGCATGGGCGAGCCCGAAGCGCTGATCACGGTACGCAGCGTCTCGTGACGCTGGGCTACCACGTCCAGAGCGGTCTGCAGCAACTTCAGGTCGACGGGACCGGTCATCTGCCAAGCAGCGGGCAAGATGTGCGTCGTCTGCTGCGACGGATGCATCTGCTCCATGAGCGTGATGCGCTCCTGCGCCATCGACAGCGGCACGGGCGAACCGGGCTCGCGTCGCAGCAGCGGAACCTGCGTGGGCGGGGCGACACCGGCCGCGGCCTCGGCCTCCTTGGCCAAGCGGGCCACGGTTGGCGCCTCGAAGAACTTGCGAAACGACAGCTGCACACCGTGGTCGCGACGCAGACGCGCCAAGATCTGCGAAGCCAACAAGGAGTGGCCACCGAGCGCGAAGAAGTCGTCGTTCACGCCGACACGGCCCACGCCGAGCATGGCGCTCCACAGCTCGGCCATGACCTTCTCCATGGGCGTGCGCGGCGCGACGAACTCGGCATCCGAACCGACGGGGCCGGCTTCCGGCGCGGGCAGCGCACGGCGGTCGATCTTGCCGCTAGGCGTGAGCGGCATGCGGTCGAGCTTCACGAAGCTGGCCGGCACCATGTAGTCGGGCAAGGTCGTCTTGAGGTGCTCACGCAGCTTGGCCGCCGACGGTGCGTCGCCCTTGGCGACGAAGTAAGCGACCAGCTTGGCGTCACCCGGACGATCCTCTCGCTTGATCACCGCGACTTGGCCGAGCGCCTCGTGCTGACCGAGCGCGCTCTCTATCTCGCCAAGCTCGATGCGGAACCCGCGCAGCTTGACCTGATTGTCGTTGCGGCCCATGCACTCGAGCTCACCGCTCGGAAGCCACCGGCCCACGTCACCGGTCCGGTACATGCGCGCGCCCGGCTCGAACGGATCCTCCACGAAGCGCTCACTCGTGAGCTCGGGGCGATTCAGGTAACCGAGCGTGACGCCGCTGCCAGCGATGTACAGCTCGCCTGGTACGTTGATTGGTACCTGGCGGCGCTGCTCGTCCAGCACGTATATTCGCGTGTTGTCGACAGGGTGACCGATCAAGACGCGCGTCGGGCTCGGAGGCACCTGCCAGAACGTCGACCAAACCGTGGTCTCGGTCGGGCCGTAGCCGTTCCACAGACTCCCGCAGCAGCTCAACAGCTGCCGCGCCAGGTCGAGCGGCATGGCTTCACCGGTGCAGATGGCCTTGATGGACGGCGCCCCCGTCCACCCCGCCCCGAGCAGCAGCCGGTAGGTCGCGGGCGTGGCATCGATGAAGGTCACGCGACGCGATTCCACCACCTCGCGCAGCAGGCCACCGTCCGACGCCGTCTCGCGGCTGACCATGACGATTTTGGCGCCCACCGTGAGCGGCAGCCAAATCTCCGACACCGCGATGTCGAACGACAGCGTCGTTACCGCGAGCACGATGTCCTCGCTGGAGAGGCCGGGCTCCTTGGCCACGCTGGACAGCAAATTGACGACGGAGGAATGCGGCACCAGGACGCCCTTGGGCTTGCCGGTGGAGCCCGACGTGTAGATCACGTAGGCAGGGGTCACGGGCGTCGCGGCGTCTTGGTCCAGGGAGACGTCCGGAAAGCTGTCCGGCGGTTCGTCGATGAACGCCAGCGCGGCGCCTTGCAGCGCGAGCTCCTTGTTCACGGCGGCTTCCGTGACCAGCACCGTGGCCTGCGAGTCTTCCAGCATCTGCGCGAGGCGCTCGCGCGGGTAGCCAGGATCCATCGGCACGTACGCGCCGCCCGCCTTCCAAATCGCCAAGGCGCCGACGATCAACGCCGGCGAGCGCTCCACGCACAGGCCCACGAGGCGGCCTTGGCGCACGCCCATACTGCGCAGCTTGCGGGCGAATGCCTCGGCGCGCTCGTTCAACTCCGCGTAGGTCAGGCTCTGGCCTTGGAATTCGCAAGCGACCCGGTCGGGGCTCGAGAGCGCGACCGCCGTCACCAGATCGTGCCCGCAGCGCTCGCGCGGGAACTCCGCGCTCCGCTCGTTCCAGGCCGCAATTTGCTGGTGATCCGCGTCGGAGACGGCGTTCAGGTGGCCGACCCAGGCCGTCGGCTCCCGCGTGATGGAGCGCAGCAGGGTCTCATAAGTCGCGAGCCAGCGCGTGATCGTCGAAGCGTCGAACAGGTCGGTGTTGTATTGACACTCGAGCTCGACCTTGCCGTCGGCCTCCACGGCGTTCAAAAATAGGTCGAAGTTCTCGAAGGCGCGCGGGTTACTGAAGACGCGCAGCGAAAGGTCGGGGAAGCGCGCGCTGTCGTTCGAAGCTCGGTCCACGTTGAAGATGACCGACACCAGCGGCAGCCGGCTCGGGTCACGCGGCAGCGGGAGCTTGGTCAGCAGCTTGCCAAAGGTGAAGCTCTGGTGCTCTTGCGCGTCCAACAGCGAAGAACGCACGCGCCCGAGCAGCTCCGAGAACGGCTCTGTGCGCAGCACGGTGCTCCGTATTGGCAGCATGTTCACGCAATGCCCGACCAGACCCGCGTAGTCTCCCTGGCTCTGGCCCGCCGCGGGGATACCGATCACGAGGTCTTCTTGCTGGCTGAGGCGATTGACCAGCACGTTGAACGCGCCAAACAGCGTGGCGAAGAGGCTCGCCTTGAAGGTAGCGCCCGTGCGCCGCAGCGCGGCCGTGAGCTCGCTATCCAAATGCAAGTCTTGCCGATTGGAGCTGAACGACTTCAGCGGCGGGCGTAGGCGATCGCTCGGCAAGTCCACGCTGCTGGGCGTATCGCTGAAGCGCTGCAGCCAGTATGCCTCGTCCGCCAAGCCCACCTCCGGCGGGAGGGCAGCCTGGTAACGCGCGTACTCCGCGAAAGAAGGAGCCGATGCCGGCGCCTTCGCGACGCCGAGCCGGTGAGCGTAGAGCGCCGCCCAGTCCGCGACCAACACCGCGTTGGACCAACCGTCGAACACGATGTGATGGGCGGTCAAGATCACGTAGTGCTGGCGGTCGTTCAGCTTGACCAAGCGCGCCCGAAACAGCGGGCCATTCAGCAGGTCGAACGGGGTGCGGACCTCGTGCCGAGCGAAGCCGAGGCGCTCGGCCTGCTGCGCCGCCGGCTCCAACCCCGAGTGGTCGACGAGCTCCAAGGCGCCTGGAGTCGCGCTTCCGACCAGCAGGCTCAAGCCGTCCGCGCTCAGCGTCGAGCGGAGCGAGTCGTGCCGCGCCACGACGTCGTCGAACGCGCTGCGCAAGGCGTCGACGTTCAGCGAACCTTCGAAAGTCAGCGTGACAGACTCGTTGAAGGCTAGGGACGCGTCATCACCCAGCGCGCAGGCCGTCCAGATTTCACGCTGGGGCTCGGTCGTGGGCGCCGCGGCGACGATCGCAGGGCCCGCGAATGGATCGAACGTGGAGGAACCGTCGGTGTCAGACAAGGCCGCCATCTTTGCACAGGAGAACCCGTGCGAAAAGCGCGGCCGGCAGCGGCAGTAGACGACCGACACCCAATGTGGAACGGTCCG
This sequence comes from Polyangiaceae bacterium, assembly GCA_029266615.1. Taxonomy (GTDB): domain Bacteria; phylum Myxococcota_A; class Polyangia; order Polyangiales; family Polyangiaceae; genus PMG-095. The sequence goes on from JAQSWN010000217.1 coordinate 15,741, forward strand.
TTCCGTTCATGTCGGCGGCGCCAAATTCAGATGCTAGTCAGAGTGACACGCCGGACGTGGGGCCAGGCGCCGCAGCCGACGCATCCAAGGCCGTCGGCAACCGTCAACTCTTCCGCAACACGTTCTTCCTGACCGCCGCGCAAGCGGTCACGGTTCCAATCTCCGTCGTCAGCAACGCTCTGATCGGCCGCTACTTGGGACCGGAAGAGTTTGGGTACTTGTACCTAGCCACGACCGTCTGCGCCTTCGCGATTCTGGGGCTGGAGTGGGGCTTGCAGGGCTCTACCCCCGCGTTGGTCGCCCGTGACAGGTCCAAAGCCGGCATGTTCTTGGGCACGGGCTTGGTCTGGCGCGCCGTAGCGTCATTGGCCGTGTCGGGCCTGCTGGCGCTGGTCTGCTGGCTGCTCGGCTACAACACGGGTGCTCGTTGGGCGGTCGCGCTGTCGTTTCCTCTAGCCGTGTTGAACTCGGCGGCGGCGGGCTTCAAAGACACCATCCGCGGCTTCGAGCGCACCGACATTCCCGCGTACGCGCACGTCGCGCAGCAGTTGATGATGGTGCTCGTGCTCGTGCCGGTGCTGATGCTCGGCGGCGCGCTACGCGCCCTGCTGATCTCGCAAATCGTCGTTGCCGCGCTGACGGTGTACTACCTCAGGCGCACGCTGCCCGCGGTCGGGGTGGGGGCGTTGACTTACGATCCCGCCGCGCTCAAGACGCTACTCCGCCTCGGCACCCCGTTCGTGGTCTTCAGCTTGGCCCTCGTACTCGGGCCGTTCATCAACGGCGCTTTCTTGGCCAAGCTGGTGCCGCCGGAAGTCATCGGTTGGTACGGTGTTTCGCAGCGCCTCGTCGGCCTGCTCATCTTCCCGGCCAGCGCCATCGTCAACGCGCTCTACCCAACGCTTTGTCGCCTGCACGTGGAGGACAAGGAAGAGTTCGTGCGGGTAACGCGCGGGGCCCTTTACGGCGTTGCGCTGATCGCGATCCCCGCCGCGGTGGGCTGCGGCATGTTCCCGGAAATCGGCGTGGGAATCTTCGGCATCGAGAAGTTCGCGGGCGCCGCCGACCACCTGCGGCTGATGTCGGTTTTCGTTTTTCTCGTCTATTTCAGCATGCCCCTCGGCACCGCCACGCTGGCTTCCGACCGTCAGAAGGCGTGGACGGTGGTGCAGTGCGTGTGCCTGGTCGTCGCGGTGGCGGCTACTCCGTTCTTGGTTCCGTACTTCCAGCGCACGACGGGCAACGGGGCGCTCGGAACGTGCCTGACGCTCGTGATCAGCGAAGCGCTCGTCGTGGCGTTCGGCATTGCCCTCGCGCCCCGTGGCCTGTTCGACCGCGGCGTAGGTAAATCGCTGGCTCTCGGCTTCGCCGCGGGCGGAGCCATGACCGCAGTCGCGTTCCTCACCAAGCCGATCTCCCTCTTCTTGGCGGTGCCGGCGTCCGTCCTGACCTACGTGTTGGCGGCGTGGTTTGGTGGCGCCGTCCAGCCCGCCACCGCCGAGATGATAAAAGGCATCTTGGGGCGCCGCCTAGCGGCCTTCCGGCGTTAGCCCTCCCCGCACGCACCGCCGACGAAGGTCAGCTCGACAAAATCTTCTCGTAGGCAGCCGCCGCGTCGGCGGCCATGCATATCGTAGGGGGCAGACAGCAACCCCGATTTCCCGTGCTCGACGACTTCCGGCGTGCCGCCGTTGTTCAGCGCCACGACCGGACGACGCATTGCCATCGCCTCCAGGAACACGAGCCCGAACGGCTCCTCGAAGCTGGGCAACGTGAAGACGTCGCAGGCGGCCATGACGTTCGCGATGTCGGAGCGGCCCCCCGTGAAGACGACGCTCTCGGTCACCCCGAGCCGTTCCGCCAAACCTTTCAACTCCGCGGTGAACGAGCCGACATGGGCCTCTCGCTCATCGGCACCCACGATCAGAAGCTTCAGCTCCGGGAGCTGCTCACGCGCTACCGCGAAGGCCTGCAGGAGCTCGCGTTGCCCCTTCCATGAGAACAGACGTGACACGGACGCAATCAGCGGCGCGCCCGGGGCGATACCGAGCTCACGCCGCACCCCGCTTCCGTCGGTCGTGGGATCCCATTGCGACACGTCGACACAGTTGAGCACCGTGTGAATGTCCTGAGCCGGACGGCCCATGTTGGCGACGGTACTCGTCACGTAGCTCGAGATACCGAAGATGGCGTCGGCCGAACGCACCGCCCACTTTGCGGGCGCGCTGTAGTGATTCGCCCATTTGACGTGCACGTGCACGATGGACTTCACGGAAGTCAGCCTCCCCAGGAGCACGCCCGAAACGCAGTCGCGCGGGTGGTCACCGCTGTGAATCAAGCGGATCTGGTTCGCCTTCACGTAGCGACGTAGATCGTAGAAGTCTTTGGGGAATTTGCGGCCGAGCTTGGCCCCGTTCACCAGGGCCGCCAGGCTGCGCCCCCGCAAGCCGGGCATGAAATGGGTGGGCCGAACGCGCAGGCCAGGAATCCGCTGCAAGATCTGCAAGGGGAGCGACGGCTTGAGACCATCGCCGGCCGTGCACGCCACATGTACTTCGAAGCGCTCGCGATCCAGGTAGCGCATCAGGTGCGCGTGAATCACGGCATCTGCGCCAAACCCGTCATGCGATTGGATGAACAGTACGCCGATCTTCTCGCCCATGACCGGGCTATAACACTGTTCCACGGAGCCGCGGGCAGGTGCGCTACGGGCAGGGCTGCGGAGTGATTCGGCCTGCAGGCCACGCTCGCGCCGCGCCTCGCGATCGGATTGGGCTAGCGCAGCGCATGTGACCTGCGGTCAACAATCGCTGCGCGATTGTCCGCTGCGCGGCATGCGCCGCACTAGGGTCTTTCTCGCTGGGGCTTCGCCCCAGACCCCGCGTCCGCTTCGCGTCCGCCTAGTGCAGCGCCGGTCAAAAGTTGCTCGGATCTCACATGCGCTGCACTAGCGCAGGCTGGAGAAGAAGTTCCAAATTGCCGGCGGGACGAAGGCCGGAATTTCGTGGACGCCAGGGTGCAGGCACCACCGGACAGGCTTGCCCGCCATGCAGCCGGTA
>JAQSWN010000218.1 GCA_029266615.1 Polyangiaceae bacterium
CCACACCGTCCCCCACCACCTGCACGAGTGCAGCGCCGTGGTCCGCCCCCCACGACGTCCGCACCACGCCGTTACCACCAGCTGCACGAAGTGCAGCGCCGTGGTCGCCCCCACAACGTCCGCATCACGCCGTTACCACCAGTGCAGCGCCGTGGTCGCCCCCCACGACGTCCGCACCACGCCGCCAAACGCACCACGACGTTACCCCCAGCTGCACGAAGTGCAGCGCCGCGTGGGGTGGGGCCCCGCTGAATTCATTTCAGCGGGGCGGGGCGGCGCGTGCCGCCCCGCTGGGCGGTAAACAAAATGAATGAAGGCCGCAAAGCGGCCCTCATTCATTTTGTTCCGGCGCATGGATTCGAACCACGATTCAGGGATTCAAAGTCCCTTGTCCTGCCTTTAGACGACACCGGAAAGGTAAGCGGGGCCGCATGCGTACAACGTTCAGCGGCCCCGTCAAGCGCGAGATGGAAGGGGAGGCGCCAAGCGGGCATGACAGCGGGCCGAATCGGCTTTTTCTCGCCGGTTTTCGCGGGCTCGGGAACCTGCCGGCCGTTTGGCTGTCTGGGGTGGTACGGTCGCGATTCAGCCCACGATGGAGCTCGAGGACAAGGAAGAGGCGCGGTTCATCGCGCGGCTGGCGTCGCGGGACGAGCGGGCCTTCAACGAGCTGGTGGTGCTCTACCAGGAGCGCGTGTTCCGGATTTTGCTGCGCATGCTCGGGCGGCGCGACGAAGCCGAGGACATGGCGCAAGAAGTCTTCGTGCAGGTGTTCAAAGCGGTGAGCACGTTCCGCGGAGACTCCAAGCTGAGCACGTGGATTTATCGCATCGCGGTCAACCTCTGTAAGAACCGCGTCAAGTACTTGAAGCGCCGGCGCAGCGAGGCGCAAGACGAGTACGAAGCCATGGCCGAACGTTCGCCCATGACGTCGGGCAGCGGCGTCACTTCGGGCGACATCGCGCGGCCGGACCAGCTGGTGGAAGGGCTGCAGCTGGAACGCGTGGTGCAGATCTGCATCATGGAGCTCGAGCCGGATTTTCGCGAAGTGCTCGTGCTGCGCGACGTGGAGGACCTGAGCTACGACGAGCTGTGCGAGGTCACCGGCTTGCCCGACGGCACGGTAAAGAGCCGGCTCCACCGTGCGCGCGCCATGCTCAAGCAAGCCGTCGAGCGTAAGATGGGAGAGAAGTCGAAATGACCGAAGCCGACGAAAAGGAAGAGCTCGGAGCCGATCTTTTGTCGGCGCTCAAGGGCTCGCCGACCGAGGAGGCTCCGCCGGACGTGCTGGCGGGCTTTCAAAAGAAGCTGCGCGAGCGTAGCGGCGGGAAATTCTACGAAGACGGCTGGTCTACGAGCCGTCACCCGCCCATCAACACGTACCTCATCACCAGCTTGCTCATGCTGGCCGTGCTCGGCGTCATCTACGCGCTACTCGCGCCGCTTTCGGGGGAGCCCGTGCCGGTAGAGAACGAGCCGCAGCCGGTGCAGGTCATCAGTCCTCGACAATGAACGAGCTCAAGCCGCTGCTGGTGACGCCCATCGGCTTCGCGCGTTCGCCCTTCAAAGAGAAGATGCAGGCGCCGCGGCAGCCGAACACGCCCCAAGCGGCCGCGGGAAGCGTGGAGCTTCGGTCAGGGTGCGACTTCGAGCACGCGCTCGAGGACCTGGCGACGTTTCGCTATGTGTGGCTCTTGTTCTGGTTCGATCAAGCCGAAGGCTGGCGACCGAAGGTCTTGCCGCCCCGCAGCGAAAAACGTCGAGGGGTGTTCGCGACGCGCTCGCCGCACCGCCCGAATCCGATCGGCATGAGCTTGGTGGAGCTGAAGGGCATCGAAGGGCTCGTTCTTTCGGTCGAGGGCTTGGATTTGCTAGACGGAACGCCCATCCTCGACATCAAACCGTACATCCCCTACGCGGACTCGCGCCCGGACGCGGGGCACGGTTGGCTGGAAGAAGCGCGCGACCCGAAGCCGGGCTGGGCGATTGACTTTGCCAAGCGCGCCGTTGACCAGCTGGAGCTATTGGAGGGCTTCGGTATCGAGCTCGAGCCCCCGATTCGTCAGGCGCTGGAGCTCGGCCCGGAGCCGCACCCCTACCGACGCATCAAGAAGACCGAAGGCGGCGCCGTGCTCGCCCTCAAGGACTTCCGAGTGAGCTTCACGACCGCTGAAAAGCGACTCACGGTAACGGACATCGTCACAGGGTATCGGCCCCAGCAGCTCGCGACTCTGACTGACCCCGCGCTCGAGGCGCATCGCGCGCTTGCACAGCTCGCAAAGGCGTGACATCCTCGCGCTCGTTCCGAGTTTTCGGACTTACCCCAACCGCAGAAAGGAGCCTCCTCATGACCGACCTTGTCCAAGCCGTCGTCCGCTCTTTCTGCGGGCGCATCTGACCGCCACCTCCGGTCGCTCCACGTGAGCGCGGAGGGTTCGTAGTCATTTCACCGAGCTGCGCGCCGTCGCAGCCGATGTGTAGCGTTTTTTCAGGGGTTTTCCCGATGTTCGAGTCCATTTCTCCCGAGCTGATCCGGCTCGGATTGTCTCCGTTTTTCATGCAACAGCTCCACGCGCTCGAGGGCGAGGGGCAGGTGGGTCGCGTCGCGTGCGAGAGGCGCGGCCAGTACGAGGTGCTGACCAGCACGGGTGTGAGAAGGGCGTCGCTCAGCGGTCGCTTGGAACACCGGCTGGGTGACGACGACCGCCCGACCGTGGGTGATTGGGTCGTGGTCGAGCCGTCCGAGCCAGTAGGACGCGTGGTGGAGGTGCTGGAGCGGCAGAGCGTTTTGCGTCGCGCAGTCGTAGACGGCACTTCTCGGGCGCAGAACCTCGCCGCCAACGTGGACGTTTGCTGCGTGGTGGCGGCGCTGAGTGACGGGGACGCGCACACGCGGCGGCGCGCGCTCAATACCCGTCGCATCGAGCGCTACTTAGCGACCGCGCAGGGCAGCAACATTCCGGGCTTAGTCTTGATCAACAAGGCCGACGTCGTGTCGGCGGAAGAAGCGGAAGAGGCGCTGCAATCGCTTGCGCCTTTGCACGCGCGTGTGCTGCTCGTGAGTGCTCGCACCGGGCAAGGGCTCTCGGAGCTTCACGCCGAGCTCCCGACGGGCACGAGCGCGGTCTTGCTCGGCTCTTCTGGCGTCGGTAAGTCGACGCTCGTCAACGCGCTCCTGGGCGAGGAGCGACAGCGCACGTCGGCCGAGCGCGCGGACGACTCACGCGGCCGTCACACCACGACCGAACGTCAGCTGCTCGAGCTTTCCAGCGGCGCGCTGCTCATCGACACGCCCGGTATGCGCGAGCTCGCTCTCTGGGCGGACTCGGACACGGAGCTGGGTGGTTTCGATGACATCGAGCGTTTGGCGGCGGATTGCCAGTTTCGAGATTGTCGTCACGAAAGCGAGCCCGGCTGCGCGGTCCTGGCGGCGATCGAGACCGGCACGCTCGCGGCCGAGCGGCTGCAACATGCGCGCAAGTTGGAAAAAGAACGGCTTTTTCAGCAAGCGCGGGTGGACGTTCGGCTCCGTTCGGAGCAGGCCGCGCGCCAGAAGACGCTCTCGCGCGCGGTGCGGGTGCAGCTGAAGAACAAGGGCAGACGCTAGCACCGTCGTGGTACGCTCCTGACGCGGGTCGGAAGGAGCGGCGTGATGAACCGAGGCTGGGTTGGTGTCTTCCTGTGTCTGGCCCTAATGAGTGGAGGCCGGCGTGCTCGAGCTTGCACGCCGGTCAAGGCGCTCACGGCCGCCGAGGTCCTTTCGCCCGTGCCCAACTCCAGGCTGGGGGTGGACGACGCGTTCTTCTTTCAGACGAGAGAGCCGAACCCTGCGGTCATCGCGGCGGGCTTCGCGGTGTCGATCCCGCTCGAGCTCGTTGCCGCGTTCGAGCCTTTGCGCCCGTTCGAACCGCGCCTCGCGTTCTTCAAACCGTCGCGCCCGCTGGAGCCCGAAAGGTTCTACGCGCTCGAGGCACAGAGCCGCGACGTCATCGTGCCGTTTTACGCAACGGCGACGAAGCCGCGCTTCCGCGCCAGGCTTTCGGTTTCGGTGGTTTCACGCACCATACCGGAAGACGTGCTGAGCACCGCCAGCTGCTACACGGGTCCGCTCGCGGATCGCCCGTTCACGCGCGTGGCAGACGTAACCGTTGCCGCTCGAACGCCGGCGCGCTTCCTGGTATCCGTCACCACGCTCGATTCAGTGAGTGGCGAACTGATCGAGGACGTCGCGCTCCGCCGTGAAGGCGCGGGCGAGGCCGTCGGCCGCATCGAGCTGCCGTTGCCCGAAGGCGTCGCGGATTGCCTGCGCGTGCGCGTGGTCGATGACGCCGGCGGCGTGGTCGTGGACGAAGGAAGCTTCTGCGCGATGCCGGAAGGCGAGACGCGAACTCAATCCGTCCACCTCTTCATGCCGCTGCAAGCGCCGCCGGGAGGTCTGGATTCCGAGCCGGGGTTCGAAGCGCCTCAGCCGGTGGATGAGCCGAGCGCGGCCCCGGGCGGCGGGGAGCCTGCGGCGGCGCCGGGCGAGGTGAGCCGGACCTCGAAGGGTTGTGAGGTGTCGGGCCGCGCTGAAGGCGGTGCGAGTGGCGCTGGGATTTTCGCGCTGGGCTGGCTTCTTCTCGGGCGGCGCCGCTCGGCACGTTGAACGTGGCGCCGCGATCTGTAACGCTTCGCACATGGTTAAGGGGCCCGATGTGCTGAGCCCGGAGGAGCGCGCGGCGGAGCTGCTGCGCCCGCGTCCGCGCACCTTGCCGATCGCGCCCACGGCCGCCCCCGCGCGCCGCCGGTTGCCCTTGGCAGACACCGCGCGCCCCCGTGATGAACAAGCGCGACCCATCTACGCAGTGTGGGAGGTCACGCTGCAATGCGACCTCGCTTGCCGGCATTGCGGCTCTCGCGCTGGCCATGCACGGTCGGACGAGCTGTCCACCGCAGAGTGTTTGGATCTGGTTCGCCAAATGGCCGCGCTCGGCGTGATGGAGGTAACGCTCATCGGCGGTGAAGCGTACCTGCGCGAGGACTGGACGGACATCGTGCGGGAAATTCGCGCCCAAGGCATGTCTTGCACCATGACCACGGGCGGCCGCGGCATCACCGTCGAGAAGGCGCGCGCCGCCAAAGCCGCGGGGCTCGAGAGCGTGAGCGTCTCCATCGACGGCAACGAGGCGACGCACGACCGCCTGCGCGGCGTGAAGGGCTCGTACCGCAGCGCTTTCCAGGCCATGGACTTGATGCGCGAGGCGGGCGTGAAAGTGTCGACCAACACGCAAATCAATCGCCTCACGCTGCCGGAGCTACCGGAGCTGCTGGAGGCGCTCGCCGCCCACGGCGGTCACAGCTGGCAATTGCAGTTGACGGTACCGATGGGTCGCGCGGCGGACGAGCCGGAAGTCTTGTTCCAACCTTACGAAATGCTGCAGCTGTTCCCGCTCCTCGGCGAGCTGAAGAAGCGGGCCGACGAGCTGCGGGTGCGGATCTGGCCCGGCAACAACATCGGCTATTTCGGCCCGTACGAGTCGGTTCTCAAAGGGACGATGCCGCGCGGTCACATGGCGTCGTGCGGCGCAGGCCGGTCGACGCTCGGCATCGAGGCGGACGGCGCGATCAAGGGCTGTCCTTCCTTGCCAACGGAGGCGTGGACCGGCGGCAACATCCGGGACAATTCGCTCAAGGACATCTGGGAGCGCGCTGCGCCGCTGCGTTACACGCGCGATCGCACGATCGACGACCTGTGGGGCTATTGCCGCACCTGCTATTACGCCGACGAGTGTCGTGCGGGCTGCACCTGGACCAGCTTCGTGTTCTTCGGCCGCGCCGGGAACAATCCGTACTGTCATCACCGCGCGCTCGAGATGGACCGACGCGGGGTGCGCGAGGTATTATCACGGGTACAGAGCGCGCCCGGGGCGCCCTTCGATCATGGGGTGTTCGAGATCCGGGAGGAGAAGCTATGAGTCGTTTGGAGCCTTGTCCGAGCTGTAGTCGTCATGTGCGCGTCGAGGAAAGCGCCTGTCCGTTTTGCCGCGAGTCGCTCGCGCTCGAATCGCTGCCGCCGCGCGCCAGGCCGCGCGCGCGCCTGGGCCGCGCGGCGACGTTCGCGTTTGGGGCGAGCGTCGTGGGTGCGACCGCGCTCGTCGCGTGTTCGGACGGAGCCACGGAAGCGGACGTCGGGATCCCGGTCTACGGCGCGCCTGCCGCCGGCACCTCGGGTGAGGTTCCAGGGCCGGGCGGTGGCGGTGGCGGACAAGGCGGCGCTCCTTTGGCTGAAGGCGGCCAAAGCGGCGCGGCTCCAGTGGATTCCGGCGAGGCCGGCGGTGAGGCGTTCGCTGTCTACGGTGGTCCCCCTGGCGGGGAGGGCTCGCTATGAAGCACAATGGTCCGGTGAGCCAGCTCATTCCTTGTCCGGGGTGCAGTCGTCATGTGCGGCAAAGCGAGAGCGTTTGCCCGTTTTGCGAGCGCGCCTTGTCGCTCAAGCACGTGCCGGCGGCCGAGCTGCCGCGCACACGGCTGGGCCGCGCGGCGACGTTCGCGTTCGGCGCCACGTTGGTGAGCGCAACCGCGCTCGCGGGGTGCGGCGGAGAATCGGAGTCCGGTAAGGAAGGCGGCGGCGGAACCGCTGCCGGTGGTAGCAGCGCCGGAATGTCAGCCGCCGGCTCGAGCGCCGCCGGTCAGCCGCAAGGCGGTAGCGTCCCCATCTACGGAGGGCCTCCTCCTGGCGGCACCGGGAACGACAACGTGGGCGGTAGCGCCTCGGGCAGCGCGGGCCAGACGAGCGGCGGTACCGGCATGGCTGGCCCCGTTTATGGCGCCCCCCCCGGCGGCTTCGGAAACGACGCGGGCGGCTCGGCAGGCGTTCCTCTCTACGGCGCTGCACCCGCAGACTGAGTCACTCAGGCCCTAGGTGCGCGGAGGTGCGACCGATCTCGGCTCGTTCGAGCCGTTTCGGCGCGCCTTGTGGGATGCTGAAGGAATGCGCGACGCTGCGTTCATCCTGGGCTTGGCGCTCACCGTCGGCTGCAGCAGCAGCGATGTCGGCGGCGCCGATGGCGGCGTGCAGGACAGGTACGGCGACGCTCGCGCGCGCTGCGTGGATCGCACGAACGAGCTGCGCGCCACCATCGGCCTCGGCCCCATTGCCCGCCTACCTTCGGCAGAGGCGTGCGTGGACGGCCAGGCCAAGTTGGACTCGGAGACGGGCGAAGCTCACGGCTCCTTCGACGCGTGTTTGAACGAGGTCAAAGGCTGGCGCGGCGTCGCGCAGAACGAGTGCCCCGGCTACCCGAGCGTGGAAGCGGCGCTCGGCGACTGTTTGGACGCCATGTGGGCGGAAGGGCCGGGCGGCGGTCACTACGACAACATGACCGGTGACTCGACGCACACCGCCTGCGGCCTCTACACGACACCACAGGGCAAGGTGTGGATGGTTCAAGACTTCTGGACCGCGCGCTGATCGGAAACCACCGCTGAGGCGGTCGCGCGGCTATTTAGGGCCGGTTGGCAAGGTTCTGTCCGTCGTTCCCCTAGTACGGCTGTCATGCACCGGCGCTTCGTCGTGGGTTCCCTCTTCGTAGCGAGTTTGGCTACCGCGTGCTCGGATGCGAATGAGAACGCACCACCGCCGGACTTCGGCGAGAGCGGCGGCTCGGCACCTCTCCCTGGCGCGAGCGGAGCCGGCGGCAACGTTGGCCTTGCAGGCGCCAGCGGCTCTTCGACGACCGCAGGGGGATACGGCGGAGCCACGGCGGGCATGCCTTCGCTCGGCGGCGGCGGCTCCGCGAGCGGCTCCGCAGGCTCTGCGGGCAGTGCCGGCGCGGGGGGAGTCGCGGGCTCGGCTGGCATGGCAACGGGAGGCTCGAGCGGAGGACCGCAGGTGCCCGCTTGCGAAACCAACGAGAAGGCACGCTGCAGCGGCACCGCGCCCATCACGTGCGATTTCGGCGGCGAGCCGGGCGACTACGTCGTTACGGTCGAGCTCGGTGGCGCCACGTCCAGCAAGACTTACATCGAGGCGGGTGCGCGAGCCCGAAGGACAGCCGATTCAGGAGGCGCCGCGGGGTCAAGACGGCCTGCAGCTCTACCTGCGCGGAAGCGCGCCCGCGCTCACGGCCGTGTGCGTCAAGCCGTACACGGCGAAGCCGAAGGTATGGATCGCCGGCGACTCCACCGTCTGCGATCAAAGCTCCACCGCGTTCGCCGGTTGGGGGCAGCACCTGCCGCAGCACTTCAAGGAATCGGTCGTCGTCGCGAACTACGCGGACTCGGGCGAAAGCTCCGCGACCGTCCTCGCGAGCCCGAGAATGTGGGGCACCATCAAGGCCGGCTGGCGTGCGGGCGATTGGGTCCTCGTTCAGGTCGGTCACAACGACAAAAGCGTCACCACGGCCGCGTTCCGCAGCAACATCACGGCGTTCGTCACGCAAGCCAAAGCCGCGGGGGTGAACATCGCGCTCTGCACGCCCATCGCGCGCGTTGGCTACGCACTCGCGGCCCAGCATCAAAGCTCAGCTGACGCCGATATCCCCGCCATCATCAAAGACGTGGCAAGGACGGAAAACGTTCCTGTCATCGACTTGACCACCGCGACTTGGAATTGGCTGCAGACGGTGGACTGGAAACCCTACTTCGCGAACGGCACCGATCGCACTCACACGAATCCAGCCGGAGCCGAGGTCGTCGCCGGCTTGGTGCGCGACGCTATTGCCACGCAGAAGCTGGAGCTCGCGGCTCACCTCCGCTGAGCAACGAAGATGACGTGCCGCGCGCCGCTCTTCTCCGCGCGTGTCACGGCGACGCGAACACTGCGCGCTTCGAAGCCGTTCTGCGACAATAGGCGTTCGTAGCTCTCGCTCGGACCTGCGGACCACACCGTGAGGACTCCGCCGGGACGCAAGGCTTCGTGGCAATCGCGCACTCCGCGGGCAGTATAAAGCTCGCTATTGCCCGCTTGCGAGAGGGCGACGGGGCCGTTGTCCACGTCCAGCAAGATCGCGTCGAAGCGAGCCGCCGAGCGCCGTAGCAGCGGCCCGACGTCCCCGACGTACACCTGCACGCGCGCGTCGCTGAGCGCCTGACCATTCAGGGCCCCGAGGTGCGCCCGATTCCAATCGACCAGCTCCGGCACCAGCTCTGCGACGTGGACGCGCGTCTCTTCCCCCACCCGATCGAGCACGGCGCGCAGCGTGTAACCCAGCCCTAAGCCGCCGATGAGCACGTGCCCCGGCTTCGCGACGCGCGACAAGGCTTCCGTTGCCAGCGACTCTTCGGAGCCGTGCTGACGGCTGGACATGAGCACATGGCCGTCTACCCGAACGAGCCACTCGTCCCCACGCCGGGCGAGCACGAACGCGCGCCCGCCCACCTGGGCCGTGGCCACCGTCTGCAGCGGTAGCATGGGCCGCTCGCCGCTACTCGATCCAGCGAGCGATGACGCAGGTGATGTTGTCGGGCCCGCCGTTCTCGTTGGCGTTCTCGATCAACCGGTGCGAGGCCGTGGGCAGGTCCGGCGCGCCGAGCACGATCTCGAGCATCTTCTCGTCCGTGACGGGGCCGCACAGGCCGTCCGAGCACAAGACCATGGCGTCTCCGGCGCGCGGGGCCTCGAAGCGAGTGTCCACCTTGACGGTGTCCTTCATTCCGAGCGCGCGGACGATCACGTTCTTGTGGGGGAAGTTGGCGATCTCTTCCTCCGTCAGCTTCTTCATCTTCTTGTAATCGTTCAGCAGAGAGTGGTCCTCTGTCAGCTGCTCGATTTGCTCGTTGCGGATGCGGTACACGCGGCTGTCGCCCACGTGCGCGATGTACACGCCGTCCTCCACCGCAAAGAGGGTGCAGATGGTCGTACCCATGCCGCGCTGCTTGCTGTTGCGCTGCGCGGCCTCGTAGATGCGCAGGTTACAGAGCTTGATGCCGGTGATGAGCCGGTTTTCCTCGTAACCTTTCGCGCGGTCCATCTTGTAGGGCCACGTCCGCTCCGGGTCGTCCGCGGTGGCCGCGAAAAACTCGTGCAGTGTATCGACCGCCATCTTCGAGGCGATCTCTCCGCTGGCGTGACCGCCCATGCCGTCCGCCACCACGTAGAGGCCATACTCCGCCATGATGGCGAAATTGTCCTCGTTGTGAGCGCGCTTACGGCCGACGTCGGTTTGGCCGGCTACCTCGATGCGAAGGGGCCGTGACACTCGTGAGGGGGGTCCGGGCAGAATGGCCGCCCGGAAGCCCGAAATCCTCCTCGATATCAGAGGGTTCTGTCAATCCAAACCCCACGGAGAAGGGCGCGCGGGCTACGATTTCTGCGAGCCCGCTGGCCGGGGCGCCCTCAACGGTACGGGTTCGGCGTGGGCGCGGGCGCGGGTTTGGGCGTGAAGTTAGGCGGAACGGTGAGCTGGGGGGCGGGGCGAGGCTTCACGCTCACGCTTCGGTAGCGGCCCATTGCGAACAGCAGCAGCTCCACCTGGTCCGTCGCCGTGCGGGCGCGGACGGCTTCGTTCAGCGCGCCCGGCGTGGCCACAGGCGAGCCGTCCACCGCCACGATGACGTCCGCCTCGGCGGCGTCCCGCCCCGGCCGAAGGCCCGCGACGCTGGCGGGGCCGTTCGGGACCACCGAGACGACCCGCACCCCGCGCACGGCGCCTGCGTCTTCCGTCGCGGCGTCCACGCCCAGCCACGTCGCTTCCGCGGGGACGCGCTGCAGGAACTGCTTGAGCGCCGTTACTGGAGCGCCGTAGGGCGCGGGGACGCACGTGGCCGTGCTTGGCGCCGGGCAAGCGCGCGCTACGAGCGCGACGACTTCGCCCTCCGCGTTCACGACCGGACCGCCGACGAATGCCGGCTTCGTCCCGAGCTCGTACGCGCCGACGAGCGATGCGGCGTCTCCGCCGAGCAAGCCGGGGGAGAGCTTGAGCGCCTGCGGAGCGGCCGCGACGGTGGTCGGTGGAGCGAGCGTGAACGTTTGCAGACCGACGAAGCTCGGAGTGCGTGCCGCCCGCAAGCCGACCGTGCGCGTCGTTACTCCGGGGGCGGGCATGGGCGTGAGCAGCGCCAAATCCCAAGCGCGGTCGCTGTGCACGATTTTGATCGGCACCACCGTGCCGTCCACGTAGCGCACGCTCAGGAAATTGCCGTTCGTGAGCGGGGAGAGCGCGGTGAGGACGCGGCCGTCCGCCTCCAGCACGACGCCCAGAGCGAGGGCTTTGCCTTGGCGCTGCAGCACCACCACGCCTTGCCGAGCGCGCTCCACCGGGCTCACCGGAGCCGCTACCGAAGCCGGCGGAGCTGCCACGGGAGCCGCAGCCGTCGGCGCCGCAGCCGTCGGCGGCATGAGCGGCACCGGCCGCGAGGGCGCGGTGGTCGTCACCTTGTTAGCGGTGGGTACGGGCGTGGGGACCGTGGAGGCCGCGGGCGGGGCGGGCTGCGCCTGACGCGGCAGAAGCGCCATGCACGAGATGCCCAAGGCCACGGAGACGATCGACCTGAGCCGCAACATGGGGCGGAGCTTACCTCAGTTCTTGCGCGCTAGCTCGCGGATGCCGCTCGAACCGGCGACCACCACCACGTCCGCACGGCCCAGGAACAGGCCCGTTCCCACCACGCCCGGCAGCGCTTGCAGCGCTTGGTCGAGCTGGGACGGATGGGCGAGCTCCCCCGTGGCCAAGTCCACGATGAAGTTGCCGGCGTCGCTTCGTAGCGGGGCGCCGTCCACGAGCCGGAGCTCGGGCGTGCCGAACGGGCTGAGCGCGGCGAGAGTCGTCCGGTAGCCGAAGCTCAGCACCTCTAGCGGTACCTTGCGGGTTTGCCCGAGCCGCGCGACCAGCTTCGTCTCGTCCACGATGATGACGTTGCGCTTGGCGGCGTTGCTCACGACCTTCTCGCGGGTGTGCGCGCCGCCGCCACCCTTGATCAAATCTAGGGTCGGGCTCACCTCGTCCGCGCCGTCCACGCACACGTCAATGGGCCACGGCCCGTCGTCCGTAAGGAGCGGGATGCCGCACGCCTCCGCGAGCCGGCGGCTGCCGATGCTGGTGGGAACACCGGTGTAGGCGCGCCCGCCCCGAACGAGCTCTCCGACCGCTTCGATGAAGAAGCGCGTCGTCGAGCCGGTGCCGAGGCCCAGGACGCCCTCGTCGGGCAGGTGGCGAAGCGCCGCGCGCGCAGCCTGGCGTTTCATTTCGTCGGACGACATCTGTCGGGGCTATATACTACGCTCCCAGCGTGGCGAAGCTCGTTCCGGCAACCTGTCCCAAGTGCGGCGCGAACGTGCAGCTGGATCCGGACCGAGAGTTCGTGACCTGCCAGTTTTGCGGCGCCAGCTCCTTCGTCCAAACACAAAAGCGGCCCGTCACCGCCTACGTGCACCAGCACGCGCTGCCGGTCATTCACGTGCCCCGGGCCGTCGGCATCCTCAGCGGCTGCTCCGGCGCGGTCGCGCTGGTGGGGGCGCTCATCGGCGTGGGCGCGGCGGTGGCGGCGGGGGTTCTCGGCGTCGTCACGTCGAAGTCCACGTCGGTCGTGCCAAGCCTCGTCGCGTCGCCGTCGCCGGGGTCCACCCCCGCGGAGGCGAGCACCACGGAGGCGCCGACCGCCGCTCTGGTGGAAGAAGACTATTTCGCCGACGCGACCCGCGCCAAGGCTCGCTACGAAAAGGTGCTCGGCAAGCCGATCATGGCCAAGCAACTGAGCCTCATGCAGTACTACGCCACGCTCGAGGCCCAGGACCCGAAGAACCGGGACCACGTGAACAGCTACAAGCTGTGGGCCAATCAAGTGGAGCGACCGCAGCCGGTTCGGCTCGGTGGCGACAAGCAGCAGATCTCCCAGCTCGTGTTCTCGCTGGACAGCATCGACTTCTCGGTCGTGCCCCGCGTCATCAAGACCGCGCTCACCGACCTCAAGCTGGAAGAAGGCAAAGTCGCGGTGGTCGTGTTGGAGCGGGATGGTCAGGGCAAGCGCGAGCCCATCTGGCGAGTCATCGTCAACGGCAGCCGGGACAACGGCGTGGTGGAGTTTTCAATTACGGGAGAAAAGCTCCGCACTTTTCAGTAGGCTTCCGGGCGTCCGCGCATCTTGTAAAGCAAGCCGCGCCCGCCCAAAGCGTAGCGCGCTCCGCCCATGCTCGCGTCGAGCTCGAAATCTCCGCCCTCGGCGGGCATGTCGGTGATGGTCTCCCACGTCTCACCGTAGTCCATCGACCGGTGGAGCCGCTGCCCGGCCGCGTACAGCGCGTGGGGCGGCTGCGGATCGAACTGCATGGCGACCAACGAGTCGTCAGGTTCCGTCGTGTGCTCCCACGTAGCTCCACCGTCCACGCTTCGCGCCAGCCCCGCGGTTCCACCCTCAGCGACGCTGTGTCCGGGCATCGCGAGAACGACTTGCGGATCTTGAGGAGCTACCAATAATTCGGTGACGTACTCGCCGGCGTCGGTCCATGCCCAGGTCTCGCCACCATCCAGCGACGCGACCATCCGGTTGGCGGCCGGGGCTTCGTCGTCGAATACGTAGGCGTAGATCGCGGGCGGACTGCCGGCGCCGAGCGCAGCGGCACCTACTTGCTGCGTCTCCGGCAGAGCGAGCAACGTCTCGAAGTGCGCGCCTCCGTCGCTGGTGAAGTAAGCACCATGCCTCGTGACCACGGTGAGCTCGCCGGGACCGGTGGAAACGATGGCTTCCGGTATCTCTGGCGTCGCCGCCGACGGGACGGGCCAATCGCGGAACGATAATCCTCGATCGGTCGAGACGAAGCTCCACGGAGATTCGCTGCCATAAATGCTTCGTGTATAGATGAGGTTCACGTCTCGTGGGTCTGGATAAGGGCTTTGCGTCTCCAAACCAGCACCAGGTGCGCCCTGCCAACTCTCACCGCCATCGTCGGAGTGGTACACGCCGCTCGCGGTCGAGACGAAGAGCGAGCCGACACCGGTCGGACTAACAACGAGATCACCATGGTGCAAATTGACTCCAGCCGTCCACCAGGTGAGCCCACCATCGTCGGATCGCTTGCGGAGGCCGTATTCTGCGATCGAGAGCAGTCGTTCTCCTCCCAGGTCCAGCACTTCACCATGTTCGGCGAAAGGCTGGCTGGTGACGGCGGCCCCCTCGAGCCGCAATAGGTTCGTCGTGGTTGCCACGGACACCTTGGCGTAGACCGCCTCCTTGCATGCGCTGGGCACGCCTTTGAGGACCTCGAAGTAGCGCGACTCGGGCTCGAGCTCATGCACGAGGTCCCAAGTGCGGCCCGAATCACCAGAACGGTAGACGCTGGTGCCGTGCTGGACGTAGACGCGGCCGTGGCAATCCAGGGAGAGGTGGGGTTGCTCCTGGCCCGGGACAGGTCTGGCCTCGAACGTCTCCCCGCCATCGCCAGAGACAAGCACCATCGCCTCGTATTGTTCAGTGAAGACGACCGCCCCGATGTAAACAACCGACGGCGCGTCGCTAGAGACGAGGATGCTTCCAAATTCGGCAAGGAGAGGCAGCGGGTCTGGCAAAAGCTCCGTCACAGTCCAGGTCGCCCCTTTGTCGGTGCTCCTCATGAGCTCTCCTTCGCGCCACGTCAGCAGCACGGGACCTTCGTCGCCATCGACCACGATGATGTCGTCTCCGTAGGTCAGCTCCGCCCCGGTGTCTGTCCAGCTCTCACCGTCATCCGAAGACTCGAATAGCTTGCCTCGGATCTCTTCCTTCACCTGTTGCACTCTCAGGAGCAGCGTCGGAACGGGCGCTTGCGAGAAGCCGAGCGACAGCGCGCCTTCGGGCCAATCCAGCTCGGACCAAGTGCGCCCCCCGTCACGCGAACGCATGCTGCGCTGGCCTAAAGCGTACAACGTGAGCGAATCGCGCGGATCGACGACCCAACGTCCGGACTCCGTGGGCTGCGCGCGGGGAACCGGCTCGAATGTTCGCGATTTGCCAGGCTCGGTGGCAGACCAACCCCCGGCACCGCCGTCCCCCCCGGCTCCTGCCTCATAGAGCTGGGCAGATTGTTTCGTTTCCGAGCACGCGCCGAGGCACACGGTCGCGATGGCGCAGCCCAAACCCGCCAATTTCAGCTTCATATCGTAAGGACGCTCGACCTTCACGAATCCGGCCAGTCTTCGAGACGCGGCCGTCGTGCGAACCCGCGCGGCAAGCTAGACCGACTCCCGCACGAGCTAGGGGCGTCGGACGATCTGACCGGGGTCGGCCAAAAACTCGAAGTGCATCGTGTCCTCGATCTTGTCGTGCCCGAGCCAGTAGAAGCCAAACCGCTCGAACTCGGTCACCCAGCAGCGTGGCATGTCCATGCGCTGGAACTTGCTCTTCTCGTTCTGGCAGCGCTCGCTCTTCTCCCATCCCCCGATGCAGCCACAGCACGGGTTCCGCAAGGGATCCACGTCCAGCGCGATGCCGTAAACGTGGTTGGAGATCTCTCCGCTCACGTAGGTGTTGCGCTTGCGGTGCCCGGACAGGACGTAAGGCTGATACGGCTGGTCCCCGCAGCGCTCGCGGATGCCCGCCTCCACGCAGGCAAGCGCCGGCGCGATTCGGCGGTGGAGCGGGACGGTCAGGCCGAAGAACGTGACGAGACCCGTTTGCTCGGCCGGCGTGCTCGCGTTCCACGCCTTCTTCCCGTAGCCCTTCACGTAGCCGTACTGTTCGGTGCGATAGCGCACGGCCTTGTCCAAGAGCTCTTTCCATTCGCGCGCGGTGCCCCCCGCCGCGACGTAGGAATCGAAATGCGCGCGGACGAGAAAGGGCTGCGGCGTTTGCTCGTTGCACAACGACTGAGGTTGAAGGGGCGTCTTGGGGGCGGCGCTCGGCGCGACCGTGGCCGCTTCCGTCACGACCGCTGGCGGCTTCGCGACCGCGATCAAGTCAGCAATCACGGGGGGCGTGCCAGGGAGGCCGGTTTCTACGACTTGTTCCGGAACCGGCTCACAAGCGAGCGCAAGTACGCACCCCAGCCATCTCAGCGCCGATCGTTCGAACAACGAAGCCCAAGGTACCACCGCTCCGGGGCACCGCTCCACGGATCTTTCTTTCCCCGATCAAGACGACGCCCAGTCGTCGCTGCTCATTCCGCTCGCGAGGGTAAGCGCGCTGACGTCATGCAGGGTGAAGCCGTCGGGGTCCGTGCTCACGACACCGTCACGCTCCCAGCGCGTCAACACCCGGATTGCCGTTTCGAAGGACGTGGCCACCAGGTCCGCCAGCTCCTGCCGTGACAGCGGCACCAGGACGCGCACGACCCCGCCCTCCATCTCGTCACCGAATTGGCGGTAGAGCTTGATGAGTAGGGTAGCCAGGCGCGCGTGCACCGTGCCCGCACTGAGCACGTCTATCTTGTCGTGCAGCATGTTGGTGCAGGCGTCGCACGCGCACAGCAAGTTGAAGCTCAATTGGGGCGCCGCGCGGAGGGCCTCGAGCAAGTCTGCTCGGGGGATGGACACGACGGAAAGGCTCTTGGAGGCCACGATGGTCGTGCTGGGGTAGGGCGTATCGTTGATTAACGAGGCTAGCTCGAGCGGGGTTGAACGACCGAACAGGCCGCAGATGGCGTTGTGCCCTCCGCACGTCGACCGAACCACTTTCACGAGCCCGCTCCGAACGATGGGCAGCGCGCGAGGTAACGTGCCTGCGTGGAACAGCTCTTGTCCGCGATGGTACGTCGCCAGCTTGGCGACCGCGCCGAGTTGGCGGACGATCGCTGGGTCTACCTTGGAAAATAGCGGAAAACGACCCAGCGCGTCGACGGCCGTTCGCACCGCGGAGGGCGTAGGAGGCTCGTTTTCCTCGAGCTCGGCAGGTGACTGCACGTTTCTAATCCTGTCACCGCGCAGTGATAACGACCAGTGGTGCAGCGCTCGAAAACAAGCTTTCAGTCGTCGAAATGACAACCGTCATGGTGTGCGGGCCGAGCGAGAGTGAGCACGTGGTTGCGAACGGATCCTTGCCCGCGCAGTCGCTGCGAATCCACGTAGAGAGGGGGCGCTGCATCAGTCGTCGGACTGGACCATCGTCTCCCAGTACGGAAGTAGGTCGAGCTCCAGGTCTAGGCGCTTGAGGAGCTGAAAGATGCCGCCCAGCTTGCGATGCAGAAACAGCAGTCGCCGCGGCGGGGGCGAGAATTCGAGGCCGCGAACGAAGCGACGCCCGATGTCTCGGGAGCGCTCCGCGTAACCCGAGTCGCTGAACACGAAGGGCTGCCGGGATGGGGCGAACGGCTCCACCGCGGTCTGCAGAAATTCCGCGAACAGCTGGCGCGTCGCGCGCGACTCACGCTGATCGATCAAGCCGAAGGCGACGCCTTCGTCCCCGATCTCCTGCGCGTCTCCCGACGCCACCACGCGCAGCAGCTTCACGTAACCGCGGCGGAAATCAGGCTCGAACTCGAGCGTGGCGCCGAAGTCCAGCAGCACGAGCTGGCGTGAGGCACCTCGCACCAAGAAGTTGCCGAAGTTGGGGTCGGTCTGTACGAGACCCCAGCGAAAGAACTCCAGGCAATAGAGATCTAGTAGGAGCTTGCCGAGCCAGAGCCGTTCTTCGCGCGTGGGGCTACTTCGCAGCCATTCTGCGAGCGCTCGCCCCTCTTCCCACGTCATCGTGTGCACCCGCGTCGTGGATAGCTCCGGCAGCGACTTCGGTACGACGAACTGAGGGGCGTCCTGCAGCAGCTCCGCGAAGCGTTGCTGGCTCTTCACTTCGTGACGGTAGTCCGCCTCGCGGTGCAAATTGCTCCGGAGCTCCGCGAAGACGCCGGCGAGGTCGATCTCGCTGCGTGAGACCGAGAGCCAGCCATGGCCGAGCTTCTGCAAGACATCGATGTCGCTGTCGATGCTTTCGCGCACGGTCGGGTATTGAATCTTCACGGCGACGTTCACGCCCGATACCATTGCCCGGTGCACCTGCCCGATGCTGGCCGAGGCGGCCGGGCGCTGGTCGAAGCTATCGAAAGCGCGCTCCCAGCCCTGCCCCAGCTCTTCGACGAGCACCCCGCGCAGGTTTTCGAAATCGACAGGCTCCGCGCCCGCTTGCAGCTGGGCGAGGATGGCGATGGCTTCCGGCGGCAGCACGTCGCTCGCGTCGATCGACAGCAGTTGGCCTGCTTTCATGAGCGCGCCCTTGAGCCGCCCCAAGCTGTCGACGAGCAGACGCGCCTGCTCGACGCGCGCCGCGAGCTCGGACGCTCGTAGTTTCTCCACCGAGCCGGTAAGGCCGGCCCGGACGCGGTGGCGCAGCTCTTGGCCGGAAAGGCCCGCGACGAGCCCCAGCATGGCTCGCGACCTCGCCCACGCGTCCTTCGGCGGCCCTTTCATGGTTCGTCTCTCACGGGGCCGTGCGTGACGCTCGCCTCGAAGGCCGCTCGCGCATCCAGCGGTACTCCTAGTTGCTCGAGGGTCAAGTACAGGCCGACGAGCCCCACGCCGAGGAACGTCAGGTCGGGGTGGAGCTTGGCGCCGCTGTGCGCCGCCTCCTGGAAGATGTGGTCGAACGTCGCGCGAAAGTGAGCTATCGAAAAGCGAATCGCCTGCGCGTTCCCGGCGCCGAAGTGCTCCCGGAGCAGCAGCTCGATGCGATGGGCGAACCCAGCGCGGGGGCTCGACTCCCAACCGTACAGCTCCACGCCCGTGGCGAGCGCCGCTCGGTCTTGCCGGTAGAAGCCTGCATAGAGCGCCTGCACCCGCCGCTTGAAGTCATTCTCCGGCTCGAACCACAATCCGCTCGGAAAGAAGGTCAGCGAGCCGCGCGCGTCGTTCCACGCGAGATTCCTCGGCCGTAGGTCCAAAAACCACGCGCTCGAGCTCTGGAGCTGGTGGAAGTAGAGACCCAAAATGCGCGACCCAATCGTCGTGCGCGCCTCGGGGCTCAGCCCGCTCACGTCCAAAGGAGCTACCGGTGCGCTGGCGATTTCGATGGGGAGGCCCACGGCGCGGACTGACGCGGAGAGCACGTTGGCTTCACGGAGGCGGTCCGCCTCCGCGTGCTTGATGATGGAGACGGCCTTCTCGATCACCTTGCGGGTGTGGATGACTTTCAGCGCCGAAAGTGACGTGTACGGCAAAAAGTCGCGGAAGGGCTCCGGCGTCAGCCGAATCGCCCACTCAGCGGCCACGAGCCCCCGTGCCGGATACGGGCGAGGGTTCCTCGGCGTCGCTGTCTTCGCTCCTCGTGAACAGGTGTCCGGAGCGTCGGGCCTTCGTCGCCAGGTAGAAGCGATTGTGCGCGTTGGGAGCCATCTCGTGCGCCAGGCGTCGTTTGACGTCG
>JAQSWN010000415.1 GCA_029266615.1 Polyangiaceae bacterium
GGACGGTGGGGCGCCTTGGCCGTCGCTACCGTAGCCAAGCAAAGTTGCAGACGGAGGATGCGAAAAAACTCGGTTGGGCAAGGGCCGAGTCAGTGGGTACAGGTAGCTCTTTGCCGTACGCCCGTGTGCCAGGTGTCGAACGATCGCATCTGACGCACGCGCTGCACATCCGCGGCGGAGAGCGACATGCGAGTCACCGAACTGCGATCTGCTTTTACTTCCGCTCGGCGGGCGCCTTGGGTGGGGCTGAGCGCGCTATTCTTCCAAGTTGCTTGCGTTAGCGGCTGCAGTGAGTCGGGCGGCGCCCCAGGCGTGAACGGCGGAACCGCGAGCGCCATCGCAGGAACACCTGCAGGTAGCGGCGCACCGGCCGGCGGCGCTTCCGGCGCGCAGACAGGCGGAAACGGCTCTTCCGGGGCGGGTGCGGGAACGGGGCCCGGCGGCCAAAGTGGCTCTGGGGGCAGCGCGAGCGGCGGAGCCCCGCCTTTGCCGGCCACTTCTGGGCACGTCGCCCACTGTGTGAACGGCTATTCCCCGCACCCGAGCGACGACAGCCCCGACATGAAGGACGGACCGGCCGAGTTCTTTCCTCCGGGCAAGACCGACCCGAGCTTGGTCGACACCACGGTTCAACCGGAAGTCCTGAAGTGGATGACCGAGAACAGCTGGCAGGGCTCCCACGTGGAGTGGCACGCCATTCGCGCTTGCAACCTGCCCGGTGGAGGCGGCTTGAGCAAGGTGAACATCTGCCGCTTCACGCAACTCGTGCCCCAAGACCAGAACTGCGTTTCGAGCGGTGACGGGTACCAGTTCCTCGTCTTTCACCGCCACATGATCCAGGCGCTGAAGCAGCTGTGGCCCAAGCACAGCGAACAATTCACGGGTTTCAGCAAGTTTCCGTCGTCCGCGGAGGACGTTCCGGCGCAGTGGCGCTCGGCGTGGAGAGACTGGGATCCAGACGCCCTCGCGGCCGGCAAAATTGGCGATGAAATCGATAAGCCGGAGAACCTCGCGCGGTTCAAAGACGAGGGGGAGCTCGGCTTTTGGCTGCAGTGCAACGTGGGGCAGAAGCTGATGGGCGCCGCCAACATGCCGTGGGTCGGCCTCCACTTCGTGCTGCACGCCAAGTGGGCCAGACCGGGCAACACCACCCACGGCGTGAACAACACCGAGTCGAACATCGACAACTACATGTTCTGGAAGCTGCACGGCTGGATCGACAACGTGTGGGAAAAGTACCGGCTCGCCAAAGGCCTCAAGCCGGACGACGCGCAACTGAAGAAGGATCTCGTGGCGCAGTGCCAGGAGATGCACACGGAAATAGCCATCATCCAGCAAGACCTGGATCCGGATGACGTGGTGGATCCGAACGAGCCCCTGCCGCTCGAGTCCGGCTTCTTCCACGAGAAGGTGCGGCCCCTGTTCGAGAGCCAAAAGAACCTGTGTAGTGGCTGCCACGCTGAAACCGGCGCCAACGCGAAGCTTCGTTTGGGTGGTCACGTGAGCTCCTCCGATATCGTAGAGGGCCTCGTCAATCAGCCTTCGCGTGGTGGCGGTCAATTCGAGCTCGTGGTGCCGGGGGATCCGGACAAGAGCTGGCTCTACCTGAAGGCGTCGGGCAAGGCCGAGACAGCGGGCTGCCAGCCGTCTGCGAGCGCGCAGTGCATCCCGGGCGTGATGCCACCCAGCATGGCCGGACCCACGCTCAGCGCGGACGAGCTCGCGACACTACATCAATGGATCAGTGACGGCGCCGCGGGGCCGCCGTGAGCGACAGCTCTGTCCACCGCGGAACGATACCGAATCGAAGGAGCAGGCTGCATGTCGACGAAGCGTGAAATTCTAGCGAGTACACCAGTTTCGAACCTGAGCCGTCGAAGCGTCCTCGGGGGCTTGGGTGCCATCGCTGCGACCGCCTGCGGCGGGGCGGAGGAGGTGCCGACGGGCGCCATGGGCGGAGCTGGAGCAGGCGGAACTGGCTCCGGGGGCGGTGCCAGCGGGGGCCTGAACGGCGGCAACCCGGGGATGGCGGGGGGAGGAGCCGGGGGCGCGGCGGCCGGCGCCGGCGACGGCGGCACGGGCGTGGCGCCGGGCGGCGCGGGTGGTGCGGGTGGTGCGGGTGGCGCCGGCGGCGCTCAAGCCGGCAGCGCGGGCGCAGCGGGCGCAGGCGGCAGCGGGGGCGGCGGCATCATGATCCCTTCCTTCGACGACGTGCCGGCGTGCATGGCGAGTAAAACGGACGGGGCCGGGCAAGGACCGTTCTTCATTCATGAGCTGGAGAAGGAAGACGACGTCTCCCTGTTCCGCCAGGACATCCGCGGCCAGTACGACATGACCGCGCCCGCGGGTGTGGAGATGCACCTGCACCTTCGCATCCTCGACGCGAGCAGCACGACTTGTAACCAGAAGCCGCTGCCCGACGTGGACGTGTACATCTGGCACACGGACGCGCAGGGCTACTACAGCGGATTCGGCAAGCGCGGCACCGCGACCGAGCAAAAGCCGGACATGACCTACGCGGGCAAGCCCAACCAAAACGATCTGGAAAATACGGATCGCTTCTGTCGCGGTGTGCAGACCACCGACGCGAACGGGGTCGTCTCCTTCAAGAGCATCTTTCCAGGTTGGTACAACGGGCGCGACCTGCACATCCATTTCGTCGCGTTCCAAAAAGGGTCGACTTCCTTGGGGCGCGTCAACTACGCGAAGGGCAATACCGGCGGCAAGTGGCTGTTCACGACGCAGTTCTACTTCGATCCGGCGTTCAGCAAGTCCATTCACGAAGCCAACGAGCCATACCTGACGCGCACCAAGCTGTCCGCTTACGCGGCGGCGATGGCCGCGGATGAGGCGAACAACAGCGGGCTCCGCGCGAAGAGCAGCTTGAGCGGCTCGATCATGGGCATGGGCGGCATCGTGACCGCCCAGATGCAGATCCTGATCGCGCCCTGAGTCGTGAGGAGCCAGCCATGCGAATCTCGACATCAGGAGTCTTGGGAGCGCTTACGGCCTTCGGGAGCTTCGCCTCGCTCGGTGCCTGCGGCACGGACACGCAGGCGCCCGAGCCGATGGTGCCGATGGCAGGCACGGCCAGCGGCGGTGTACCGGCGGCGACCGCGGGAGCGAGCGGCGTCGCCGGTAACCAGCCGTCGAGCGGGAGCGGCGCGACCGCGA
>JAQSWN010000219.1 GCA_029266615.1 Polyangiaceae bacterium
TCTCCAACACCCGGAAGGTGAAGGACTCCGTGATGTAGAGCTCGACGTCGGTCGTACCGTGGATGGCGTAGCCCACGGAGAGATCTTGCCCGACGGTGAGCTCGTAATCACCCCCCCGGGTGGAGAGGAGCACGGCGCCCTCTTCCAACGCGGGCGCCCATACCAAGGAACCTTCCGCGATGCTCTCTTCGAGGCGCTTGCGCAGTGGGTAGCCGTCGTCCCCTTCGGACGTGAGCTCTGCGTAAGCGGTCGGTCCGGCGGCGAGTGCGTACGGGCCGTTGACGCCGGAGAGCCGCAGCGCCTCCTTCGCGCGGCTTACGGCGCGAGGCCAGTCACTCGGTGCCTTGACCTCGACGGGGGTGTGCGGGCTCGCTTCGATGATGCCCTGAATGCCGCCGGCCGGCAGACCGCGGAAAATGGCTGAATCTTCCGCGCGCGCGATGCGCTCCGCGGCCGCGATGACCGGCTCCAGATCCAGGTCGTCCGCGCCCCGCGCGGCGTAGTCCAGCTCCAGCGTCTCTAGCTTGAAGTTGCTCCTCAGCTCCACGAGGGGCTTCACGTCGCGAATCGCGTGCGCGACCGTGTCGGGAGCGGTGGCCTCGATGTGCTTGAGCCGGCCGGTATTGACCGCGCCGAGCTGCCAGCCGTGCGGCCCGGAGAAGTCCACCAGCTTGCGTCCCGCCAAGTGGAGCTTGAGCACACGACGCGCCTCGTCGTCGATCTGTTCCCAGGCCTCGCTGGTGATTGGTGCAAGCTCTCGTTTGAGGAGATCCATCACTTCATTCCTTTCAAGCTACCGATACCGAGCGACACCGAGGCCGAGGGCGCTTCGGCGCCGCCACCAGCGCCGCCATGACCCGTTGCGCCTTGCTCGACGCCGACGATTGGTCCCGTCGAGCCGATGTACGTGCCGATGTTCTCCGCGAACACGGGGACCTTCCGTCGTAACCATTCGAGCGTCATCATCGCGTGCTCCACTTCCTCGTTCTTGTTGTGGATGAGCACCGCCTTCAGCTCTGGGTCGGTGCAAGCTTCCGCGCGTTGCTGGTACCAGTCGACGGCTTCCAGCTCCTCCATCAGCGAAACGATGGCGCGATGTTGGTTCTTCGTGTCTTCCGACAGGAGCTCAATGGGCTCGTGTAAGCTCTCGCTGCTCATGCCGCGCAACATAGCGCGAAGCGCGCCACCCCCGCCGGAAACATTTGTGTCGCTGCCGCCAAGGCCAGCAGCGACGCCCGATGCAGGCGAGCTCCGTCTAACTAGCGCCCGACGCGTTGCCGCCCGCGGTCTTGGGGCCGGGGACGAAGGGCCTCCGCACGTACGCGCGCGCAAATCGCTGGTTGGGGAAGTTTTGCCGGCTCGTCTCGAGGTCGCGAACGGACGCCAGCCGCGCTGGCAGGGTGTGGCCGAGCTTCACGTCGACGTAAAAAGGATCGTAGCAACCTGTCTCGATGCGTTCAGGCGGCATGCTCGACGACGAGCGAATCGACGACGCGGCGCAGGGCGGCGAAACACTCCGGATCGAGCGCGGTTCCAACCGTCGACTCCATGATTTCGAGCGTGCGCGGTACTGCGACCGCGGCCCGGTATGGGCGCTCGGCGGTGATGGCGTCGAAGATATCCGCGGTCGTGATGATGCGCGTTTCGAGGGCAATCTCATCCGCGCGTAAGCCGCGGGGATAGCCGGTGCCGTCGAGCCGTTCGTGGTGAGCACCGGCTACCCGCGCGAGCTCGCGAAACTGCGGGATAGGGCTCAAGATTTGCTCGGTGAAGAGGGCGTGCTTCCGCACTGCCTCCCACTCGGCGCTGTCCAGTTTGCCCGGCTTGTCCAAGAGCGCGTTACTCACGCCCAGCTTTCCAACGTCGTGCAGCAACGCGCCGCGGTGAAGCCAACGCCGGCGCGCCGCCGATAGCCCGAGCTGCTCGGCGATGGCATCCGTGTACAGCGCGACGCGCGCGCTGTGACCGGCGGTGTAAGGGCTCTTGGAGTCTACCACCTCGCCAAACGCAGCCGCGATCTCGTCCAGGTACTCGTCGTCCACCCGGATCGAGAACTGCGCCGGTTCGGCCGCGAAGACATGCGCCGAGACGTCTGGCGATGCAAGCTGTTGCCACAGCTCGTCGTGGGCGCCGATGGCGAGCAGCGCGGTCACGAGCTCCGGATCGAACCAGGTGCCGCTGCGGCGCCGCGCCTCTTCGCACGCGGCTTCGCGCCCGCTCTGCGAGTGAAACACCTCCACGACCTGCGCTAGGAGCGCGATGCGCGAGTAGAGAGGAATGTCGGCGCCTGTAAGTCGCTCCGGGCGGCCGTGACCATTGAAATGCTCGTCCAAGCTGTGGATGCCTTGCGCGACGCGCTCGTGAAAGCGCAGGCGGCGCGCGATCGACGCGCCTCGCTGGCAGCGAGTCACGATGAGCTCCTGGGCCACGGACTCCTTGGTGCGCAGCGAGCCGAGCAGCACCTTGAAGCGCTGCCACAAGCCCGAGCCGAGCGCGGTGTGGTCCAGCGCGAACTGCACGGTTTGTAGGAAGTCGGCGTCGTTCAGTCGCTTCACGTCGCGCTTGAACGCGAGGTCGTCCGTGATGTACAGCTCGCAAATGCGGGCCGCGTTACTGCTGCAGCCCAAATCCTTCAAGAGGAGCGTGTAGTAAAGCTCGGCCAGCGCCTCGTCGGAAAGGCCCAACCGGCGCCCGAGGTGCATTCCGATCAGGCATGCGCGCACGCAATGTCCTTGCGGCTGGCCTTCGGTGATGTCGAGCGCGTAGCTCAGCGCCCCCATCAGCTCGGCCAATCTGAGCTCGGTTCCATCCATTTCCAGGCTCTAGGTCTACGAGGAGCCGAGCTTTATGGATCGCGGAGGGGGCGAGCTCTGACAAAAACGGGCAAGGGGCGATGGCATTCCGGTGAGGTCGGAAAGGCCGTGCTAAATCACGCGCAATGACCAGCGCGGTGACCGAAGGGGCCTTGGCTCCCCCGTCCGCGGAACGTGAAGAGCGCGCCCCCCTGGCGGCCCCGTCCTGGGTCGTCGAGCTGATGCTTACTGGCGGCGGGACGCTGCTCATCTTGCCGCTATGCCTCGCATTGCCAGAGCTGTTGGGGGCGGATCCAGCCGAGCTCGCGGTGGGCTTCCTGATGTTCCACGGCGCGCACGTGATCAACGATCCGCACTTTTCGATCACTTACCTCCTCTTCTACCGAGGCATGAAGCAGCGGCTGTGGGGCGCCAACGTCCCGCTGGCGCAGCGCTCGAGGTACTGGCTCGCGGGGGTAGTCGTTCCGCTGGGTCTGGCCGCGTGGGCGCTGTCCGCGTTGCTCACGCGCTCCGCCGCTTCGCTCGGGGCCATGACCCAGGTGATGTTCGCCCTCGTGGGCTGGCACTACGTTAAGCAGAGCTTCGGAGTTCTCACCGTACTGTCTTCGCGGCGCGGCGCCCCTTACTCGGCCGTCGAGCGACGCGCTCTGCTCGCGCACTGCTTTGCGGCGTGGGCCTATGCTTGGGCGAGCCCGTTCGATTCTGGTCGGCACGTGGAAGAGAAGGGCGTCGTGTATTTCACCTGGCCGCATCCGGCATGGCTAGAGCCGAGCACGCGCGTGCTGTTCTTCGTCAGTGCGCTCGTGCTCGCCGGTGTCCTCA
The DNA here is from genome assembly GCA_029266615.1 of Polyangiaceae bacterium. GTDB lineage: Bacteria > Myxococcota_A > Polyangia > Polyangiales > Polyangiaceae > PMG-095. The sequence continues at coordinate 3,636 of JAQSWN010000219.1, forward strand.
TCAAGAAATGGCGCGAAGAGCGTGGGCTTTCGTGGGCTCCTCTGGCCGGCTTCTTGTGCGGGGTTTGGGTTTGGGTCGTCTACAGCGGGATCGACCCGCTGTTCATGTACGTGATCCCGGCCCTCCACTCCGTTCAGTACCTGTATTTCGTCTGGCTGTTGAAACGAGGCGAAGCGCACGCGCACGAAGGCGCTCCTGCGTTCGGTCGACCCGTGGCCACGGTGCTCGGCGGTTATGCGGCGCTGGCGCTGGCGCTCGGACTCGTGTTGTTTCATCTCCTCCCAGGCTCGCTCGACGCCGCGCTCGTGGATCGACGAGCCGCACGCTATTCGGACCTCGGGGCGACGCCTTGCTTCGCGGCGATATTCACGTTCGTGAATCTGCACCACTACTTCATGGACTTCGCGCTGTGGCGGCGAGAAAATCCTGAGACGCAGTTTCTTCGCTCGTAACGTGAGATTGGGAAATTGATCGCGGTGCCGCTTTCGGCGTGCACTAGTTCTAGCTTCGACGTGTGAGGCGCACCTCGTCGTTGCTGTGGGTGTCTCGGAGCGTGCTGAAGGGCGGGTGAGTCAGCCGCTCTGGGCCTTACCGCTCATCTTCACCAATTACGACCTTGCGCAGGTGCGCCTCAATCAGACTCGCAATGTAGTCTGGATGGTCGATCTCCAGGTCATGGGTGGCACCGGCGATGATCTCCAGGCGCGAGCTCGGCAGGTGCCGCGCGAGTAGGTGGCCGACCTCCGGGGGCGCGATCAGATCCGCGTCGCCGTAAATGAGCAGCGTGTCGTGCCGTATTTCTCCGAGCCGGGAGGAGACATCCGTGCGGTCGTCCACGAACCAGCTCGGGGCTTGCGGCTGGACACGCCGGAACGTGTCACGCCAATCGATGCCGCCGAGCGCGGCGACGTTAACCCCGCCCGAGGTGGCGAGCAGCGTGAGCTTGCGCAGTCGCTCGGGAAAATCGAGGGCTATACGCAGCGCGAGCACGCCGCCCATCGACATCGTGACGAGGTCGAACCTTTCCGGTAGCCGTGCCAGCAAGTACGCCTGAAGATCCGTAAACGTAACCAGCTTCGGATTCGCGGCCGCCCCGCCGAGCCCCGGATATTCACTCAGAATCGTCTCGCGGCGCGGCGCCAAGCGAAGCGCGATCGGGCGGAGATTCTCCACGCGGCCGCCCGCACCTGGAAAAAAGACCAGCGGCAGGGCGGGGGCGGTTTGGAGCATTGGGCCGAGCTTGCCACTGAGCTAACGTCGTCGCATGAGGATTCTGTACGGCGTCGTCGGTGAAGGCATGGGCCACGCGACGCGCTCGAGCGTCATCTTGGAGCACCTCACCCAGCAACACGACGTGCACGTCGTCGTGTCCGGCCGCGCGCGCGACTACTTGGCGCAGCGTTTCGAGAACGTCCACAAGATCTGGGGACTTACCATTCAGTACGAAGGAAACTCGGTCCGTAAGCTGGGCACGCTGCTGGAGAACCTCAAGGGCGCGCTCACCGGACTACCCAAGAACGTCAACGCGTACTTCGACCTGATCGACGAGTTCCGCCCGGAGGTGGTGGTGAGCGACTTCGAGTCCTTCAGCTACTTGTACGCAAAGAACCACCTTTTGCCGGTGATCAGCGTGGACAACATGCAGATCATCAACCGCTGCAAGCACGAGCCCTCGCTTCTCGACGGGTACCAGCGCAATTTCGAGCTGACGAAGAGCATCGTCAAAGCCAAGCTGCCCCGGTGCTTTCACTACCTCGTCGCGACGTTCTTCTACCCCGAGGTGCGCAAAGACCGAACCACGCTCGTGCCTTCGATTCTGCGTCCGGAGATCCTGGCCGCGAAGTCCGAGCCCGGCGAGCACCTGCTCGTCTATCAGACCTCCACCACCAACACGGACTTGATGAGCGCGCTCGAGCAGAGCGGATTGCCGTGCCGAGTGTACGGCGTGCGCCGCGGCATTCAGGTGGACCAAGTGGAGCGGAACCTCACGTTCCGTCCGTTTAGCGAGGCCGGCTTCATCGACGACTTGGCCACCGCCCGCGCGGTGATCGCGGGCGGCGGCTACACGCTGATGAGCGAAGCCGTCTACCTGCACAAGCCGGTGCTCAGCCTGCCCGTGCAGGGCCAATTCGAGCAGACGTTGAACGCGCTTTACCTGCAGCAACTCGGGTACGGCCGGCACGCGGAGGTGCTAGACAAGCCGACGTTGGACGCGTTTTTGGCAGACGTGCCGCGCTGCGCGGACAACCTCAGAGCCTATTCGCAAGACGGCAACCGGCTGATGCTAGAAGCGTTGGACGAGCAAATCGCGCTCGCCGCCGCCAGCCGGAGCTGAGCGCCGCGATTCGGCTGGCGGCGCGGCAGCGCTTGTGACATGCGGAGGGCCGAAATGGCAGCCGTCGCGCCGCTCTACGCTTGTCTTCCTCCGCCCGGCTCCGACTCGGACGCGGTGTTGAACGGCTTCCTCCAGTACGTGGAGAAGCTCGGCTTGTCCCTGTACCCGCACCAGGAAGAAGCGGTGCTGGCCGTGATGTCCGACGGCAACGTCATCGTCCACACGCCGACCGGCTCCGGAAAGTCCCTCATCGCGATGGCGGTGCACTTCAAGGCCGTCGCGGAAGGGCGGCGCTCGTTCTACACGTGTCCCATCAAGGCGCTCGTCTCGGAGAAGTTCTTCGAGCTGTGCCGTGAGCTCGGACCCGAGCACGTGGGGATGATGACGGGCGACGCAACCGTGAATCGTGACGCGCCCGTCATCTGTTGCACGGCCGAGATTCTGGCCAACATGGCGCTCAGCGAGGGCCAAGACGCGGACGTGGACTACGTCGTGATGGACGAGTTTCACTACTTCTCGGACAAAGAGCGGGGCGTAGCCTGGCAGGTGCCGCTGCTTACCCTATGGCGCAGCCGCTTCGTGCTCATGAGCGCGACGCTGGGGGACGTGTCCGCGTTCGAGCAGGTGCTGCAAAAGCACACGGGCGAATCCGTCATGACCGTGCGCTCCGCGCAGCGCCCGGTGCCGCTCAGCTTCGAATACCAGGAGAAATTGCTGCAGGAGGCGGTGCAGACGCTGGTCGAGCAGGGCCGCGCGCCGGTGTACGTCGTCAACTTCACCCAGCGCGGCGCGGCCGAAGCCGCGCAGAGCCTGCTCAGCGTGGATTTCGCGAGCAAGGAAGAGAAGAAGACCCTCGCCGAGGCCATCAAGGGGGAGAGTTTCCGCAGCCCTCACGGCAAGGAGATGCAGAAGCTCCTGCGTCACGGCATCGGCTTGCACCACGCGGGGCTGTTGCCGCGCTATCGCTTGCTCGTCGAAAAGCTCGCGCAACGGGGCTTACTCAAGATCATCTGCGGGACCGACACGCTCGGCGTCGGCGTCAACGTGCCGATCCGCACGGTTCTATTCACCAAGCTGTGCAAGTACGACGGGGAGAAGGTGCGCATCCTCACCGCGCGGGATTTTCATCAGATCGCCGGTCGCGCGGGGCGCAAGGGGTTCGATACGCAGGGTTACGTGGTCGCGCTCGCGCCCGAGCACGCGGTCGAGAACTTGCGGCTGGAGGCGAAGAGCGCGGCGCAGGGCCGCAAGAAGTTCGTGCGCAAGAAGCCGCCCGACTGGGGCTACGTGCACTTCGACAAGGCCGTGTTCGAAAAGCTGGTGGATTCGGCGCCGGAGCCACTCGTCTCGCGTTTTCAGGTTTCGCACGGCATGTTGCTTTCGGTGCTCGGTCGTCCTCAGGGCGGCTGCAGGGCGATGAAGCAGCTGGTGCGCGACAGCCTGGAAACACCGCAACGCAAGCGCCATCACAAGCAAGAGGCGCTAGAGTTGCTGCGCTCCTTGTGGCAAGCCGGCATCATCGAGTTCCGCTCCGCGGCGGACGGCGGCGGCGTTCGCCTCAACGCGGAGCTCCAAGCAGGGTTTTCCCTGTTCCAGGCGCTCGGCCTCTTCATCGTGGACGCGGTGGAGCGTCTCGATCGCGAGAGCCCGACTTACGCGCTGGACGTGCTGACGCTGGTCGAATCCATCTGCGAAGATCCAGAGGTCGTCCTCCGACAGCAAGTGGACAAGCTCAAAGGCGAGAAGGTGGCCGAGCTCAAGGCGGCTGGTGTCGAGTACGACGAGCGTATGGCGGAGCTCGAGAAGGTCGAGCACCCCAAGCCCAACGCCGAGTTCCTCTACGCGGCGTTCGAAGCGTTCTCGAAGGAGCACCCCTGGGTTGCGCGTGAGGTGCTGAAACCCAAGTCCGTCGCGCGGGAGATGGTGGAAAACCTCCACTCCTTCAGCGGCTACATCAAAGAATACGGCCTTTCTCGCTCTGAAGGCTTGCTGCTCCGCTACTTGTCGGAGGTCTATAAGACCCTCAATCAGACCGTGCCGGAGCTGTCCCGTACGGAGCAGGTGGACGACATCATCGTTCACCTCGGTACGTTGATTCGCGGCGTGGACTCCAGCCTGCTGGACGAGTGGGAGCGCCTCCGCGACCCCACGTATCAACCCGCGCAGCGCGAAGAGGAAGAAGCGCCGGACGCACCTTCACACGACATCACGACCGACACGCGGCGCTTCACCGCGCTCGTCCGCAACCTGATGTTCGGCATCCTGCGCGCCATCGAGTACGGCGACTACGAAACCGTTTCCGATCTCGCCGAACCGGGCGAGCTGGACCTGGCGGTGCCGGAGCTGCAGCGCCGAATCAAGCCGTTTTATACGGATAACGAGCACATTCAGCTCGACCAGAGCGCGCGCAGCCCGCAGCACCTCACGGTTCAAGTCGGGCCCGACTACTGGACCGTGTCCCAAGCCATCTTGGCCAATGACGAGACCACCGAATATTCGGTGCGCGGCCGCATCGACCTCAAGCGCACGCGTGAGGAGCGCCGCCCGATCCTGCTGCTCGACCATGTCGGCGCCTGAATAGCGCCATCGCTAGCGCAGCCGCGAACGCGACCCCGCCGCGAGACGGTTTACGTCCCGGTAACCGGCAAGAGCAGCCGCCATCCGAGGTCGCTTCGCCCGCGGCGCCGCTGCCGGAGCGCTCGTACCGGGAAGTCCACCGCTCGCCGTCGAGCCGCCGCTGGACGACGCGCCGCCGGTCGCCGAGGTTGCTCCGGCCATGGACGAGCCTCCGGAAATGGCACCGCCGCTCGCGCTTCACGCGATGGGTGGAGCCCCGCCGGCCCCGCCGCCCTGGGCCGCGCCCGCGCCTGAACCGCCCCCACCACCACCGCTCGTGCTTGCCGCCGCGCCGCCAGTGGACGTCCCGCCACTCGTACCCCCACCGCTCCCACCCATGCCCGGCAAAGGAGCGCCTTCCTCGATGAACTGAAAGTCGCGTCCGTCACGTTCCATGAAAAGCCTTTCCACTGAATCGCCGCTTTCGCTGGCGACGCGACCGCAAGTGTTGCCGAGGCGACAACGATCCAGCTCACTTTGGCGAAAATCGGGGGCATTGTCCGGTTAGAGGCGCCGCCTCCGCGCATTTCCCAATAAATCGACTTCCGAGCACGCGCCCGGCGCCCTATCACCCCTTCCATCATGATCCAGCTCTACGGAAGTCCCTTCAGCACCTGTACCCGCAAGGTCCTCATGGCCCTGCTCGAGACCGGCACGCCCTACGAACTGAACGTCATCGATTTCGCCAAGCGCGAGCACAAGGCGGAGCCGCACATCTCTCGTCAGCCGTTCGGGCAAGTTCCGGTTCTGGACGACGAAGGCTTCGTCCTTTTCGAGTCGCGTGCCATCTGCCGCTACATCAGCGCCAAAGCAAACGACGCGCTCGTTCCCGCCACCCTTCGTGACCGCGCGCTCATGGACCAATGGAGCAGCGCCGAGCAGAGCAACGTTTCGCCGCACGCCATGAAGTTCATCTACCACTACGTCTTCAAGCGCCCGCAAGAGCAGGCCGTGTTGGACGCGGCCCAAGCTGCGCTCGAGCTCGCGTTCGCGGCACTCTCCAAGCCGCTGGCCACCCAACCGTTCCTGGTCGGCGACAAGCTCACCATCGCAGACATCGGCCACATGCCCTACCTCGAGCTTCTCCCCACGACCCCCATCCAAGCCTCGCTCGAAAAGTTTCCCCACGTCGTCGCTTGGTCCAGCCGCCTGCGCGAGCGCGACACCTGGCGCAAGATCGCCGGTCGCTGACCACATCTGCCGAATCAAGTCGTTGCGGCGGCGTCGGTGACATCTGCCGAATCAAGTCGCTGCAGCGGCGTTGGTGACATCTGCCGAATCAAGTCGTTGCGCGCGGGGGCGGTGGTGCGGTTCAGTCTTGGCGATCGAGTCGCTCGCGGAGCGACGTCATCAGTTCGCCCCACCAACGTCCCATCGTCGCTAGAAATGCAGATGGCTGCTCGCCGTGGCGTACCGGATGGTCGGCGCGGATGCGACGCCAGCCCCGGTGACAGACGGAGACGAGCGTGCCGCTCGGGCTCGGGGCGAATAGGACCTCCACCTCGGTTTGCTCTTCGGGCGCGAAATTGACAGCGCGCCACGTGAGTACCAGCCGCGATGGCGGCTCGAAGCAGGTGACGCGGCCAGTCTCCCGTACCTGATCGCCCCTCGCGGTCTGAAACGATTCGAAAAGACGCCCGCCCAGCTTCGCCTCCAGGTGCACCACGCTCCGATTCTTCCCAATGCGATAGCGGAGGCCCGGCCGCCACCATCCATCGATCTCTTCGGTGAAGACACGGAACGCCTCCGCGGGTGGCACGCGCACCAGCACGCTGACGCGCGCCTCGTCTCCCGGCTCTCGCCCGCTCGTCATCGCGGCTTCTTTCGAGGTTTTTCTGCGTGTTGTTTGAAGGCAAGGAGCTGGTCGCCCCAGAACGCTTCCACCTCCGTCAGCCATTCGCGTAGCTCCGCGAACGGACCGGGTTCAAGCCGGTACACGCGTACGCGTGCGTCATGCTCCGGCTCACTCTCGCTCACTAAGCCGGAGCGACGCAGCATGCGCAGATGACGGCTCATCGCGGGTCGCGTCATCGACAGCGCTTCGGCCAGGTCGCTGGCGCGTCGCGGCTCCTGCCGCAATAGCTCGATCACACCACGCCGAGTCGGGTCTGCGAGCGCAAGCAGCGTTTGATCGAGCGCGCTCACTAGCCGCGGATCCGTTGCATGAACCACCACAGATGGCCCTCGGGATCGAGCACGCCATAGCTGCGGTCCGTCCAGTACTCTTCGCCGTAGTCACTCGTGACCGGTTCACGCGTCACCTTGCCGCCCGCCGCGACCGCGCGCGCATAGTGCGCGTCTACGTCGTCTACGAACAAGCAGGCCGACATCGTGACTGCGCCGCCTACAGCCTGAGGTGAGCGCTGCATCGACTGCCACGGCTCTTTACCGCCTTCGCCGCCTACCATCACGAGCGCTTCGCCGAACTTCAACTCGGAGTGCACGATCACCCCCCCATCTCCCTCGACCTTGAGCTGGACCTCGAAGCCGAACGCGCGGCATAGCCAATCGATCGCCGAGTGCGCGTCCCGGTAGTGAACGGAAATGCTGAGCCGTGGCCAGCCCTTGGGGGGAGCTTTCATTCTGATCCTCCTGGTTGATGAGCGAGTTAATAGTTAACGATACGAAGAATCATGTCAACCTCTTACGCGAGGCTCGCTGACCCTTGAAAGTCGGCACAGCGACCAGACAAGCCGA
>JAQSWN010000220.1 GCA_029266615.1 Polyangiaceae bacterium
TTACTGCGCGCCGGCGCGCAACCGCCGGCGCGCGTTTCGGTAGGGGCTCTGGAAAGGAGCTTCGACCGAAATCATGAATGCCGATTCCACCGCCCAAAATAGGCAAGTAGACGACGACGCTACGAAGCGACGTGCCGCCGAGCGCGACGTGCACGGCGAACAAGCCGTTCATGAAGAGCGCGAGCTTCAGCAGCGCGCGCAGGTCCAGGCGCCGCTCGGGGTCGGCGACCTCCAAAAGCGCGCGCCGCCAGTGCAGCCGGAGCGCGCCGTAAGCAGCCAGCGCGATCGCCCAAACCCCGGCCGCAGAGAGCGTCGGCCAGATCTCGAAGCGCGCGCGCGTCGCCCAGCGGCCGTCTGGCAACTGCTGCGCGTCGAAGACGATGAACGGCAGCTGCGCTTCGGCTTCCAGAATGCGCGGCGTCCCCGACACCAGTACCGCATAAATCGAGATCGCGGTGGCGCCGGCGAGCGTGAGCGCGACGGCGCGGATCCAGCTCTGTTCATCGGCGGAGAGCGCCGGTGGCCCGGCGCCGGGCAACGCCTTCAACATCTCCTGCGCGCTCGGGTAGCGCTCTTGTGGCTCCATTCGGCTCGCGCGGAGCGCGACCGCGGAAAGCTCCGACGACGAAGAGTCGCCGAGCATTTCGCGCAGCAACACGCCGAGGGCGAACACGTCCGCGCGTGCGTCCGTGGGCCCACCGCTCCTCGCTTCTGGTGCCATGTAGCGTGGCGTGCCGAGCACCACCTGCGGCGCGGTCAGCGCGGTGTGCTCGCCGGCCAGCAGCTGCGCGATGCCGAAATCCACCAGCCGAGCGCGGCCGGCCGCGTCGAAGAGCACGTTCTCCGGCTTGAGATCGCGGTGCACGATGCCCGCGGCGTGCGCGCAAGCCAGCGCCTCGCACAGCTCCCGCGCGACGCGCTCGGCGTCCTTCGGCGCGAGCGGCAGACGCGAACGCAGCGTGCCGCCCTCCACGTATTCCATGACCAAGTAGCCCGAGCCCTCCGGCAACGCGCCAAAGTCGTGCACCGTCACGATGTTCGGGTGCGCGAGCCGCGCCAGCGTTCGCGCCTCGCGCTCGAACCGCGCGCGAGCGCCGAGATCGGACGCGAGCTCCGCCGGCAGCAGCTTGACCGCCACGATGCGGTCCAGGCGGGCGTGGCGCGCGCGGAAGACCTGACCCATGCCGCCCCGGCCAATCTCTTCCAAGAGCTCCAAGCCGGGCGGCGACTCCGGCGGCGGCTCCGGCTCGTCCAAACCGCTCAGCAAACAGCGCGGGCAGGCGCCGAGCGTTCGTCCGGGCACGGAGAGGCCGCAGCGCGGGCAAGCCTCGTTCAAGCGGCGAGGGCTCCGAGCAGGGCCAAAAGCTCGTCGTCCGCGTCCGCGGCGTCGGGCAACGTTTCGGCCACGCGTTTGCGAAGCAGCTCTCGAAAGCGCAGCCGCGCGCGATGCACGAACGCCTTCAGCTGCGGAATGCTCATGCCGTACCGCTCGGCGAGCTCCGCATAGGGTGGCGCGGAGCCGAACTGAAACAGCTCCTTCACGACGTCGAACGGCCCGAGCCGCGCGCCGCTCACGTACTCGCGCTCCAGCTCCGAGAGCGCGTCCGCAAAGAGGGTGAGCGCCCACGCGCGATCGAACAGCACGTCCGGCGAGGTGTCCGGCGACGCGAGCCACCCTTCCACGTCCGACAGGTCGGCGGGCGCATTGCCGCTCCCGCGCTTCTGCGCGCGCTCTTCTTGCCGCAGCGTCGAGAGGTAATGTCGAAACGCGGAGCGCAGGTACGAGCGCAGCCGACCCTTGCCCGGATCCAAGCGCGCGAGCACGTCCCCTTCCAAGAGGCGCGCGACGAAGCCTTGCACTGCGTCCTCCGCCGCCGACGGTAAAAGTCCATTCTTTCTGGCGACGACGTACAGCGCCTTCCAGCGTGGCCTCACCAGTGCGTCGAGCGCTTCCGCGCGCCGTTTCGGGTCCAGCCGCGCGGCGAGCACGAGCGTCCAGCGTGTCTCGGGAAACAAGCCGACCGCGGCGTGGGGCGGGACGGCGGGCGGTGGCATGCGGCGAGTATTCCAGATCCTATGCCATCATGGCAGCCCCCATGCCCGCGCCCATCACGATCACGGACATCCAGACTTTCGTCGTTCAGCCGGTGCGTGAGCGGCTCGTCGTGGTCAAGGTGCGCACCTCGCGCATCGAAGACATGTGGCAGACGGCGCGCGCCAACGGCTACTGGCGTAACGGCCCGGTGCTGAACAACGCGCTGTCCGGCGTGGATCAGGCGTTGTGGGACATTCTGGGCAAGCGCGCGGGCCTGCCGCTCTACATGCTGCTGGGCGGAAAGTGCCGTGAAGCGGTCGCGACGTACACGCACGCAGACGGCTCGAGCATCGAAGAGGTGCTCGACAACGCGCGCGCGATTTTGGCGCAGGGCTACCGGCACGTGCGGTTGCAGCTACGGAACTATGGCGGCGGCACGCCGGACCAACCCCGCCCGGAGGGCGCCCTGCCCGGCGCGTACTACGACCCGAATAAGTACGTGCGCGAAACCTTGAAGCTGTTGGAAGCCGCGCGCGAGCATCTGCCGGAGACCACGGAGATTCTCCACGACGTGCACGAACGCCTCTCGCCCAGTGACGCGGTGCAGCTCGCGAAGGAGGTCGAGCGCTTCAAGCTCTTCTTTTTGGAAGACGCGCTCCCGCCGGAGCAGCTCGACTGGCTCGAACGAATGCGGGCGGTGTGCACGACGCCGCTAGCGCTCGGCGAGCTATTCAATCACCCGTTCGAGTGGCAGCGCGTGATCGAGCGGCGCCTGGTGGACTTCGTTCGCATGCACGTGAGCCAAATGGGCGGCATCAGCCCCGCGCGCAACGTCGCGGCCATGGCCGCCGCGCACGGGATTCGCACCGCGTGGCACGGGCCTGCGGACACGTCGCCGGTCGGGCACGCGGCCAACCTGCATTTGGAGCTTTCGTCCCCGAATTTCGGAATCCACGAGTGGTGTCGCTTTCCGGAGCACGTGTACGAGTTGTTCCCCGGCATGCCCATCGTGCGAGGCGGCTACCTGTACCCGAACGACGCGCCTGGCCTCGGCATCGATTTCGTGGAGGCGCTCGCGGCCAAGTACCCGCCGACGGACTACTTGGAGGAGTGGACGCAAGCGCGATTGCCGGACGGCACCGCTGCGCTGCCCTAGTCAGAAGCCGTCTGGAATGCGGCCGTCCAAGCACGTGATGGTGTTGGGGGAGTCGGCCGTCGACCAATGCGCGCGCTCCGGCGCTTCCGCGGTCCCGCGCGACAATCCCTCCGTCGCGGACCAGCTCGGGTTCTCACCGGGGCGCAAGCAGTGCAGCCCGCTTTGAAAGAAGCCTATGACGTACGTGTGGCCGGCAACCCGCGCCCCCGTCGCGTCAGCCAGCGCCCGCGCGAAGTCTTGCCCGGAGCGCGCGCCGAGCGTCTCGCAGGTGCGGAACCAGAGCAGCGCGTCGGGCGTGAGACGCTGCTGGAATGAGCGGAACAAATCGTAGTAGCGGTGCGAGGGCGCGAGCACGCTGCGGTCCAGCGCGTCCCGATCCACGAAGATTTTGCCCCACTTGCCGTGGCCCCAAAACTGTAGCTCACGGATCGGTTGCTCGGGGGCGTGAGTCGCGAGGAAGCGCAGCGCGCCGCCGAAGTCACGCGCGCCGTAAGCGCGGTCTACGCGGCCGAGCGCGCGGTACAGGTGCGTGCCATACTGCCAGCTGTACCCGAGGGCGCGCGGCGCGCGGAAGCGCTGGGTTCGATCGTAGACGACGAGGCGCAAACCTTCACTCATCGCGCGCTCAGTCGACGGGTTGGCCGTCCATGAGCGCCAGCAGACGCGGCACCAGATTCTTGCGCACGGCGTCGTCCCCCTTGATGGAGCCTTCGATGGCGCGACCGCTCGCGTGGCCGCTGTGGTCCGGCACGGAAAAGAGCGGGATGTACTTGGAGGCGTAACCGGCAGCGCGCAGCTCCTCGCGATCACGATCTGCGTCGAACTCGACGAATTTCGTGCCCGCGAGTGACTCGTCCAATTGGCCCGACGCGAGCGCCTTGTGGAAGCGTTGGCACGGCTCGCACCACGTCGCGCCCACGTAGACCAGTACGCGCTGGCCGCTCGCGTCCGCCTCTTCCACGTGCTGCTGGACGAATTGCTCCAGTGGCGCCTTCGAGCCGCCGCGGTGCAAAAGCTCCGGTTTGGCGGTACTGCGCGCGGCGTCCACGGCTTTGGTAGCCGGCTTCCGCTGCGCTTTGCGACCGTAACACGCGCTCAGCGACAGACCGAGGCACATGACGAGCAGAGCGCGACCGAAGCGAGGCATCGCTTTCATCCTAGCACCGCGCTGCTATCGTTCCTCCCGTGAAGCTTAGGCAAGGTCCGCTCGCCTGGGCGCCAGCACTCTCGGCGCTGCTTTATTCCAGCTCTCTCGCCGCCGAGCCCGCTCCTGCCTGCTACCCGGCCTGCCGCGATGGCTTCACGTGCCACTTGGGCCAGTGCGTCTCGCTTTGTAACCCCCCTTGCCCTGCCGGACTCGCGTGTGTGGAAGGGCGTCGCTGTGAGCCGCCGCTGCCCGCACGCGCGCGCCCGTACGAGCCGCCGCCGCCACCGCGAAAAGAATTCGACGAGCTCGCCCACACCATGCTCGCTTTCCACTGGGGCTTCCCGGGCAAGTTGGATTGGGATGGCACGGGGCGCAATGCGGACACCACGCTCGGCGCGAACCTGCGCGCGGACTCGCCCGTGGCCAAATACCTGCTCATCGGACCGATGCTCCAGTTCGGCTCGTGGCGTCCAGAAGGGGGGCGGAAGTCACAGCTATCACGTCGACCTGGACCTACTCTTGCGGTTACGTTTGCCGATCACGACCCGGACCTTCAACTACCAGGTGTGGATGGGCATGCCGATCGGTGTGTCGATCGACTTCTTGCGGGGCGTGCAGGACGCAGAGTTTGGCATTGGCTGGAACGTCGGTGCCTTGTTCGGCGGCTCGCTGCACTTCACGCCAAAGTTCGGGCTGTTTGCGGAGCTGGGGTTTGCGCAGCACCGCTTCCAGCACTCCCGCGACGGTCAGTCCGATTTGGACCTGGCGTTGCGGCAGCCGTTCACGAACCTCGGTATCGTGTTCCGGAACTGAGCTGGTCTACCTGTTGCACTGGGCGTCGCCATGTCTGGCAAGCGTGCAGTGTGGATCGGTGCTCTTTCGATGATGGGCGCAAGCTACTTGGCGTGCGCGTGGCTCTGGGCCGCGCCGTACCGAACGCCAAGCGCGCCGAGCGCCGACGCGCCGGCGCGCGTCGCGTCCGTCCCCGAGCCGGCGGCTCTGCCTAGCGCTTCCGCTGCCGTAGCGGCGCCCCCGGCCGCGCCGGTGCGGGCGAAACCGACGCGCACTCCAGCCCTCACGAACACCCGAAATTTCTTGGTAATCGGGCTGGATCGCCGCCCGGACGGCACGGGACCTGCGCTGGCCGATAGCCTCGTGCTGGTCGTGCTCGACGAAGCCCGCGAGCACGTTGGCTTGGTGAGCATTCCGCGCGACCTCTACGTCGATATTCCCGAGAGCGGTACGGATCGTATCAACACCGTGTACCAGGTCGCCAAACGTACGCATCGGGAGCCGCTCGAGCTCTTGAGCCGTGTCGTCTCCGACACGCTCAAGTTGCCGATTGAACACGCCATCGCGCTCGACCTGGGCGTCTTCGAGCGCGCGGTAGACGCGGTCGGCGGGGTGGAGGTTCAGGTGCCGTGCGCGATCCGCGACAACTTCGTGGACGCGCGGGTCGATGGCGGACGCCGCTTGCTGGATCTTGACGAAGGACCGCAGCACCTGGACGGCGTGACCGCTGCCATGTACGCGCGCTCGCGCCACGGTCGCTCGGATTTTCACCGCGCCCGGCGCCAGCAGGCCATCCTGCTGGGCGTTCAGCGCGCGCTCTCCGGTCTCGGGGTGCTGAAGCTGCCGGATCTATGGAGCGCTTTCGAGAGCTCGATCGAGACCGACATGCGCCGGGTCGAGCTACTCGCGCTCGCGCGCCGCGGCATGAACACGGATCCGGCTCACCTTCATGGTCTGGTGTTGGGCCACGACCATGTGGAGGGCTTCCGCACCCCCGAGGGGAAGTCCGTGCTCCTGCCGAAGTACGACGTGATCGACGCTTCGCTCGGCAAGCTCTTCTCGGCGCCGAGCCCCGGGGTGCGGCCGGAGCACGCCGTCTGCGAGCCGAAGAACGCAGCCCTGGGCCCGTCGCAACGAACGTAGCGCCGCTCTCCGAGCTCAACTGCTCACTCGCGCGGCGCTACTTGCTCTTCGGCGCGAACGCGGCGCACGGGTCTTCGTCGCTCGCGCGCGGAGTGAACCAGACGAAGTCGAAGGGGCCCTCGTTGGCGGTGTAAGCGGTGGGCTCTTCCTGGCCGCTCTGCACCTCGCGAAAGGCGAGGCTCATCACGCTGCTATCCGGCGCCTCCAACTTCAAATAGTAGGGCACCCCCCGATCTCCCCTGGCGTGACCGGTGCCCGCGATGAGCACCGCGCCGTCCTTGGCGCCCGCGCGCGCCAACACCTGGGCAAGCTGCGCGTCGCGCGCATGCTGCGCGAGCGCCATGGGGGCGAGGTACTTGTCCGGCAGATGGCCGCAATGCGAGGCCCTCAGCTCGCCAAGCAATGCTTGCTCTAGCTCGTTCGGAAAGGCGCGGTCCAGTCGCAACGCAGCGACTCGTTCGGCCGGGAACGCCGAGATGCCCTGTTTGACCAGCGCTTTTGCGTCCGACTGCGACACGTTGCCGGCCGCGATCGGAAGCTTTCCCGCGAACGCGGCGTCGAGCACGGGCTGGTACTCACGGAACGGGGGCCAGCTCGTCTTTTCCCAAGCGACAGCCGCTCCGAAGCCGGCCGCGGTCGCATTCGGATTCTGAAGGTACGCATCGATGATCGGCTGCAGCTCCACCTCGATCATCTCCAAGACCACGGTGGGCTTGCGCCCGGCTTTGACGAGCTCCGAGATCACTGCGCCTTGCAAGCGATGGTGGTCCGGGTTGTCGTGACGCTCGCCCAGCAGCACGACTTTGGCGGCGGCGAGCTTCGGCACGACCAAGGTCGGGGCAACGAAGGCCTGCGCGTTCACGTCCCACACTTTGCCCACCAACGGATGCTCACGGTCCAAAGACGTGAGCCACTCGCTCGATTGAGGAGGAGGCAGAACCGGCGCGCTCGGTGGCGTGGGTGAGCTCGGAGCCGGGGCGGCGGCGGAGCACCCGAGGACGCACACGGCAAGCGTTGCGAGGAGGCGGCGCATGGACGCGAATATAGCTTTTTTCAGCCGCAGACGCGGTCACGGCCGGCGGATTTGGCCGCATACAGCTTCTCGTCGCAGCGAGCGAAAAATGCCGCTGGATCCGCGTCCTGGGGACCGTACTCCGCGCAGCCGATGCTGACCGTCACGCCGATGGGGCCATCCGCCAAGTCGATGACCATCCGCGCGATCGCGACGCGCACGTCCTCTGCCAACGCGATGGCGCCGCGCAAGTCCGTCTCGGGCATCAAGACCGCGAGCTCTTCGCCGCCAATGCGAGCGGCGACGTCTTGCTCCCGAACGCGCTCGCGAAGCAGCGCGCCGAGCTGGGCTAGCACCGCGTCCCCCGCCGGATGACCGTGCGTGTCGTTCACGCGCTTGAAGAAGTCGATGTCCAGCAGCATCAAGCTGAGGTGGCGCCCGTGGCGGCGCACGCGGCCGCACTCCGCGCTGAGCTCTTTGTCCAACTCGCGACGGTTGTTGAGCTGGGTCAAGTTGTCCGTGATCGCGAGCTGATACACCTCTTCGTACATCGCGCTCTCGAGATCCAGCCCGCTCAGGTACTTCACGATCACGGAACCGAGCTTGATGGTGTCGCCGTTGCTGAGCCGCTTGACGCCAGCTAGCGGCTTGCCGTTGTGGAGCGTGCCGTTGCGCGAGCCGACGTCCGTCACCACCCAATGACCGGCGCTCGGCTGCACGCGCACGTGCCGCCGGGAGACGCCCTCTTCCAGCAGGACAAGGTCGTTGTCCGGGTCGCGACCGAGCCGGACGGCGCCGCTACTCAGCTCCACCCGTTTGCCCTGTTGGGTCTTGTCCTTGTGGTAGATGACGATGAGACAATCGCGCTGCTGACCGACGTCCACCGGCTTGTCGACGTCGGTGACGGCCGTGTCATCGTCGTACGTCGCCACCGCCGGCATCTTACCACTGCTGCCGCGACAACGTGCCTCGCGCGAATACCCTTTTAGTCACACACGCTCCCACCTGCGATGGCTTGCCGCTCGACGCACCGCAGCCGCGGATCTAAGACGCCGGTCACGATGCTCAAGCTTCAAGAATTGCTTTCGATTTCTGTTTTCTTCATCGCGTGTACGCCAGCGACGCCTCCCGCGGAGGAACCGGTGACGCCGGTTCCGACCGCGAGTGCCGAACCGCCGCCAGCAGCGGGAGGTTCCAGCGCGAACGGCACGGCGGGCGCGCCCGGTACCGCTGGCGGCGCCGCCACGGAGAAGATGTGCGGCGGCATCGCCGGGATTCAGTGCCCTGCGAATCAGTACTGTTCCTTCGCACCCGAAGCGCACTGCGGCGCGGCGGACATGTCAGGCACCTGCGCCGTCAAGCCGGACATGTGCACGCAGCAGGTGGACGAAGTGTGCGGCTGCGACGACAAGACGTACAGCAACGCGTGCATGGCGGCCCAAGCCGGCGTCTCGGTCGTGATGAAGGGCGCCTGCGCCAAGCCGCCGGCCGCGCCCACCGCCCCGGAAGGCAAGCTGTGCGGCACCCGCGGCGCTCCGATGGAGTGCGACCCGGGCCTGTACTGCGCGTTCAAGAAAGACTGCGGCCGCGCGGACTCCGGTGGCATCTGCACCAAGAAGCCGCAAATGTGCACGAAGATCTACCAGCCGGTGTGCGGCTGCGACGGCAAGACTTACGGCAGCGCCTGCACCGCCGCCGCCGAAGGCGTCACGGTGGAAGCAAAGGGCGAGTGCAAGAAGCAGTGAAGTAACGCCGCTCTACAGATCCGCACGGTCTCGCGGCCAGGCTACGGTGAGGCGTTTCGAAGCGGCGGCGATGAGCGTTCGTGCCGCTTCGAGAACGGCTTCGTTGGCCCCCCCTCTTCAGGAAGCTTCGGCGTGGGCCGCGCCTCGTTGCATGAGGCCGGCGATCGCGCCGTAGGCTTCGGCCCAAGCGGCTTGGAGCTCGGGCGTCCAAGCGGGGCCGGCGGCTTCGGCGAGCGTGCGGAGGAGCGCGTCGCCGACCCAACCGTACATTTCGGGGGTGACGCCGTAGTCCAGGTGTTTGGCGCCGAGCGATTGGAGCTCGCTTTCGAGCCAGGGCGCGTCCTCTAAGTGGTCCAGCACTGCTACCAGCGCTTCGGTCAGCATGCCTTCTTGGCGCTCCCGGCGCTGGGGCGGAAACATGGCCTGCGTCTGCGGGTAGAGCTCGAAAAGGATTTCATAAAAGCGGTGCGTTAGATGCGGAGAGCGCTCCACGACCAAGTCGAAGCTCTCGCGCAGTAGCGTGACGTCGAGTGCCATGACTACCTCCGACCAGCACTCTTCATCCCCAAGGGTTGACGGCGGGTTTCGGAGGCGTGGCTAGGCGTCGATGTTGCGGAGGAGCGCCTCGACCCGGAGCATGGCGTTCAGGTCGCCGGTGCGGTGCGCGTGATCCATGGCCGCGAACAGGTGCGTTTGCTCGGGCTCCAGGCGCGTCGGCTCGCGCTCGAGCAGCGAGACGTAATGCTCGTAGAATCGCGCCGGGTCGAAGGCTTTTCGGCGGCGTACGGCGTGGCGGACGACCGCGTGGAGCGCGAATCGGCCGGTTACCGGCTCTTGCACGAGATGCCAAAGTTGGAGCGGCGAAAGCGCGCCGTGTGAGTTTTTGGAAACGCGCGCGAGCTTGGCCAGAGACTCCGAATCCACGTGGTCGCCTTCGCAGTGGGCGAGCACCGTGAGCATGCGGCGCGACTCTGCCGAGAGGCGTTGCCACGCCCACTCCACGAGCAACGCCACTTCCGGCAAGTCGTCTTCGTGCTCGACCGCAACCACGCGCGACACGCCGTGCTCTTCCAGGAAACTTTGCAGCGCCTTCACCGTCGCGGCGCGCGAGGCGACGATGCTGTCCGCGATGTCCAAAGCAAGGGGGCTGAAGCGCAAGGTGCGAGTGAGGGCCTTGACGCGCGGAAAGGCGCTCTGCCCGAGCGTGGCGAGCGGAGCGGTGACGGGGTAGATGAGCACGCCCGCGAGCAAGCAGCGCCGCGCGGTGATGACGAACGTGACCGGCGAGCCGCGAAATGCGTCCAAGAGGCGCGCGGTGGCGCGGTCGTCCTCGTGGTTGTCCAGCACGACGAGCCTCGGGCCAGTCCGGGCGAAGAAGCGACGGAGGTGCTCGGCGCGCTCGGTGGAGGATTCACCGCGCTCCGTGCCGAAGCGCAGGGCGAGCATCTCCGTGAGCGTCGCGTAATCCCAAGCGCCGACGCGGAACCACTCGATGCGCCCGCCGAAAAAGGAGCCGAGACGGTGGCCGAGCGCGGCCGCGAGCATGCTCTTGCCGGAGCCGCCGGAGCCGACCAGCGCGAGCCGGGCGGGCGCGTGCGCCGTGATGCTGCGACCGAGCGTGGAAAGCTCGGCCGAACGACCCTTCAAACCGCGAGGAACGGGCGGAAACAGGCGAGAAGAGTTGCGCCTTGGCTCATAAACGTCAAGGCTTTCGGCCCCTTTCAATTAGGCCACCGAGCAATGACCAAGAAGTCGATGGATAAGATCATGGCGCTCTCCAAGCGCCGCGGGTTCGTCTACCAAGCCTCCGAGATCTACGGCGGCTTGAACGGCTTCTGGGATTACGGTCCGCTCGGCGCCCAGCTCAAGAAGAACCTGCGAGACGCCTGGTGGCAGGACATGGTGATGAACCCGTGTGGCGGCAAGGTCGGCCCCAACGGGGAGCCGGTGCGTATCGTCCCGCTGGACACGACCATCATTCAGCATCCCAAGGTTTGGGAAGCGAGCGGCCACATCGCGGGCTTCAACGACCCGCAGGTAGACTGTCGCGAGACGAAGGCGCGCTACCGCGCGGACCACGTGCTCGTGTACGGGCCGAAGAGCGGCGACCGCGGCGGCAAGCCGTGGTTCGCGTACATGCCCGAGAGCCCGAGCGAGGCCAAGCAGCTGAAGAAGGCTGAAAAGGCGTTCGGCGAAGTCGTGAGCTTTCCGCTGACCAAGCTCACCAAGGAAGACTACGCAAGTGTGCTCGGGCCCGACGCGGACAAGGTCGGCAGCCTGACGGAGCCGCGCGCGTTCAACCTGATGTTCAAGACGTACATCGGCGCGACGGCCACGGAAGACGACGTCGCGTACCTGCGTCCGGAAACGGCGCAGGGCATTTTCGTGCAGTTCAAGAACGTGGTGGACACGACGCGCGTGAAGGTACCGTTCGGCATCGCGCAGACGGGCAAATCGTTCCGCAACGAGGTGACGCCGCGCAACTTCACCTTCCGTAGCCGCGAGTTCGAGCAGATGGAGATGGAGTTCTTCTGCCACGAGTCCGAAGCGCGCGTCTGGTACCAGTTTTGGCGGGAAGCGCGCATGGAGTGGTGGAAGAGCCTCGGGCTGGAAGGTGAGAACCTGCAGCTCCGCGAGCACGACCCGGAGGAGCTCGCGCACTACGCCAAGAACGGCGCGGGCGTGTGCGACGTGGAGTACCGCTTCCCGTTCACGTACCCCAACTTCGGCGAGCTGGAAGGCGTCGCCCACCGCTCGAACTTCGACCTGTCGGAGCACCAGAAGCACTCGCGGCAAAACCTCGAGTACTTCGACGCGGACCGCGGTGAGCTGCTGCCGAACGGCGCGAAGAAGGGCGAAAAGTACCTGCCCCACGTGATCGAGCCGGCCGCCGGCCTGGACCGCGGCGTGCTCGCGGTGCTGTGCGAAGCCTTCACCGAGGACGCGGCGCGCCCGAGCCCGGAGCTGATGAAGATTCATCCGCGCATCGCGCCCGTGAAGGCGGCGGTATTTCCGCTCGTCAACAAGGAGGGCATGCCGGAGACGAGCGAGAAGCTCCATCAGGAGCTGTCCAGGCGCTTCAATCGCTACGGCTTCGTCGAGCACGACGTGAAGCAGTCGATCGGCAAGCGCTACGCGCGCATGGACGAGGCCGGAACGCCGTATTGCTTCACCGTGGACGGTGAGACGGCGGGCAGCCAAACCGTCACCGTGCGCGACCGTGATACGGGCGGGCAGGAGCGCATCGCGCTCGACCAGGTCGGAAACTGGCTGGGCGAAAAGCTCGGCCTCGGCTGAGTCGAGCCGGCAGCCTACTGATTCGCCGCCGTCATGGACCCGGGTTCAATTCCCGGCGCCTCCACCGAAAACCTCAACGACGGTTGGGGTTTTCGGCTCTGTGCAGGCGCACGGTCAGGGAACTCCCTGAGTTGGCGACGCTTTTCCCGGGGAATCGAAGCTGCCGTACCCGGGTCCTCGTCCAGCCCGGACGAAGGGCGACCTTTACGCTAAACTGCTGGCATGCGTTCAGCCGAAGCCATCGCAGTCGATGCTCTAGCGCTCCCGGCCGATGAGAGGGCAGCGCTCGTTCTGAAGCTCGCTGAGAGCCTCGACGAACAGCACGATGCCGACGCAGAAGATGCATGGGCCGCGGAGGTGGCGGCTCGAATCGAGAGCGTTCGGTCGGGCACTGCCGAGACGATCACGACGGCGGATGCCCTAGCTCAAGCTCGCGCTCGCCTATCGGCGCGACGTGGCTGAAATCCTCGTAGCCGCATCGGCTGAAATGGCTGAGGCAGCGGCATGGTACGACGAGCGAGTGGGCGGGCTCGGCGATCGCTTCTTGCTCGAGACCGAGGCAGCGTTCGCACGAATCGACCAGAAGCCGTCGACCGGTTCACCCTGGAAGCATCGTCGTTTGCCCGAGGGGGTTCGCCGCATGTTCGTCCGCTCGTTCCCGTATTCAGCCGTTTTCATCCTCGAGCCGAGGGTGATCGTGGTCGCGCTGGCTCATGCCCGAAGACGGCCAGGATACTGGGTGAAGCGCTTGAGCGAGGTCTAGCGACCTGCGCGGTTCGTTGGTCAGGCGTCTCCCTGAGTCGTGGCGACGAAATGCGACGCCGAGCGACAGAACGCGACCCTTCGTCGCGGCCACCTCGCCCACAAAACTCAATAAACGATGGCGTTTGACCCGAAGCCTGCGCCGTCTTCAATTCCCGGCGCCTCCACTGGAAAGCCCGACGAAAGTCGGGTTTTCTTGTTTTGGGGTCAGGGAGTTCCCTGACTTCGCGCATTTTCTGCAGGCAATC
>JAQSWN010000221.1 GCA_029266615.1 Polyangiaceae bacterium
GCATTGATTTCACGAAGGCCTTCTTCGGGACTGAAGTCGGATACGTGGGTCGCATGAGCCATACGTCACCTCCACTCCAACAACGTGCATCGCTCGTGCCCGATTCCACCGCCGTCTCTCGCACCCACGGCTCCTTCGCCTGACTCTAAAAGACGAATCTTTTCAGCATGTTGCAGCATTGTTGCTGCGACACGAACGATGTTTGCCGATTTACCCAGCTAGTTGCAACGCCCGAGTCTGACCAGATTCTACGGCGTCACAGACGAAACTCGAAAACGAATCGCAAGACGGAGATTGTACAAATGGCTTTCAGCATCGACAAGGCGCACTCGGAAGTTGGTTTTGGCGTCAAGCACATGATGATCAGCACGGTGCGCGGCAAGTTCACGCGCTTCGACGCCGACGTTCAGCTCGACCCCGCCCATGTCGAAGCCGCGAAGGTAACGGCGCGCGTGGAAGCGGCGAGCATCGACACCGGCGAGGAGAAACGCGATGGGCACCTGCGCTCGGCGGATTTCTTCGACGCGGAGAAGTATCCGACGTTGACGTTCACCAGCACGAGCGTGAAGCGCTCCGGCGAGGACATCGAAGTGACGGGTAACCTGAAGATCAAAGATCAAGAGCACGCGGTCACGCTGAAGGGTGAGTTCACGGGGCCCAGCAAGGACCCGTGGGGTAGCACGCGCATCGGCTTGAGCCTCACGGGCGAGATTGAGCGCGAGAAGTGGAACCTGGGTTGGAATCAGGCCCTGGAGGCGGGCGGCGTGCTCGTCGGCAAGAAGGTGAAGCTGTCGATCGAGGCGGAGCTCGTGCAGAGCGCATAAACCACGAGCCGCGAGAGTCGCAGCGAGCGGGCGTTTCGGACTTCCGGAGCGCCCGCGGGCGTTTTGTGAGCCGTTTCATAGCGTTACGGCGGCTCCTAGCGGCGCCCTCGCGTCGCCCTATGATGCGCCGATGTTGGCTTCGGAGCGCGACTGCGCGACCGGGAACGAGGCGTGCCTTTCGCTGTTTCACCCTGCGGTGCGCGCCTGGTTCGAGCGACGGTTTCCGCACGGGCCCACGGAGGCGCAAGGTTTCGGCTGGCCCGCGATTGCGCGCGGTGAGGACACGCTCATCGCCGCGCCGACTGGCTCGGGCAAGACCTTGTCCGCCTTCCTTTTGTGCATCGACCGGCTCTATCGGGCGGCGGACCGCGGAGAGCTGGCGAGCGACGGCGTGCAGGTCGTGTACGTGTCGCCATTGAAGGCGCTCGTGGTCGACATTCGCCAGAACCTACAGGAGCCGCTGGAGCAGATCGCGGAGGTGGCGCGCGAGCTCGGTTACGCGCCACCTGAGATTCGGGTCGGCGCCCGTAGCGGGGATACGCCCGCGTCGGCGCGCGTGCAGCTGCTGAAGCACCCGCCCCACTTCTTGATCACGACGCCCGAGTCCTTGTACCTGATGGTGACGGCGGGAAAGAGCCGCGAGCTCTTGCGCTCGGTCAAGACGGTGATCGTGGACGAGATCCACGCGGTCGCGCGCGACAAACGCGGCTCGCACCTGGCTTTGACGTTGGAGCGGCTGACCCACGTTGCCGAGCGGCGACCGGTAAGGATCGGCCTTTCCGCCACCCAACGCCCGCTCTCCCGGGTCGCCCGTCTTCTGGTCGGCGCGGGTGCGGAGCGCAGCACCCCGGAGGGGCAGCCGCGCTGCACGTTGGTGGACGTCGGTCACCGGCGCAAGCTGGACTTGGCGATCGAGCTACCGCTCCGGGAGCTCGACGCGGTGGCTTCCAACGAGCAGATGGGGGAAGTTTTGGACCGCATCGCCGAGCACGTGAAGGAGCGCCGTACGACGCTGGTCTTCGTGAACACGCGGCGGCTCTCGGAACGCCTCGCCCACTTGCTGGCCGACCGCGTCGGCGCGGAGAACGTCGCCGCGCACCACGGCAGCTTGTCGAAAGATCGCCGGGTGCGCGTGGAGCACCTTCCTGCAGCGCGTCGGACGATCCGGCCACAGCCGCTTCGCCACGCCGGTGGGAAGGCTGTATCCGATGACGCGCGACGAGCTGGTGGAGTGCACGGCGTTGCTGCGGGCCGTACACGGTGGGCGGTTGGACATACTGGAAATGCCAGTCGCCCCGCTGGACGTACTGGCGCAGCAGATCGTCGCGGAGTGCTCGGCGGAAGAATGGGAGGACGGCGCACTCTTCGAGCTGATGCGCGGGGCCGCGCCTTACGCGGAGCTTTCGCGCCAAAGCTTCGACGAGATGCTGCAGTTGGTGAGCGAGGGCATCGACACGGGGCGCGGTAAGCGCGCGGCGTTCCTGCATCGCGACCGCATCAACGGCGTCGCCAAGGCGCGACGGGGTGCGCGGCTCGCAGCGCTGACGAGCGGCGGCGCCATCCCCGACAACGCAGACTACCGCGTCGTGGCGGAGCCGAACGATACCTTCATCGGTACCATCAACGAAGACTTCGCGATTGAGAGCATGGCGGGCGATGTCTTCCTGCTAGGGAGCACCAGCTGGCGCATCCGCCGCGTGGAGAGCGGCACGGTCCGGGTGGTGGACGCGGAGGGTGCAGCGCCAACGATCCCGTTTTGGCTCGGAGAAGCGCCGGCACGCACGGCCGAGCTCTCCGAAGAAGTGTCCGCGCTCCGCGCCGGCGTCGAGCGCGAGCTTCAGCGCGGCGGCATCTCCGCGGCTTCGAGCTGGATCGCCAGCGAGGCGCAGGTGGCCGATGCGGTAGCGGACGCGGTGGTCGCCTATTTGCGCGCTTCCTGCACGGCGCTGGGCGTGCTGCCGACGCACGGAGACTTGGTATTCGAGCGATTCTTCGACGACTCGGGCGGGATGCAGCTCGTTTTGCACTCGCCGTATGGCGGGCGCATCAACCGCGGCTTGGGCTTGTTGCTCCGCAAGCGCTTCTGTCGCTCGTTCGATTTCGAGCTGCAAGCCGCCGCCAGCGACGACTCGATCGTGCTGTCGCTCGGGCTTTCCCACGCCTTTCCGCTCACGGACTTGCTGGACTTCTTGGCGCCGCGCGGCGTCGCGAACGCGCTCACTCACGCGGTGCTGGTGACGCCCATGTTCGGCGTGCGATGGCGATGGAACTTGAATCGCTCTTTGGTCGTGCTGCGTTACCGCGGCGGGCGCCGCAACCCTCCGCCGATCCAGCGGATGGAGACGGACGACATCACGGCAGCCGTGTTTCCGTCCTTGGCCGCGTGCCAAGACAACGCGACCGGGCCGCGCGAGATCCCGGACCATCCCCTCGTGCGGCAAACGTTGCACGACTGCATGAACGAGGCGATGGATCTGAGCGGGTTGCAGCGTCTGCTCGACGCAATCGCCGCCCAAGAAGTGCGCGTCCACTTCCGCGATACGGTGGAGCCTTCGCCGCTCTGCCACGAGATTCTCAATGCGCGCCCTTACACGTTCCTGGACGACGCGCCGTTGGAGGAGCGCCGCACGCGAGCGGTGCAGGTGAAGCGCGGCTTGCCGGTTGAGGGCCGCGACTTGGCGGCGCTCGATCCGGGAGCGATCGCGCGGGTACGCGACGAGGCGCAGCCCGCGCCGCGCGACGCGGAGGAGCTACACGACCTCTTGCTGTCGCTCGTCATGCTGCGCAGAGAGCCCGCGCTCGCGCCGCTGTTCGACGCGCTGCTCGCGCGCGGGCGGGCGGTTGAGGTTAGAACGCCAACGGGCGAGTTTTGGTGCGCGCTCGAGCTCCGCGGCGCGGTCGAGCGCCTTTGCGGTGGCGCCAGCTTTCTCCCGGATATTCACCCCCCCAAACAAGCCGAGGTAGGCTCGAACCTGGGCCGAGAAGAGCTCGCTGCGCGCGCCGTCCGCGGGCACTTGGAGCTGTGTGGCCCCGCGTCACCGGCCGCGCTGGTGGAGCGCACCGGCACCGACTTGGCAACGGTGGAGCTCGCGTTGGTTCAGCTTCGCCACGAAGGCTTCGCGCTCTCCGGCTTCTTCGAGGCGAGCGCGGGGGTCGAGCAATTTTGCGCGCGGCGCTTGCTGGACCGCATCCACCGCTACACGCGTGATCGTCTGCGGCGCGAGATAGAACCGGTGTCGGCGCAAGACTTCATGCGCTTCTTGTTGGAATGGCAAGGGGTGACACCCGGGACGCGCCGGACAGGGCCGCATGGGTTATCGGCCGTCATCGAGCAGCTGCAAGGCTTCGAAGCTGCCGTCGCGAGCTGGGAGCACGACGTGCTCGCCGCGCGCATCGCTGGCTACCGGCCGGAGTGGCTGGACGCGCTGTGCTTCTCCGGGCAAGTGGTTTGGGGACGGCTCAGTCCCCGAAGCGCGCCGGATCGGCCCGGACAAAGCGCGACGGTTTCGCGCGCCACGCCCGTCACGTTGGCGTTCCGTGCCGATCTGCCGTGGTTGCAGCAAGCGCTAAAAAGCTCGGAAAAGTCGGCGACGGAGCTCGCGCCGACCGTGGAGCGGCTGCTCGCGTGCTTGAAGCGACGTGGGGCGTTGTTCGGGTCCGAGCTCTCGAGCGAGCTTTCTTGCTCCTTGCGCGAGCTGAACGACGCGCTGTGGGACGCGGTGGCGCGAGGCCTCGTGACCGCGGACGGATACGGCGCGCTACGCAGCTTGATGCGACGCCGCACCGAGCAAGCGCCGCTAACGACGTCGTCGTTCAAGCTGCGGCGCGGCGGGCAACCGGACATGGCGCGCGAAGGGCGGTGGTCGCTCTTGCCAGAACCGACCGCAGAGTTGGATAGCGACGCGTTGGCAGAGGCGGTGGCAGAGCAGCTGCTGGCCCGCTGGGGCGTGGTGTTCGCGGACTTGACGAGGCGTGAGAGCTTGGCCCTCCCTTATCGGGACATCACCTGGGCGCTGCGACGCCTGGAGGCGCGCGGGGTAGTACGAGGTGGGCGCTTCGTGAACGGGTTCGTCGGCGAGCAGTACGCGCTGCCGGAAGCGGTCGAGCAGCTGCGCAGCGTGCGGCGCACCGCGCTCCACGGGGAGGTGGTCGAGATCTCGGTGTGCGATCCATTGAACTTGGTCGGCGTGGTGTTGCCCGGCCCCCGCTTGCCCGCGCAACGTGGGCGCATGGTGCGCCTAGTGGACGGCGCGTTGGCCTCCGAATCGAGCGTTGTTCAGGAGCTTTGAGCTTGTTTCAGCGCGTTTCCCGCAACTTGGCTCGGCAGGAAACATTTCGGAACGAAAGCGGCCTACAAGCTCGAGGCCGTGTCCAAGCGCCGAACTGCCGAAGGTCCCCCTCCTACGGCTTCCTCCAACGGCCTGCAGCGCTGGCGGCTACAGCCCCCGAGCATCTTTTCCTACCTCGATGCGGTGGCGCACCACGGCTCGATCCGCAAAGCCGCGGACGCGTTGCACATCGCCTCCTCGGCGTTGAATCGGCGCATTCTCGACTTGGAGGAGGACGTCGGCTCACCCCTGTTCGAGCGATTGCCGCGGGGCGTGCGCGCGACGGCAGCGGGGGAGCTCTTCCTCGCCTACGTGCGGCGCTCGCTCAAAGAGCTGCGCTTGGTCGAAGCCCAGATCGACGGGCTGCGCGGCCTCGGGCGCGGTCGCGTGCACGTCGCGGTGGCCGAGTCCGTGACGGGACGCGTGCTGCCTGACGCCATCGCCGAATACCATCAACGGCATCCGGGCGTCGGCTTCGCGGTTACGGTCGGTGGCCCGCGTGAGCTCTCCGCCGCGCTCGCGCGTGACAAGGCCGACCTCATCCTTACGCACGAAAACCTCGACCAAGCCAACGTGGTCACCCTCGCGGACGTGCCACAGCCGCTATGCGCGCTGGTTGCGCCCGAGCACCCGCTCGCGGGGCGCACGTCGCTGCGCTTGCGCGAATGCGTCGCCTACCCCTTGGCCATGCCGGACGAAACGCTCGCCGCGCGTGCCCTGATCGACTCCGCTCTCGGCCACGCCTCCATCCGCTTCGAGCCCGCGCTCATCTCCAACTCGATCGAAACGACGAAGATGTTCGCGCGCACGTCGGGGGGAGTGTGCTTCTCCTTCAAGATCGGAAAGAAGCCGGAGGTCTCCGGCATGATCACGATTCCGCTCAGCGATCCGGGGCTTACGGACGCCCGCCTTCGCTTGTGTGGACGTCGTGGCCGCGTGCTACCCGTCGCCGCGGCGGCTTTCGCGGAGCAACTCACGACCCTCTTCGAAGAGCTCTAACTTCGTCGTCCGGACCGCGATCCTCCGCTCCGTCAGAGCGCGAGGGAAGCAGTGTCCTCGGCTCAGAAGAAGGTCGCTCATGCGCTTAGCGAGCGCATTTGGAGAGCGGTGTGCTCGCGCATTGGCGCTAGTGCCCAGATTCACGGAGGCGTAGACGACTAGCGTAGTGATTTTTGCGCTCTGCCACTGCGGGCAGAGACCCCCTAACGCGAATCACGCCGACAAATAACGAAAACGCTTCCGAAACATTCGAGAAGCGGGAGCGCGCACGTGCGCGGTGTGGACCGGAGGACAAGCCATGACTGAAAGCACGAAACCCAAGCTGTGGACGCCCGGAGACTGGAACGCGTACTTCGGGTTCGGAACGAACATATTGGTCAACTTGCTCGTGTTGACCGGTCTCCTGCGCTTCGTGCTGAAGATGCCGGACGACATCGTGTTCGGGCGCATCTTGCCCGCGACGGGGTTGATGCTCTGCATGAGCACGATCTACTACGCGTGGCTCGCGTACAAGCTGGCGAAGGAGACCGGACGTACCGACGTGTGCGCGCTGCCTTCTGGCATCAGCGTGCCGCATATGTTCGTCGTCGTGTTCGTGATCATGCTGCCGATCGCGTCCAAGACGGGTGACCCGATCAAGGGTTGGGAAGCTGGCCTCACTTGGGTGTTCGTGCAGAGCTTCGTGCTGATGGCAGGCGGCTTCATCGCGCCCATCATTCGCAAAATCACCCCTCGCGCGGCGCTGCTCGGCACATTGGCGGGCGTTTCGGTCTCGTTCATCTCGATGCGCCCGGCGCTGGAGATGTTCATGACGCCGGTGATCGGTTTGATCTGCTTCACGATCATCTTGGCGAGCTGGTTCGGCGGCGTGCGTTACTTCAAGGGAATTCCGGCGGGCCTGGTGGCCATTGCGGTTGGGAGCTTGATCGCGTGGGGCTCCACCGCGCTCGGTTACAACTTCGGCGGCATGTCGACGGCGAACTTGGCCTCTTCATTCTCGAACTTCGGTTTCAGCGTGCCCCTGCCCGCGTTCAGCCACGTGTTTTCCGGCTTCGAATTTTTGGGCATCATTTTGGTGACCGCAATTCCGTTCGGCATTTACGACCTCGTCGAGGCGCTCGACAACGTGGAGAGCGCCGCGGTGGCGGGTGACGACTTCCCCACCACGCGAGTGCTCACGGCGGACGGCGTCGTCAGCCTCATCGGCTGCTGCATGGGCAATCCGTTCATCAACGCGGTGTACATCGGCCACCCGGGGTGGAAGGCCATGGGCGGCCGTATCGGTTACTCCGCCGCAACGGGCGTGACCGTGATTGTGCTGTCTTGGCTCGGCATCATCAGCGTGATGTCTTCGCTCGTACCGGTCGTCGCCATCTCGCCGATCTTGCTCTACATCGGCATGCTGATCGGCTCGCAAGCCTTCCAAGAGAGCCCGCGCGCCCACGCACCCGCTATCGTCCTCGCGATTGTTCCGCACCTCGCGGCGTGGGGTAAGCTCCTGATCGACAACTCCCTCGGCGCGGCCGGCACCAGCGCGCATGCGCTCGGCTTGGACAAGCTGGGGCAGGTCGGCGTGCTCTATCACGGCCTGGAAGTGATGGGCGGCGGCTCAATCCTCGGCGGCGTCATGCTGGGAGCGATCGCCGCCTTCATCATAGACCGGGCATTCACGAAAGCGGCTGCGTTCGCCGCGGCATCCGCCGCGATGACATTCTTTGGCCTCATGCACGGCGAAGCCATCGGCATCGGGCAATCGCCCGTCGTCACCATTGCGTACCTAGGCGTTGCCGGCGTGCTCTTCGGCTGCGCAAAGTTCGCAACCATCACCGCGGCCGCGCCCGACGAGCACCACCACGGAGAGCACGAGCCCGCCGCGGTCCCCGCCGAATAACACGAGCGCGTCCCCTCCCCCAAAGCCAGCGCCCGCACTCTCCGGAGTCGCGGGCGCTCCACTCTACCAACGGCGACTGAACGACCATCGACGGCAGCGGCACGGCACCACGCCGCGCAATCTCTGCCGATTCAAGTTTCACGACGACCGTCGACGGCAGCAACGGAGGAGCCGGCGAGTGACGGGGACGAGGGGGCGCGTGGTGACGGGCTGAATCGAGCGGGGGGAACCGGGGGCGGGAGAGCGTTCGTGCCGCTGCGCGACCAGGGTCGTTGGCCAAGACCGTGAGGATGGCCGATTCGTCTGGTTCGTGGCCGATGCGGCCAAGGCGCGCGGCAGAGGTGGGGCCTACGTTTTCGGTGGCTCAACGCCGAAAGGGAGCTGTCGTGCCGACATTGATTCAGTTGTTTTCCGATCCGATATCTTGGGCATTTTTTGGGATTATTGCGGGGCTTTGGGTGCTCGAGGCTGCCTTTCCGGCGCGCGTCTTGCCGGCGAGTCGTGGGCACGTAGCGCGGGGAATGGCGACGCTGCTGGGGTTCTTCTTGGTGTCGTCCTATTTGCCGTATTGGGTGGGTCCGCTCTTGGAGCCGGTGCGGGTGGCGGACGCGAGCGGGCTGGGGACGTGGGGCGGCGCGCTGGTGGCAATGTTTGCGTACCAGGCGGTGGGCTATGCGTACCACCGGACCTTGCACGCGTCGGACTTGCTGTTTCGCGCCGTGCATCAGTTGCATCACAGCGCGGAGCGGCTGGACGTAGCGAGCGCCTTCTTGTTCGCTCCGCTCGACATGATCGGCTGGACGATGGTCTCCACGCTGGCGCTAGCGTTGTTCGGCGTGACGCCGGAAGCGACGGTCGTGTTCGTACTGGCCGGGACCGTGCTCAGTACGTTCCAGCACGCGAATTTGAAGACTCCACGCTGGCTTGGCTACGTGGTGCAGCGGCCAGAGAGCCACAGCCACCACCACGAGCGCGGCGTGCATCGGAGCAACTACGCGGACTTGCCGATCATCGACTGGATGTTCGGGACCTTCAATAACCCCGAGGGTTTTGCGGAGCACACGGGCTACGGTCCGGGGTCGGCAGAGCGCTTCGGAGACATGTTGCTCGGCAAAGACGTCTCGCGCTCGGTCGCTCACGTGGAACCGAGCTGCGCGCTGCGCGCCGAGCTAACGCTTGACGAGGGCGCCGCGCACGGCGCCGAAGCGCCTTCGGTACTCAGCCGGGGTTAGGCCTACTTTGCGCCGGAAGAGTCGGGAAAAGAAGGTAGCGTCTTCGTACCCGACTCGCTCCGCCACTTTGTCGAGCGTAGCCTCGCAGGTTTCGAGGAGGTGCTTGGCGTCTTCGAGCCGGAGCGCGTGCACGTATTCTAGCGGCGGCATGCCGACCGCCTTCTGAAAGCGACGCTTGAAGGTGCGTTCCGGTAAGCCGCTCAGGCGCACCATCGATGCGACGGGCGCCTCGACGTTGGGGCGCTTCGCAATCCACTCCTGACACTTACCGATTAGCGCGTCCTCGAGTTGGCGCGTGCCGACCAAGCGTGCGAACGGCTGCTGACCGACGCTGTGCCAATCGATGAGATTGAGCTTCGCGACCTGCAGGGCCGTCTCCACGTTGACGACTCGTGCGAGCAAGTACAGCGCGAGGTCCAGCCAGGAGGTGCCGCCGCCGGCCATGACGAGGCGTTGCCCAACCCCGGAGGCGACCAGCGCGCGCTCGCGGTGCACGCGAATGGCGGGGTGGCGTTGCTCGAGCGCATCACAGTAGGCCCAGTGGGTGGTCGCGTCGTGACCGTCCAGCAAGCCGGCGACCGCGAGCAACACCGCGCCGGAGCACGCGGTCGCGAGGATGGCGCCGGCCTCGTGCTGGCGCTTCAGCCACTCGACTTCCTCATCGAAGCGGCCCGTGACGTCACTCTGCGGGGCGATCGCGAGCTCCGGCACGCAGACGATGTCGTACGTTTCCGCTCCGAGCGCGCGGCTTGGCCGTATCAGGGCGCCGTTGGCGACCTCGAGCGGCGCGGCCGTGCGGGCGACGACTTCAGCCATGACGACGGCATCTCCCGGCGCCCCATCCGTCACGAGCTTCCAGTCTCTCCCGGCGCCGCAAAACACGTCCAGCATGCCGTATACGACCGAGGCAGTCGCTTCGGGAAGCGCCAGGATCGCGATGCGCGGCAACACCGAGACCGCGTAGACGCGCGGCGCGCGGGCGTCTACCTCCGGAGCAGGATGCTGGCGGCGCGCCGGCCGATATCTCAAGGACTCGCGGAAGTACCATCCTCCTGCCATTGAGCTTGGACGCGAGAAAGGCGCCGTACCCCTCGCTTCGCGCGCCTCGCCGCTCGCGCCCTCGCGCCTGCGCGAAAAACTCTTGTCTCGAAAAAAGAGACACCTTCGTAGACTCGGCTTTCAGTCGCAGTCGTAATTAAATTTCACTAACGATTTCGAGAGCAGCGCACCTGGAAGCCGATCAGTCGCATCAGTGACCATCGCCCGCAGCACGCGCTTGGATCGTCACCGCTGCGACTAAGTCGCGATGTGCCGTCGATAGCGCGAAGTCATTCAGTAAATTTAGTCCGAACCGCGACATCGTGCCGAGTCTCCAACACCCCCTTCCGACGCTGCCGCCGGCCCCAACGGCCAACGTCGCTCGGTCCCCGAACAGCTCCTTTTGCATGTCGAGCGTACTCAACGCGTGGCTCGGGCTCGCTCGAGACCCGACATCCAGCCTCTGAGTCATCGGGCTGGCCCGTCGATCGAGATGCCGTGATCTGAGCGCAGTGGAGCTCAATCGCGAGACAAGGACCCCTGCTTGGCGCGGCGTTGAGTTAGCAGCGGCGAGAGCCAACACGGGATCAGGCTCGTCAGCGCTTGCCCCTCTAACCTCACGCGGTTGAGCCGGACACGGCGAGGCAACACTATAGGTCTGCCGCCGATTATGGGCGAATTCGCAATCGATGGAGATGGGGACAAGATTCGAGCGGGAAAGCCAAGAACGATCCGGCCCACGAGACGCAGCTTAGCGGGGCACGTCGATACGAACGGGCCTTCCGGGGGGAGAGGCGCCCCGAGTGGGCTGATCACTCGTCAGCTCCTTCTCACGCCGGGGATGCCGCTTGTCGCCGCGGATCCAGGGCGATTTGCCACGAGATTTGGCGCTGGCTCTGCGGTCACAGTGTCGAGGTGAATCGGCTGTCACTCGTCCTTTGTTGCGTGCTTGCACTACCCGCGCGGGCGTTCGCCCAAGATGCGCAGCCCGCGACGCCGACCGCGACGCCCCCGGCACCGCAGACGGTGGCCGAGGGCGAGCAGGCGCGGAGCGCGCCGGCCACCGAAAAGCTCACGGAGAAGCCGCTTGCGGAGGACGAGCCGGAGATCGACGTGCTCACGTTTCACCGCGCGAACTACATGCTGACGGGCTTCACGAAAGAGACGCAGGTCAAGTTTCAATTCAGCTTCAAGTACGACCTGTGGCCGAGCACGAGCCGTCACACGGTGTACTTGGCGTACACGCAGAAGTCCCTCTGGGATCTGTACAGCACCTCTTCGCCGTTCCGAGAGACGAACTACGCGCCGGAGGTCTTTTACGCTCACTATCACTCTGACCTCCGCGGTCAGCCGAACCCGGGTTGCGGCTTGTTTTCCGAGCAGCTCGGCGTCGAGCACGAGTCCAATGGCGAGGCCGGCGAAGCCTCACGTAGCTGGAACAAGCTGTTCGCGGACGTGAAGGCGACCTGTTATGGCAAACTATTCTACGGCCTCGTCGGGGTCCGTGCCTGGTACCCGTTCGGTCTCCGGGAGAACCCTAGGATCAAGCGGACCCAAGGCTACGGCGAGCTGCTCGTGGGTATCGGAGTGGACGAAGAGGACGCCCACTCCAACGCCCTGCTCACGGTCGCGCTTCGCAAAGGCACGAGCCGAGATCTCGGCAAAGGCAGCGTGACGATCGACGCACGCTGGCGCCCAACTTACCGGCGCCTCATTGGGAAAGCCTGGAAATTCGCGCCTTACCTGTGGTCCCAGTTCTTCGCCGGGTACGGGGAGACGCTCGGCACGCACGAC
The DNA here is from genome assembly GCA_029266615.1 of Polyangiaceae bacterium. Classification (GTDB taxonomy): domain Bacteria; phylum Myxococcota_A; class Polyangia; order Polyangiales; family Polyangiaceae; genus PMG-095. The sequence continues at coordinate 12,107 of JAQSWN010000221.1, forward strand.
ATCGCCACCACCAGCGCGCGCGTCGGTATCGGGTTCACGGACCGAGCGCGCTGAGCGTAGTAGAACCGGCTCATGACGACGGAACGGGACAAGATGCTGGCGGGGGAGCTTTACGATCCGGCCGACCCGGAGTTGGTGCGCGGGCGAGAGCGCGCTCGCGAGCTGTGCTGGAAGCTGAACGCCACCGCGGAAACGGAGCAGGAGCTGAGGCGAGCGTTGCAGCGTGAGCTGTTCGGCAGTGGCGGTGACGAAGCTTGGCTGCAGCCGCCTTTTTTTTGCGACTACGGGTCGAATATTCACCTCGGCAAACGCGTCTACTTCAATTTCAACTGCGTCGTGCTGGACGTGTGCGAAGTGCACATTGGGGAGCACACGCTCTTCGGACCCGCGGTGCAGATTTACACCGCGACCCACCCGTTGAACGCCGAAGAAAGGCGCAAAAAGGAGTATGCCAAGCCTATCCGCATCGGCGCGGACTGCTGGATCGGTGGGGGAGCGATCATCCTTCCGGGCGTGACCATCGGGGACAAGACCGTGATCGGCGCAGGTAGCGTCGTGACGAAAAGCATACCGGATGGCGTGCTCGCGGCCGGCAACCCGTGTCGGGTCCTCCGGCCCGTAGACGGCTAGCGGGGCGCGCGGAAAGCTGCTGTACTCGGGGCTTCGCGGGCGGTGGGCGCGCGCGACTCGGAAGCGGTGGAGGGTCGGATGAGACTTACAATTCGTGGAGTGCTTGCGGTGCTGTGCGTCACGGTGTGCGGGTGCAGCAGTGATGCGCCGGGGCCGAGCTCCACCGTGAGCCAGCCGATGACCGGCGGCGGCGGTAGCGGCGGAGGCGGTGGGCTGGACTTGGGTCTTGGCGCGGGCAACGGCGGCGGAGGGGCCGG
>JAQSWN010000416.1 GCA_029266615.1 Polyangiaceae bacterium
GTGCAGTTCTCGAACTACAAAGAAGACTTCCAGAGCTCGACGTTGAAGATTCGCGCGAGCCCGCTCATCGACGAGTACTTCACGTCGCAGTACAAGCGCGCGATCGCCGACGCCAAGCGCTTCGGTCTCATCAAGAACGACATCAACTTCGAGTCGTGGATCGAGCCGAAGTTCCTGAATCAGGCCCTCAAGACGCAAAAGCTGGAAACCTACTGGCAGCGCTACGGCGCGGACGGTAATCCCAAGGCTTGAAGGGGGCGCCACGCCGTCACGGGCGCGTCCGTGGCGGCGTGCTCGTCGCCGGCTCAGCGTCGCACGACTTGGCGTCGCGCCCCACCGCGCACGCGCGTCGCCATGACGGTCCATCGCGAGCCGGACCTCGGCGCCTGGAGGTTCGCCTCGTTGCGGCTCGGTCGCCTCGACACTAAGAAGAGAGCGCATGAGCGACCCTTGGAAGCCGGCACAGTACGAGAAGTTCCGCGAGGAGCGCGCGCAGCCGTTTTTCGACTTGCTGGCGTTGGTCGAGCCGCGGTCAGACCTGCGGGCGGTGGACCTAGGGTGCGGCACCGGGGAGCTGACGAGCGAGCTGCATCGGCAGCTTTCCTGCGACTCCACCCTGGGCGTGGACAGCTCGCGGGCAATGCTAGAGAAAGCAGCGGGGCAGGTAGGCGCCGGGTTGCGCTTCGAAAGCGGGGACCTCGCGACTTTCGAGGCGGATGAGCCGTTCGACCTCATCTTCTCCAACGCCGCCGTGCAATGGGTACCGGACCACCCTCGGCTTTTCGAGCGGCTCCGGCGCCTCGTCGCGCCGGGCGGGCAACTCGCGGTGCAGATGCCGGCCAATCACGATCACCCGTCCCACCTTGCGGCACGCGCGGTTGCCGAGAGCGCCACGTTTGCGCCTTTGCTCGGCGGTTACGTGCGTGAGGTTCCGGTGCTCGCGGCGGAGGAGTACGCGCGGCTCTTGTTCGACCTCGGCTTCCAGCGGCAGCACGTGCGTCTGCAGGTGTACCCGCACCTGCTCGGCTCGCGTGAGGACGTCGTGGAGTGGGTAAAGGGCACGCTGCTCACCGACTACGAAAAGCGGCTCTCGACCGAGCAGTTTGTGGCTTTCCTCGAAGCGTACCGGCGCGAGCTCGCGACGCGCCTGGATGCCGCAAGCCCCTTCTTCTACCCCTTCAAGCGGCTCCTGCTCTGGGGCACGCTGAGCTGACGCACGGTCATGGCGCGGCGGGCGCTAGTGGGGCGCGCGCGTTGAGGTCATTGGTGTAAACGGAGGATAGATTCAGCTGACCTTTGCGGAGCTCGCCGGACCGCACCATCCAGTCAATCCAAACGCTGAAGTCACGCGACTCGATACGGCCTCGAGGGGTGCCGACGCCGTAGCTGTGCCAGTACTTGATGACGGTCGCGTCCTCGTTACGTTTCCGCTTGGCGATGATGGCCCGAAACCGCTCCAGGACTTGGTCCCGCGGTGTCGCCCGGCTCCAGTCGATGGCTTTGCCCACGCCCTCCACGAAGGTCCGCGCGGCTTCGGGGTGCCGCGCGATGAAGTCGTTTCTGAGCACGTAGCTACCGGCCGTAAATGAGCCAAACAGCTCCAGGTCCGAGAACAGCAGTCGCAGGCCTCCGCGCTCCAGGGCGCGATCTCGATAAACGCTGCTCAGCACGGAAACGTTGGTCTGCCCCTGCCGCAGGGCTTGCTCCACGTTGATGGGCGGCAGCGACACGAGCATCACCTGCTTGACGTCTTCGGCCGTGAAGCCGTTACGGACGAGGTACTCCTTCAGCGCAAACTCTTGGTGCGCACCGATCGTATTCACGGCGACCTTCTTGCCGATGAGATCGCGCGCGCCTTGGATGGGGCTGTCTTGCTTGACGTAGTAGCCGGCCCAAATCTTCGGGTCCACGCCGTAGCTGCCGACGACCGCGCGGATGGGCGCGCCCGCGGCGATGAGCTTGAGGATAGCGCCGTTGAAAGCGCTGCCCACGTCCACGTCCCCGGTGACGACGGCTTGAATACTTTGAGGGCCGCTGGTCGTGCTGCTCACGTACTCCAGCCGGTACGGCGCGAGGTATCCGAGATCTTCGGCCAGCTCGATGGGCGAGACGGTTCCGGGGGCAGACAGGTAGCGCAGCACGCTCGGCTCGTCCGCCCGCTCCCCCGTTCGCGGCGAGCCGTCGGCGTTCTTGCAGGCGACGAGCGCCAGGGCAAGCAGCCAGCTCAGTAAGAGCGAAAGGTGAGCGGGGACGCGCGTAGACATGCTTCGAGCCTAACCTATGGCGGACGCGTGTCTATTAAAATGGACTCACGCCCTCGGTTTGCCGTCCGACCCGTGGGGCGTCCAATAGTTTTCGAGACCTTGGGCCCGCAAGGCTTCCTTCAGGAAACGGGGCTCGACCCACGAGTCGAACGAGAACTCGCTGCGGATGAGGCCGAAGCGCTTGGCATCGCGGATAGAGCGCTTGTACTGCGAGCTCAGGTACTCGTCGATGAGCGGGCTGGAACGAACCTTGAGCGACGAGCCTTGGAAGTCCTCCTTGTAGTTGGAGAACTGCACGCCGGACTTGGTCCACAGCTGGAACACGGGCGTCGGGTTCGCGTCGTGATCACTGAGCCACTTGGCCGCCTTGACCACGACGTTCACCACGCGCTGCGTCGCCTGCGGGTACTGATCGATGAAGCTTTGGGAACCAACCACGGACGAGTGCCGCAAGAAGCCAGGATCACCGCCTCGCGTGGTGAAGACGACCTTGGTGACCCCTTGGTCGCGTAGCGCCAAATAGTCGCTGCCTCCGAAGGCGGCCTCCACGTCCCGAGTGACGAGCGCGGCCTTGGTGGTCGGGGTGTTCATGTTGATGGAACGGAGCTCTTTTTCAGTCAGTCCATGCGCTTCGAGAATGCGCTGGACCGCGAGCTGGATGTTGGTCCCCTTGAAGATCGCGACCTTCTTCCCACGCAAATCCTTCACGCCGCTGATCGAAGAGTCCGCCGGTGCTGAGATGTAGCTGTTCTGACGAATGCCGCCGGCGAGCAGCACTCGCGTCGGAAGACCTCCGGCCTTACCGATGATCGACGGCAAGTCTCCCAAGCCGAACCCGAAATCGACCAGGCCGTTCGCGAACAGCTCGTTGAGGGCGGGGCC
>JAQSWN010000417.1 GCA_029266615.1 Polyangiaceae bacterium
GGCGGGAAGTGCAAAGCGGACGGAGCCGACTGAAGCGCTCGCTCGGACGCTCCACCCCCTGAGACGGCTACGCCGACGCCGCGCGCTTCGCAGTAAGGACGCCCGGTACGAGCTGCGCAGCGCCGTACGCGTGAGACACCTCGCTCACGGGTTAACAGAGCCCGCCACGAACCCAAACCGGCGTGTTCGCCCAGCGGTACCCACCGTGCCGCGCGCGGCTTTTCCGCTTCGAAACTAGCGCCCCCGCGTCTGCAACGCGAGTCGGGACCGACCAGTCCTCTCGTCGAGACGCTCGAGATAACGGCGTGCGATGCGTGGTGCCAAGGCGGCCGCCAGTGCCTTCATACGTGGGACGAACCCGTAACCCGGAGGCCCGAAGACGATCTTCAGCGCCCTGCGCCTCGGACGGGGGGCGAAGCCACGCAACGCTTCTTCGGCCTCAGCGAGCTCGGCTTCCCTGCGCTTATCGGCGAGCTCCCGTTGGAGGTAGCGCCGCTCCTCGGAGGTGAGGCTTGGATGATTACGGGCGCGCTCGAGCACGACGACTCCCGAGCGAAGAGAGCGCGGCAGGTTCGAGCTGAGCGTGCCCGACCGAATTCGATACACACATAACGGCTCGTCGACCAGGCCGACCCGCGAGCCGCCGAGGATCATCCGCAGGAAGAGGTCCGTGTCCTCTGCGAGAACCGTTTCGTCATACCCTCCCACCGCCAGCAGCGCCTCGCGGCGGAACGCGGCGTTTCCGAAGATGAAGTGCTGATGAATGATTCCTCGCCGCTGGTCCTCGACGATGAATCGCGCCTTGCCTCGGTAATACCGTCCGTAGATATGGCCGTCGAGCTCGAGAAATGCGTCCGTCGTCAGGATGTCGAGGTCCGGCCGCATGGCAGCCAGGTCACCAACCGCTTCGAGATGGCCCGGTAGGAAAATGTTGTCCGCATCGAGAAACGCGACAAACTCCGAAGACGCTGAGCGGGTAGCGACGTTGCGCGCTGATGCGGCGCCTCCGTGCTCCTTTCGGAGAACGGTGATCCGTCCGGAGAACGGCCGAAGCGCCTTAGCGAGCTCGTCAGTGGACCCGTCGTCGCAGACGATTACCTCAGCGGGAGCAACCGCCTGTGTCAGTGCCGACTCGACCGCGTCCGCGATGAAAGCCGCGGCTTGGTACGCAGGGATGATGATCGAAAAGCTAGGTGGCGCCACCGCAGCAATAGGTCGTTCCGGCGCGGGCGCGAGAATTCGCCTCATCGTGCGCGTGGTTCTACGGCCCGACCCCAACGGCTCCAAGCAAAATGAAGACACGCTTGCTTCATGGTCGGGAGCGTACCGCCGCTGTTGCTCTTCGACAGCTCAGTCGCCGGCAGCACTCCGGTCTCCTCCTAGGCGGGCGAGCGCGTGTCTTGCCCGACCGGCGCCTCTCTGGGCGACATAGGCGGCGTAGCGTCGCTTCCGCGGCCGCGCGGCGTATTCGTGCCACTCGTCGCGTAATCGCCGCGGCAAACGCAACCGGCCATCAACTGGATTGAACGGGAAACGGAGCAGCTCAGGAGCCATTCGGCCGATCAAATCGGTGTGATGTTGGCCGTCGCGGCGAGCCGACTCGGGAAGCGTCAGCACGGTCGCGAAGTACGTATGGCAGTTCGCGATGTACAACCGCTCGTACGCCGTCAGGTCGAGCGCCTGTTCGATTGAGCTGACCCATCCCGCGATCCGTTGCTCGAGGTACAGTCGGTCACGCCAATCGAGGCCTGCATATGAAGTCGCCGCCGCCCATTCGACCCACTCGGCGATCCCGGCGAAATGCGCACACGAAGTGGGATGAAATTCGCGGAAGTGGAATCGCGCGGCGATCGCCTGGACGAGATCTCCTGGGGTGGGCTCTGGAAATTTACCGTGGAAATAGCATCGTCCGAGTTCGAAGACTCCTCCTCTCAGAATGATCGCAGGAGGGGTAAACATTTCCCACTGCCCGTGAGCAAAGAACCGTCGATCGCCATCTGCGCAGTCTCCTGCCGTGTGAGCATCGAATAAGGCCTGACGATCGCGTGAAAAGCGCCTCGGGCGAAGCTCCCGATGCTCATAGCCGACCGCCCGGGCGAGAAGCGGCGGAAGTCGACGATCGCCGCTCTCCATGAGGGGATAGGTCTGAGTGAACGTGCCGACCGGGAGATCTGCGTGCCTGGCAGCCGCAAGGATCAGGCGCGAATCGAGGCCCGATGTCAGAGGCAACCAAATTCCATCGGGCCGTTCCCGTAGGCGACGCAGTGCAGTGACAAGGTTGCGCTGGAGAATGTCGAGCGCTCCCTCGTACGTCTTGGGCGTCGGCACGTCGGCAAGGGGCGAGCGAGCGACCACTCGCCCTTCCGGCTCCAGCAACGAGAGGATCTGTGTCGGCAGAAGCTTCTTCACACCGGCGAATCGCGACCGCGGTGGTGGATACCAATCCATGCCCTTCCCCAGGTGCAGCTCAGGGGCAGCGGGAGAGACGGGCTCGCATCCCGGTAACGCGGCTATGAGCGCAAGACTGCTGGACACCCACAGTTCGGCCTTCGGGCCACGACGCACCGTCCGGTAAAAGCATCCGACGAGGCCCGATGCATCGAGGTGGAGCTCCGTATCGCTGAACAGGAGCCACCTACCGGACCACGAGGCGTACGCGTCGAGCAGCTTGTCCTGTGCGTGGTCTGCAAGCTGGTCCAGCGGCGCCGGTGCGTCGGCATCGCTTTGCAACGCGACCCCGAGAAGCCACCACGGAGTTCCATGCCTGTCTGTAACGGAGGCTTGCGGCAGATCTGCGCAGCGGCTCAGATGGAGTGACGGGCTGATCTGCTCCGAGACCCACCCGACTGCCGCGAGCCAGGGCTCGGGCCCCAGGACGAACTGGCGACGATGCAAGCGAGGCTCACCGGCTAAGCGAGGCTCACCGGCTACCCCTCGGCCTCCAGCGCGCCGGGCGGGCAGAGGCCGTGTAGACATGCCTCAGCGAACGGTGATTGTCACCGCTGCGGATGTAGAGCTGTTGCCCGCGCGGTCTCGTGCAACCGCGGTCAGCACGTGCTGCCCGCGAGCTACCTTCTTCGTGTTCCAGGGAAGCTGCCACGGCGAACCGGTGGCTGTGCCGACAAGCGCTCCGTCCACGTAGAACG
>JAQSWN010000222.1 GCA_029266615.1 Polyangiaceae bacterium
ACGGGACCTCGCGCCCGCTATCGCCGGCTCACGCAGCTTCCGCTTGCGCAGCCTGGCCGCGGGAGAAAAGACCCAATGATGCTGATCAGAACCGACAAGACCCAGCGCCGTTTCTCGCGCCGCGCCCTGCTCGCCGGAATGGGCGCCAGCGCTGCGCTCCTCCCGCTTTTGGACGCAGAGCGCGCTCAAGCCGCGGGCACGGGCATGCCGAAGCGGCTCGTCACCATCACGTGGGGCCACGGCGTGTGTCAGAGCGCGTTCTACCCTTCGGACGGCAGCGTAACCAGCCAAGTGCTCGCGCCGCTCGCGCCCGTCGCCGGGAAAACTTTGGTCGCGGCTGGGCTCGATTACAAAATGATGATCGACCAGGGCAAGAAGTACGACGGTCACTTCTCCTACCCGGTCATCTACACGGGTACGTACGAGAACACGGGCGGGCAAAACTGCACGTCCAAGGGGCCATCGATCGATCAGGTCGTGTCGGACGCAGTCGCCAAGCAGGTCGCGCTCCCGCAACCGTTGCTCGTCATTACCGTCGAGGGCGACTCCACGAGCTTTCGCGGGCCCGGAGAGCGCAATACCGGTGAAGGCGACCCCAAGCGGCTGTTCGACAAGCTCTTCGCGAGCTCGAGCCTCTCCACTGAGCAGCTCGCCAAGCTCCGCGCGCGCAAAAAGAGCGTCCTCGACTTCGTGAGCCAGGAGCTGACCGGCTTTTCCCAGCGCATGGGCACGGAAGATAAAGCCAAGATCGACGCCCACTTCGAGTCGATTCGCCAGCTGGAGCTCCAGCTCGGCGCGAGCGGCGCCGCTTGCGAGAAGCCGATGGTCGAAACCGGCAGCAAGATCTTTCAGGACAAGGTCGCGGCCATGTTGGACATGACGGCGATGGCGCTGCGTTGTGACATCACGCGCGCGGTGAGCATCTGCTGGGCGGACGACGGCGGCTACCGGCCGATCACCTTGCCGTGGCTGGAGATCAACTCCAGCTTCCACGACGTCGCGCACCTCGGCGAGTCCGGGTACGATTCCAAGATCAAGGCGGACGTGTGGATGTACGAGCAGGTCGCCCGGCTCGCCCAAAACCTCGACAGCGCCGCCGAAGGCAGCGGCACGGTGCTGGACAACAGCGTCATCGTCGTCGGTAACGACATGAACGAAGGCTCAGCCCACTACATCGGCGGGATGCCGTTCGTGCTCATCGGCAGTGCCGGCGGCTACTTCAAGACCGGTCGTACGGTGAAGCTCGGAAGCTGGGCGAGCAAGAGCGGCGAGTACTGGAACGGAGAAAGCGGCGTTCCCCACAACAAGCTCCTCGCGTCCCTCGCCAACGCGATGGACGTTCCGATGGACGCCTTCGGCGAAGGCTACGCGGGTACGCTCGACGAGCTCCGAGCCTGATCAGAGCCGGGCATCAGCGTGAGCGCGTTCAGGCGAGACGGGCGCGCTCCAAGAGCCCAAGCTCCATTCCGATCATCACCGCCTCTACTTTACTGGCCGCGCCGAGTCGGTCGTAGATGATGCGCAGGTGACTGCGCACGGTGTTCACGCTCAAATCGAGCGCAGTGCCGATGTCCTCGTAGCTGTGGCCTTGCTGCAAGAGGGCGAGGATCTCGCGCTGCCGGCCGCTCAGCAGGTTCTGCGCCGCCGCGGTTTGCGGTTTGACCGCGGCCATGGTCGACGAGCTACGACGCGCGCGCTGCATCACTAGGCGCGACACAGGCGGTGACATGGGCAAGCCGCCACGAAGCAGCTCCCGCACGCCGGTGGCGAGGAAGCGTGCGTCCTCCATGAACAGGTAGCCGCTGATGCCGGTCTTGAGGAGTTGAGTGACGGGCTCCTCGTCGGCCGGCTGCGAGAGCACCATGACCGGGGTGAGGCGAGCGGCTGTCACCAGCTCTTTCAGCGCCGCGGGGTCCCCCGCCCGGAGCGGACCGAGCGCGACCACGACCGCCTGCACCTTGGTCGTCGGCACCATGGCGGTGGCCTTCTCGAAGGACTCCGTCGCGACTACCTCCATGTCAGGCGAGGCACTCAGCGTGGCGCGCGCGGCGCCGCCGTCGAGCTCCACGACGAGCACCTTGATCGTTGTCCCGGGCGCGCCGGCTTGGCTGTCTGCTGTCACGTCCGCGAGCATAACCGAAGCTTCGCTCAGACCTACCGCCACGACAATTCGTTCGACATCGCGCCTCGTTTCGCCGTTATCCCGAAGCTTCTCGGCGCGCTCTCGCAGGGCCACCGAGCGGCTCTCCTGGGTGGACGCGCCGTTTCGCATCTGACGTTGGCTCGCGCCGCCCGGCGAGCGCTTCGCACAGCGAGGCTCGAATGATCGGAAGATAGCGCAAACGCTGGCGGGCCGTCCTACGCTGCCAGACCGATTCATTCGTGAGTGCGGAGCTCTCGGACGCGACGGTACGCCCACCAATCGCCGGCGTGACGCTCGAGGGTGGCGGTCGGACGCGGTCCTGGAAATAGCTGAGCCGAGCGATCCGTCGCGCTCTTCACCAAAAAGTAGTCGTAGTCCGCGGCTTCTCGTTCGGCGTCGAACCACTCCGGCGCCCACTCGGCTCCGCCCCCCATCTTGACGCGCACCCCCGGGCGGAAGCGCACGACCGAGATCACGTACATCGCGAACGAGTAACCGGGGTCTCCGCCCTTCTCGAGCGAGTAGTACGCCGGTACGTGCAGATGAGCGGGCGTGCCGGGAAAGGCAAGGCTTGCACGATCGAAGACGATGGGGCGCAGCGAGACGCCAGGCGGTAGCTCGGCCGCAATTTCGTGGAAGCCTCGCGTCTCCTCTTGGAACGCCGGCAAACGGGACCAAAACACGACGAGGACCGCGAACGCGAGCAGCGGCGGCGCGGCACCGAGCAGCAGGCGCAGCTTCGGTTCCCGGACGCGACGCGGTGCGCACGCCATCAGCAGCGCGGGCACGAGGAACGACGAAAACCGAGGATGAAGGGGCCCCGCGCCGCGAAACAAGACCGGGAACGCGGCGTATCCGATCAGGCACGTGAGCACCGGGAGCACCAGGACCCAGCGACGAGGTGCTCCCAGGTGCGCCGCGACGCAGGCGAGCAAGAGTGAGCCGACCACGGTGGACGACGCGTCCACGGCGCCGATGCCGACGAGCTGGGCCGGGAGCTCGACGAACCGCACCAGGCTTGGTTCCCACAGATCGCCGCCCAGGCGTGTGGAGCTGCGACCAGGCATGAGCCAGACCGCGGCGAGGAGAGGCGGAGCCGCGATCGGCCAAACGCGTTGCCAAAGCTTGCCGCCGCCCGTGGCGAGCACCGGCGCGCAAACGAGCACCCAAAAGCCGAGCGCGACTCCGTGCGCTATCAGGAGGAGCGCGAGCACCAGCGCGAGCCACGCGCCGCTACGCCTGCTCGGCGCTTCGCGGTGCGTGAACGCCAGCTCGAAGGCAAGGTACACGAGCGGTAGCGCTGCGCAGAACGCGACGAAGCCAAAGCAGAACGCGTAGCCCACGCCCAGCGGGAAGCCAAAATTTCCGAGCCGGGGGTCGTGCCCGAGCCTCTCGCACAACCGGCGCAACGTCACCGCTTGCAGCACGATCGACGCCCAGAAAACGAGCTTGAGCGCCGTCAGCACGGACGTGAGCTCGCACAGCACTCGCAGCACCGGGTACGCGAGCAGGTACGGCGTGCGGAAGTTCAGCATCAGCTCCGCACGGGCTCGCGGGTCGCCCGCGTCGATGCGCAGCCAATTGGCGAGCTGCAGAGCGTGTTGCGGGAGGTCCACCAGCGGCAGATCTGGCGCGGTGAGCAGCACGACGAAGAGCAGTAGAGCTAGCGCGAGCTCGCTGCAACGGGCGGCGTCGCGCGCCTTGCCGAACACGAAGCCAACGATGCCGCACGCCGAGTGACAGCTCGGTGCCGAACGTGAATCGCTCTCGTAGAGATTCGATTGCAGAACGCGCGAAGGGCGATCCATGCTTGAACGTCGTTGGGCAGAGCGTTACTTCGGAGCACCCCCGCAACGAGCGGCGAAAGCTCATGAAGCGACAGTCCGAGATCAGCCTCAAGGATTTCCAGCGCTACTTTCCGTACACCCCGGCGGCCTTGTGCGTGAAAGAGTGCGCGCGTCTGACGGCGCTCCGGCGTCACGTCTGCCCCGAGCCGATTCTGGACGTGGGCTGCGGGGACGGATTATTTGCCCGAATTGCCTTCGAAAACGCGGAGGTGTGGGGGATCGACATCGACGCCAAAGAAGGGCGCTGGGCGGCCGCGAGTCAGGCGTACACCCAGGTGGTGCTGGGCGACGTGACGCGCGCCAAGCTGCCGGAGGCGTTCTTCTCCGCGTGCATCGCGAATTGCTCGCTCGAGCACGTGCCCCGTATCGACTTGGCCATGCGCAACATTTGGAGCGCGCTGAAGCCGGGCGGAAGGGTGTTCATGTTCGTGCCGAACCGGGATTGGGCCAAAGCCCTCCTCAGCTACCGCGTCTTGGTCGCGCTCGGCGCAACTGGCCTCGCGGACACGCTGCAGCAGGGCATCGACACTTTCTTCAAACACGAGCACTTGTATGACGCGAACGGTTGGCAAAACGTCGTTGCCGAGGCCGGCTTCACGGTAGAGGCGGTCGAGCCCGTCTTGTCGACGGCGACGACCGTGGCCTTCGAGGCGCTGCTCCTCCCGTCGCTCGCCGGCAAGTTGAACAAGACTCTCACCACCCGTTGGACCAACTTTCCTTCCGCTCGCCGCGCCTTCAGCTTGCCCATGTACGCTTTGACGAAGTCCTTGCTGGAGCGTAGCGATCCGACGCCGACGGCAGAGTTCTTGGTCATCGGCCGACGACCGGAGCCCTAAGCGATGGAGTCGCAGGACTACTTCGCCAATCATCGGCTAAAGCTGCGCTTTCCCTGGCGGCTTTACCACGGCCCGATCGTGCAAGCCTTGCAGCGCGTCATTGCCCTTTGCCCGGGTCCGAACGTGCTGAACCTGGGCTCGGGACCGTTCTTCGAGCTCTCGCGGCTCGAGCGGTGTGGGCGCCGCTTCACGGTCTGTGACATCGAGCCGCGCGCGGTCGAGCTAGCGGTCCGCCAATACGGGGAGCGTCTCGCGGGTGCGGACGTGATCGTGCCCGGGCAACCCCTGCCGTACGCAGACGACAGCTTCGACGCAGTGGTTTCGATGGACGTCATCGAGCACGTCGTCGACCCGGTTCCCTGGGTCAGGGAAGCGCTCCGTGTGCTAAAGCCGAACGGCGTGCTCTTCCTGACGACGCCGAACTACGGTTCACGCTCGCTGCGCGTGCTCGAGAGCACGGCGCTAGAAGCGGTGGCGCGGCTTCAGCGGTTTTCACGTAAGGGCCTGCACCCTACCAAGCTCGACACGTCGCGGCTCATCGCCACCTTGCGCGAAGCCGGCGTCAAAACGTTGAGCGTGGAGCGCGTCGCGTTCTCCTGGGTCCTCGCCGCCTATGGGAGAAAGTCTTGATGGCGCAGTCTCAGTCGGTGGGTCCGGAGGACGCGCCGCAGTCAGAGCAGGTTTTAGCCGCGCCTTCGCTACGCCTCGGAGAGGGAGCGCTCATCGTCGTGCCGACCTACAACGAGGGCACCAACCTGCGCGCGCTCGTCGAGGCCGTGCTGAGCGTGGCGCCAGAAGCGCACGTACTGGTGGTGGACGACGCATCACCGGATGGCACGGGCCGCATTGCCGAAGAGCTCGCGCGTCGGGACGAGCGGGTCAACGTGTTGCACCGCGCCGGCAAGCTTGGGCTCGGCACGGCCTATGTAGAGGGTTTCGGGTGGGGCCTCTCCCGCGGCTACCAGCGCCTGTTCGAGATGGACGCGGACTTTTCTCACGACCCGACTCAGTTGCCGCGCCTGTTCGCTGCGCTCGAAGCGGGGGCGGACGTCGTGCTCGGCTCGCGCAGCGTGGCTGGCGGCGTGGTGTCCGGTTGGGGGCCGGGGCGTCTACTGCTGTCGAAAGGCGGCTCTGCCTACGCGCGCACGGTGCTCGGAATCGGCGTGCGCGACCTCACCAGCGGGTACAAGGCATTTTCTCGCCGCGCCCTCGAGAGATTGGACCTCGCTTCCGTCCGCTCCAACGGCTACGCCTTTCAGATCGAGCTAACCTACCGCGCCCTACTCGCAGGACTCATGGTGGTGGAGGTGCCGATCACCTTCGTCGACCGGCGCGCCGGCAGCTCCAAGATGGACGGTCGAATCTTTTTGGAGGCCGTGGGCATGGTTTGGCGACTCCGCGCGCGAGCATGGCGTCGGCGCGCGTGAAGGAAGGTCCGGTGAGTGCGTGGGGGCCGTTGGAGGTTTGAGCGCTGGCTGGCATGCCGCCTGCTACGGAGCGACCGGTGGCCATTCCGCGCATCATTCATCAGACTTGGAAGTCGCACGACGTGCCGCGTCAGCTCGCGGGCTTTGCCGCGCGCTGGCGAGCGTTGCATCCGGAGTACGAGTACCGGTTGTGGACGGACGAGGATAACGACGCGTTCGTCCAACATGAGTTTCCCGACTACCACGCGCTCTATCGCTCGTTTTCGCGAGGCATCTACCGCGCGGACATAGCGCGCTGTTTGTACTTATGGCGCTTCGGCGGGGTGTACGTCGACCTGGACGTAGAGCCGTTGCGCCCGCTCGACGACTTTCTTTCCGCGCACGGCGACTGCGTGCTGGGCTCCGAGCCCGTGGCCCACGCCCAAAAGCGGCGCGGTAAAGCAAAGCTCGCTTGTAACGCGGTCATGGCGTCGGCTCCCGGGCACCCGTTTTGGCGCAGAATGCTCGAGGAAATCACGCGCCGAGCCGCGAGCGGGGGCGAGCCCGTGGGCGTCACCGGACCCATAGCGCTCGACGCCGTTCACGAGCGCTACGGCGCCGAGCTTCAGGTAACGATGTCCGAGCCGGACGCCTTCTTCCCGCTGCCGGATTTGGACGCCCAGAGCTTGCCCATCGGAGCGCGCGCCCGCAAGCACTACCAGCGCATGCGCGAACTGTCGATCTACCCTCGATCCAGCTTCGGCGTGCACCATTGGGCTCACACGTGGATCCCGGAGGCGGGTCTCAATCGCGGCATACAACGGCTGGCCGGAGCCTCGCGCAGCACGCGCTCGGTACTGCGGGGCGAGCAAACCGTGGACGAAGCCCTGCGCCCGGAGCGCTACAAGCTCGGCTTTCCCGAGCTCGCGTTCCCACCTCGCCTGACGCGCGAGCCGCGCTACTGGCAGAACGTCGCGCGCGGCCGCGAGCTGGCGGCCAAATCGACGCTCACGATCTTGACGATGATCCACGATCGCGTCGACCTCGCGCTGTACCTGCGGGCCCGCTGCGAAGCGCTGCTTTCCCAGTTTCGGGGCGGCCGGGTGCTCGTGCTCGGCGAAGATTCGGAGGACGGTACCGAGCGCGTCATCGCCGATTGGGCGTATGCGCGTCCCGGCGTGGTGAAAAGCGTGCCGCCACCGCCCCAGCTGCCCAAATTGCGGGGCTTTGCGCGGATGGCACGGCTACGCAACGCCCTTTGCGAAGCCGCGGACGCGCTCCCGCCGACCGACTTCGTGGCGGTGCTCGACGGCGACCTGGAAGGCCCCGTCAGCGGGGACGGCGTGAGGCACGCCCTCTCGCTCTTGGGGGACCCGCGAGGACCTGACGGCGCAGCCGCGCTGGGCGTGAACAACTGGGTCGGCCTGCCGCTCCTCATGCCGTTCCTCGGCTACGGCTATTACGACCCCATCGCATTTCGGGAGCATTCTTGGGAGCGCCGCCAGCGCGACGCGGCGATTCGCTGTCGGCTCGCAGGGCTGCGCCGCGGGGACGAACCCCTCCACGTGAAGAGCGCGTTCGCCGGCCTCGCGTTGTACCGAGGCGCGAGCATTCGCGGGCTGCGCTACGACGTGGCCGCCGATGACTGCGAGCACGTTGGCTACCACCGCGCGCTTGCCGAGCGCGGCGGTAGCCTGGTGCTCGACCCTTCGCTCATGCTCCTGGCCGGGCGTCAGGGCCATCATCGAACGAAATAGCTTTCAGGCGGCTCGAGTCCCAGCTCGGCTGACGCGCGTGATTGCGATTGATGGTGCCGGGCGCCCGCAGCAAGCCCATTCCGGCGAGCGTGAGATGGAGCCCGGTCCAGCGCGCGAGCGACCGAATCTCGCTGGGGAGCTCGGCGCGCTCCAGACTCTGTTGGTAGTGCTCGCGGGCGGCCGCGAACGCTCGATAGTAGCGCTCGACGCTCACCTCGACGCGCGCACGACTTCGAACGTCTGCCCAAGCCGCCGCGGCGATGCGCTCACGCTCGCGGGGCTCGTGCAAGAGGCGCAGGACCCCCTTCGCGAACCGCCATTTGACTTGTTCCGGGTCGCCCGTGGGGTCGATCAAGAGCCCCGTTCTCTCGTCCTCCACCTGCTGGGAAACCCCCATGCCGTCCGCCAGAGCGACCACGGGTAGGCGGCACCACTGCGCTTCGCTCACCACCTGACCGTACGTCTCGCTCAGCGAGGTGTAGACGAACACGTCGGCGTGCTTGAGGAACATCGGAATTCGTCCGAGCGCCTGTTCACCGGCGAAGAAGACCCGTTGCTCGATTCCGAGACGCTTGGCCAGCTCGGCGAAGGTGTCGCGATCGGGACCGTCTCCGACGAGCGTGAGAGTGGCATCCGCTACGACGGGAGCGACGAACTTGGCGAAAATCTCCAACAGGTGCGCGACGCCTTTTTCGCGAGTTTGTCGGCACACCATCAGCAGGCGGGTACCTCGCCGGGCCGCCGCGGGGAAGGGATCCGCCCCCGGCTCCGCGTCGAAAACGGTCGCGTCCACCGCGCGCGGCACGACGTGAATCGGCACCGTGACGCCGCGCTGCTCCCAATAGCGCTTGAGGCCGCTCGCGAGCACTACCAACCCGTCCCCCTGGTTGTACGCGCTCACCATCTGCTGCTCCAGCCAAGGCACGACGTGCTCGCGCAGCGCCGCGTCCGCGCGTGTGCGGTACAGGGACTCGGGAAGGATCACGTTGTAGACGCTGGGCAAGTGGATGGTGTTCACGCACACGAGCGGAACGCCGCGCCGCGCGCGTAGCCACACGCCTGCCTCCAGCATCGCGGAGCCGGTCTGGGCCAGCACCACGTCCAGGTTCTCGCGCTCCAGCCGGCGCAAGCGACGCTGAGAAGGCAACGCCAAGTGCACGCCGGGGTGATTGCGCAGCGGCAAGCTCACGAACGAGACCGCGCGCTCCGGCAAGTCGCAGGGCAAGGTGTCCGGATCGTCCGGACCAATCACGGTGACGCGGTGACCCCGTTTCTTGAACTCGCGGTACAAGAATTGCGAGGCGAAGGACGACCCGTTCGCGTGCGGCACGCGGACGTAGTCGTTCAATATGCCGATGCGCGCCGGCCAAGCCGGCACCGCGGCGAGCTCGGCAAGTTCGAGGTGATTGATGAAACGGGCTTCTTCACTGCGCATTTTGGACCTTTGCGAGTTCTTTTCCGACCGCGGGGGCGGAGTTCGTTCGTACCTGGAGCGAATGGGACACGCCGCGCACGCGGCCGGGCACGAGCTCACGGTCGTGGCGCCCGGCGCGGCGCACGGCACGACCAGAGAATGCGGAATGCAGTTGATTCGCTATCCGGCCCCGCGCATGCCGTACGACCCAACGTACCGCGTGCCGTGGCGGCTGGACCTGATGCGACGCCTGGTCCGCGAAGCGCGGCCGGACGTCGTGCAGATCTCCAGCCCGTTCGCGCCGGCGTTGGCCGCGCGGGCGTTGAGTGACGATTTCGTGCGTGTTTACGTTCATCATTCCGACCCCATTGGTTGTTACCTGCGTCCCACTTTGGAGCGCGCGCTGCCAAGCGTGGTGTCGGAGTGCATCGAGTATGCCGCCTGGTCTTGGCACCGGAGCATCTCGCGCTTCTGCGACGCGACCGTCGTCGCCGGTGACTGGCTCGAAACGGAGTTGAGCGAGCTCGGCTGTGAGCGCGTCACGACCGTGCCATTCGGCATCACCCGGAGTGACTTGGGTTCACACTGTCGCAATGAAGCGATACGCACACGCTTGCTCGGCCCCCTCGCGGCGGAGACGCGTGCGGCCCTCGTGCTGGTCGCGGGACGGCTAGCGGCGGACAAGCGTCAAGCGCTGCTGGTGGACGCGCTCCACCTCGTGCAACGTGAACGACCGGTGGCGTTGGTCGTGCTCGGGGACGGGCCGGAACGGCAGCGACTCGAAGAGCGCGCGCGTGGTTTGGGCCACGTCACGTTCTTGCCGTTCACTAGGAATCGCGCTGAGTTTGCCGGGATCTTGGCGACCGCGGACCTGCTGCTCCACGGCTCCGTCGCGGAGACGTACGGCTTCGTCATCGCCGAGGCACTGGCGAGCGGCACGCCGGTCGTGGTCCCGCGTGCGGGGGGCGCCGGTGCGTTCGCGCACCCCGACTACTCGGAGACGTACGGGCCGAGTGACGGCGCCGCGGGGGTGGCGCGGGCCGTGCAAAGGCTACTCGAGCGCTCACGAGAGCGTTTGGAGCACGCTGCAATTCGAGCGGCCGCCACGTTCCCTTCATCCGAAGGCCACTTCGAGCAGCTCTTTGCCTTGTACGGGCGGCTCGTGCGAGGCAAGGCGCGCGCTCGGTGTGGCGCGGCCACAACGGCGGGTTTTCACGGTGTGCCGCCCAATCACACGCGAGAGTGACGTGAGTCACTCGAAAGGCACGCCATGGCGACGGAACAGAAGAAACGGCGCGAACCGCTGCTGGATAGGTGGCTCGTTCGTTACACGAGCTGGGCCGCGCGTCGTCCGTGGCGGGTGCTGGCGCTTTCGCTGCTCATTCTCGTCGCGTGCGGCGCGCTCACCAGTCAGCTAGAAGTGAAGGGCGACTTCGTCAGTCTGCTCCCGAGCGACAGCGGAACGGCGCAGCGCTTCCGCGCGGCCCTCGAGCGTAAGGTTGCGGGAGCCTCCACCCTCGTCGTCGTGCTGGAGTCGCCGGACGTCGCGGCCAACGAGCGCTTCGTGGAGCGGCTGGTCGGCGAGCTCGCGCAGTTGCCCAAGGGGCTCGTCACTTCGGTTCAAAAAGGTACCGGCCCCGAACGGAAGTTCTTTCACGAGCAGCGCTGGTTGTTCGCGTCGGAGCGCGACCTGAGACTCGTGCGCTGCGAGCTTTCA
>JAQSWN010000418.1 GCA_029266615.1 Polyangiaceae bacterium
ATCAGCTTCTCGACCGGGTAGTCTTTGACGTAGCCGTTGCCACCGAAAACCTGCACGGCATCAATCGCCGTTTGCATCGCGCGGTCTGCGCCGTACGCCTTGGCAAAGCTGGAGACGATAGGGTCCCGCACGCCGTTGCCCAGGTTCCACGCGGCTTTCTGGTACAGCAGCCGAGTCGCCTCCGTGCTGATGGCCATCTCCGCTAGCATTGCCTGCACCAGTTGGTGCTCCGAGATCGGTACCCCGAAGGCCTTGCGATCTTTCGCGTAGGCGACGGACTCGTCCAGACAGCGCTGCATCAAACCGGTGGCCATGGCGCCGATGTCCGGCCGCGTCTGGTTGAAAGTCTCCATCGCGACCTTGAAGCCGGCGCCCTCGGGAGCGAGCAGGTTGGCCTTGGGCACCTTCACGTCCTCGAAATGAACCGCGGCGGTGTCGCTCGCGCGCTGGCCCATCTTGTCCTCGTGTTTGCCGACTTTCACGCCCGGCGTGTCGCGATCCACGATGAACGCGGCGATGCCCTTGTGTCGCTTGGCCGGATCGCTGGTGGCGAAGACGACGTAAAACGAGGCCAAGCTGGCGTTGGTGATCCAGCTCTTCTCGCCGTTCAGCACGTAGTCGTCGCCGACGGCTTTGAACGTCGTCCGGAGCCCGGCGACGTCGCTCCCGCCCGTCGGCTCGGTCGTGCAGTAGCTACAGAAGAGCGGCTCGGACGTCAGCATGCCGAGGTACTTCTTCTTCTGCTCCTCGTTTCCGGCGAGCAAGATTGGTGTCAGCGCGAGCGTGTTCGCGAGCAAGCTGGTTTGAATGCCGGTGCAAGCCCAAGCCAGCTGCTCAGCCATCAGCGCGTTGTCCAGCTCCGGAAACCCGGCCCCGCCGTACTCCGGCGGTACGGTAGCGTTCACCAGCCCGAGCGCGTGGGCTTCGGTGAAAATTTCTCGCGGAAAGCGGCTGTCGCGGTCGCACTCCGACGCGATGGGCGCGATCCGCTCGCGCGCGAAACGGCGCGCGGTCTCCACGAGGGCCTTCTGCTCATCCGACAGCTCGAAGCTCAGCATGCTGTTTCTCCCGAGAGGGCTGGCACACGCCAGCTAGACCTCGGGAGCCTAGCGCATCGAGTGCGCGGTCGCGCTACTTCTTCGCTCGTTCCTTCATACGCGCAAATTCGTTTCTTACCGCGCGGGCGCCGAGCACGAAGCCGATGGTGACCCCAACCAGGAGCACCCCCGGAATGAAGATCACGTGCTCGATTGTCATGCGTCGGGGCGTTTGGGTAGCGCCCGCTCGAGATCTCCGAGCCGCTTGTCGACGGCGGCCTGGCGGCGGAACGTCACGAACAAGAACCCCATCAGAATTGCCCACATCAGCACGTAGGCGGTGATGAGGAGGGCCTCCGCGCTGCTCGTCTCCGTGGCTCCGCCCGTGACGGCCTTGAATTCCTGGGAGCGATCTTCGGCGGTGCCTGTCGTGGCAGCGGGCTTGTCTTGCTTCATGACCTAACCGTTCGTGTCGGGAGCGAGCTCCTCTGCGCGGAGCAAGCGAGCTTGAGAAAGGGCGAGCTGCGCGCGCAGTGTGAGGAGCAGCGCTGCCAGCAGGGTCATCGCGAAAAAACCGGCGAGGAGCGCTTGCACCATGGCAGGGTCTTGCAGGCCGCCGCCGCCGTTCGCCTTGAGAACCTTGGGGTGGTTGCCGCCCCACAGCTGTACCGAGTAGTGCACGATCGGGAGCACTGCGGTTCCGAGGATGCCGAACGCGGCCGCGAACTTGCGCTCCGCGTCCCCAGTACCAGAGAACGTGCGCAGAACGACCAGCGCGACGTAGATGAGAATGCTGAGCAAGAGCGACGTCAGCCGCGGATCCCACGTCCAATACACGCCCCACGCCTTTTTGGCCCAAAGGGGACCGCTCACCATCACCATCGCGCCGAAGACGGCGGCGCACTCGGCGCCGGCTTTGGCCCAAGCGTCCGACCTGTCCGTCGGGCTGTACAAGTAAACAGCGCTGCCCAGGAAGCACACGCCACCACACAGGTAGAGGGCGTAAGCGGCCGGCACGTGGAAGTAGAAGATCTTCTGCGCGAGGCCACCGGCTTGAGGCTGTGCTTCCGGCACCTTCAGAAACACGAACAAAATGAGGGCGAAGAAGGTGAGGGCGGTGAGGGCCCAGACGCCGGTGATGAGCCCACGGGGACGCATGCGCCGACCATAGCGCGGCGCATGAAACTTTTGTTCCCTTTCGAACCGCAATTTTCGCGATTACCGCGGGATTTGCGGCACGCTCGCTCAGACGTCGCAGGTGGAGAGCGCCAGCAGGGCCGCGATCTTGGCGCGGAGCACGTTGAACTCCTTGATGGTGTAGTCGAGCTCGGCCTCGCGCAACCGGCGCGCCGTATCCACCAAGTCGAAGCTCGTAGCGCTGCCGTTGACGTAGGAGACCTTCGTCAGGCGCGCGGTTTCGGCGGCTAGCTCCCGGGTCTTCGCGGCTACGGCGAGCGTGGCCTCCGAAGAGCGTACGGAGCGAAAGGCTTGCGTCACCTCGAAGCGCGCGCGGCGCTTGGCCTCGTTCAGCTGCTCGCTGAAGACGCGAGACTCAGCCGAGCGTTGCTCGCGCGTCGCGTAGCGGAGACCGCCGTCGTACAAAGTCCAGTTCAAGACGCCACCCACCGACCACGTGACATGCTCGGCGTTGATGGCCGAGACCGGCGACCAGTAGGTGAGGCTCGACACCGCGTCGATGGTTGGCCAGTAAGTACGCGACACGCCGGCTTCGTTGCGCTTCGAAACACCGACCGAAGCCTCGGCGGCGCGAATGTCCGCGCGGCTCATGACGTCCGTCGGGCGGCAGGTGCTCTTCGCGTCGTCCGCCAGTGCATCCACGCGAATGTTGGGCATGACGCCCCACGGCTCCGGAGAGCCGAGGGTTGCACCGAGGTTCTCTCGCGCGCGCAGCACGCCGTCGTTCGCGGAGACTACCTGCGAACGCGAAAGCGAAACTTCTTGCTCGATGCGCAGGACGTCGATCGTGCTGGCCGCACCGAGCGCGGCACGACGCTTGGACAAATCCAACGTGGAGAGCGCGCTTTCCAGCGAGATGCGGCTCACTTCCGCGAGCCGTTCCGCGGTCACCGACGATTGAGTCCGCCACGAGCGCGGCGTTGACGCGCTCCGCGGCCTTCGTATTGAGCTGCGTGACCTCGATTTGCTGTAGGGCGGTGCCGCGGTTGTACCAAGTGGAAAGCGCGAGCAGCGGGATGCGCAGGTTGAGACCGGCTTGCCAGAACGTCGCCGGATCCGGAACCGTGCCGGTGCCAGTCGTCACCATTGGCATGGGAGCCGCGGGAGACCCGGGCAGGTAGATGGGAAACTCGCGTTCGCCGCGCAATAGGTGACGGGTCACGCTCCCCTGAGCCGCGAGGTTGGGCAACGCCGGCGCGAGCGCTTGACGAGCAATCGCCCGCTGCACGTCTTCCTGCGCGCGCAGGCTCTTGAGCTGCGTCGAGTTTTGGCGCAGCAAACGCACGGCGTCTCGCCAATCTTGAAGTACGTTGGTGGCTGGCGGCACCGGCGCCAGCATGTCGTCAGTCACCTGCGGTAGTACGGGCTCGGCCGGTGCGGCCGCGTCGGTCGGCGGCGCAGAGGCGGGCGCGGCCGCCGGTGCTGGGGCGACGGGTCGCGGCGCGGGCGCGTTCTGTGCGAGCACCGCGTTGCTGGCTAGAAACAGGGCGAGACCGACGGACCGCTTCAACATGCTGGCCGTCTAATAGTTCCGCGTCGCCCAGTCGGGAACCCCCACCCGGGCCAAAAATACTCAGCGGCGGCGCGCGAGCTCCGCGCTGACCGTCTGCCCGGCAATCTGCGCGCCGTTCAGCGCTGCAACCGCGCGCTCGATCATGTCGCCACGCACACCGACGAACGCGTGACTGTGTCGGACTCGAATGTAATCGGGCTCACCGGTGATCCCATGCTCGGCAAGCAGCGACTGAAAATCGCTTGGCTTGGCGCCATCGCGCCGGCCGACGTTCACGAAGATTTCGCGAATGGGGTCGTTGGCATCCGCCACCTCCGCAGCTGCAGGCTCCGGCGCAGGGGACGAAGGCTCCACGACCTCGGGCGGCGGCGGTTCCTTTCGAATCGCAGCCGGCAGATCCAGCCGCGCGCTTTCGAGCGTGCGGTGCTCGTCGATACGGCGCTCCGACGGGCGCTCTTCCCGCAACCGCTGCGGACGACGCTCGCGCTCACGCGGTCGATCATCACGGGGACGGTCTTCAGGCGGTCGCTCGTCGCGGGGACGGTCTTCAGGCGGTCGCCCGTCGCGGGGTCGGTCGATGCGGGGACGCTCTTCGCGGGGACGCTCTTCGCGGGGGCGGTCGTCACGGGGGCGGTCGTCACGGGGGCGGTCGTCACGGGGACGGTCGTCACGGGGACGGTCGTCACGGGGGCGGTCGTCACGGGGACGGTCGTCACGGGGGCGGTCGTCACGGGGACGGTCGTCACGGGGACGATCGACGCGGGGACGGTCTTCAGGCGGTCAGTCTTCGCGCGGTCGGTCGATGCGGGGACGCTCTTCGCGCGGTCGGTCTTCGCGCGGTCGGTCGATGCGGGGACGCTCTTCGCGACGTTCGGGGCGCGCAGGCGCTTCGGCGACAGGCGCCGCCACGGGCGTCGGCGCTTTGGCTCGGCGCGCAGCCGTTGCTTCGTCCAACGCATCCGGACGCGCCCCGAGGTGATCGCGGAGGAGCATGGCGAGCACGCGCTCTCCGGCTTCGTGCGTGAGCACGCGCCGCGCGAGCGCCAGATCTTCAGAATGGATGGGGCGCGCGGCCGCGGCCTCCACGAACACCTGCACCAGGTCCGCTTCCGCGCGTGTCTGGCGTTCCCGCGCCAACGGGAGGTGCCGCTCGATGGGGCGACTTTTGTAGGTGAGCCGCAGCAGGTAGAGCGCGCC
>JAQSWN010000419.1 GCA_029266615.1 Polyangiaceae bacterium
GAAGAGGGGCTCGCCATGCTGCGACAACGCGAGGACGAAGAGCGAGCCGCGCGAGACCAAGCCGCGCGAGACCAAGCCGCGCGGGACCAAGCCGCGCGGGACCAAGCCGCGCGAGACCAAGCCGCGCGGGACCAAGCCGCGCGGGACCAAGCCGCGCGAGACCAAGCCGCGCGAGACCAAGCCGCGCGGGACCAAGCCGCGCGACGGCTCGAGGTGCCGGTACCGCCGGTGCCGTTCGCTCCGCCACCGCCGCCGGTATTGCAGGCTACCGCGCAAGGTCACGGCTTCGGCAATCTGGAGCTCAATTTGCCGTCGCCCGGTGGAGGAGGCGGCGGAGCTCCGATCGGCACCGTGACGGCGCCGTTGCAGGCTATCGGCCTCACGACGCAGAAGCTGCCCACGGCGCCACCAGCGCCTATGCCGCCGCCGCCGCTCTTGGTGGACGTGACACCGCTTACCCTGGCCGTCGAAACGGTCGAGGGATTTTGCGACTCGCTCATTCCGCGCAACACCACCGTCCCCTGCTCGCGAACGCGTGAGTTCGTCACCGCCGCCGATAATCAAACGTCCGTTCGAGTCCGAGTCAGCCAAGGTGAATCGAGCCGCTTCGGCGAGAACACCCTGCTCGGCGAGGTGGAGCTCTCGGGTCTCCGCCCCGCGCGTCGCGGCGACGTGCGGATCGCAGTGTCGTTCGCGCTCGACTCCAGCGGCATGCTCGTGGTGAGCGCGAAGGACGTGGGCACCGGCCGCGAGACTTCGACCCACGTGCACCTCGTCGGTCTGCCCGACGCGCAGGAGATAGCGCGCATGGCGGCGCGGCAGGCGGGGCGCGGAGTCTAGGCGTGGATCTCGAGGATATCGCGCGCGTCTTCGAGTGGGACGCGATCATCGACGAGTCATCCTATTACGAGATCCTCGGCCTGCTCGAAATCGCCGATGGCGGCGCCATCCGCGTGGCGTTCCACGAGTTCGCGGCCTCCTTTCACCCCCTGTCTCGTCCGGATTCGCGCTCCGATTACGACCTCGCGCTGGCTAAGGGCCTACTCCGGCTAGACACCCCCATCGCGCCGCCGCCCCTAACCCGGAGCTCCGACATCCGTTCGCTCGACGAGCTCTGTCGCTCTCCCGGGGCCCGCCGCTACGCCAGAAAAGCCGAGGAGCGCATCACGGCCGGCGACCTGACCGGTGCTAAACGCGAGCTTCAGATGGCCCTCCGCGAGGACGGCGACAATGCGGACCTGGCCGAGCGCCTGGACGCCATCGACCTCGCCCTGTTCGCCATGGGGAGCTGAGAGCGACGAACAAGCCGCAAGGGGGGCCTCAGGGGCGGCGCGTACCGCCCTCTGAGGCTGGGGGCGCCAGCCTCCCCCCACCGTCTCTCCCAAGGTTTGGTCGAGGGGCGGGTCCGACGTTTCTTATGAGAGTGAACACGGCGCTAGCGAATCCTGACAGGGATGGTAAAAAGGGGCCCCGTTTCGACCCGGCGGTGCCTGGCTCATCGCCACTGACCCCGCATCCAGAATCAGACCGAACATCGAGTAGGAACGTACCTTTCTATTCGAATGCCCCAGACGCGAGGCCGCTAGTGAAGATTTCTTGTCCTGCGTGCGCTGCCAAGTACTCGATTGCTGACGAAAAAGTCTCCGACCGTCTGGCGAAGATCCGTTGCCGCAAGTGCAACGCGACGATCGTGATTGACGGGAAAGCAAACCCGCCCAGCGTCTACACCGCTGCCGGCGAGGCCACGACCGAAGCCAGCGACGACGCGGGCGACAGCCAGGCCAAGGGTCTCGAATTCACGGTCGACTTCGGTGAAGGCGACCAGCGGACCATGACGGTCGCGGAGATCTCCCAGGCGTACAACGCCGGTCAGATCACGCAAGACACCTACCTTTGGGCAGAAGGCTTCGCCGATTGGAGGCCGCTCTCGGAGGTAGAAGAGGTCGTCGCCATGCTCGGTGGCGGCGCCGCCCCGGCAGCTCCGGCGGCAGCGGCACCTTGGGCATCGGGACGGGAGCACGCAACGAGTCGTCGGTGCTCTTCTCGCTGAGCGCCCTCACCTCCGCGGCGAGCCGTCCGTCTTCGCGTCCCATCGCTCCCGCCCCCAGCGGCGCCGCGACCCGTGAGGACTCCGGCCTGATCGACCTCAAGGCGCTAACGGCGGCCGCAACCAAGTCGGAAACCGCGGCTCCGGCCATCCCGGCGGCGCCGCTCATCTCGCCGCTTGCGGCGTCCCCCCTGGGCATCGCCGCGCCTCTCGGTACGCACGGCGGCATGGGCTCGCCGGCGATGGACTTGGGCGGCGCTCCGTCGAAGAGCAAGAACGGGCTCTACATCGGAGGCGGCATCGCGGTCGCTGCCCTCGCGGCCGTCGCCATCGCATTCCTCTTGAAGCCGGCCCCGCCACCGCCGGCTCCGACTCCGGTCGCCCCGCCCCCCGTCGCCGCCGCTCCGACGACGCCGACGCCGACGCCGACCGCGGAAGTGACGGCCACCCCTCCTTCGACGGGCACCGCCGAAACGGACGAAGCGCCGAAGCCCGGCACCAAGCCCGTCGCGGGCACGGGCGTGAAGCGGCCGTCGGGTGGCACCGGCGTGAAGAAGCCGGCAACGGACTCCAAGCCGGCCGTGGAGGACAAGCCCGCCACCGCCGCGCCGAAGCCGAAGAAGAATCCGTGCGGTTGCGCTCCGGGCGACTTGCAGTGCGCGATGCGCTGCGCGGCCGGCTAACCCGCCACCTGTGCGACCGCAGCGGCATGCTGCGCCCCTGCGCCGAGCCAAGGTCAATCCTTCGCTCGGCGCAGTCGCATGACCGTTCCGTCGTCTCATCGGTGCTTCGTCGCGCGCCCTTGGCCCTGCGCGCGCCAGCACTGCCATTCCCGCCCCGGGCGAAGCTCTTCGCGCCGCTTATTTCTGAGCTTCGAGGGCGAGGTCGCGCGCTTCGGTGCGAGCGGCACCGTTCGGGTGCTCAGCGAGGTAGCGGCGAGCTTCCGTCGAGGCGCGTGAAGCTTGGCCGCCGCTCTTCAGTGCGCGAAAGCGCTCGACCTGCGCGACTTCGCGCAGGGTGCTCTGAGGGTAGGTGGCAAGGAGCTCGGCGAACAGCTCAGCGGCCCGGGCGGAGTCACCGCGGTTGCGTGCTTCCACCCCGGCGGAGAACAGCCGGTTCTCTTCTGCCAATGTGCCCGGCCTGCGAGGCGGCGCTTTGGCCCTCACTGCGCGAGGGCTCACGTCGAGGGCCGGCGTCGGCGGTGCTGCCGCTGACGCGAGGGGCGCAGCCGCGGCGGAGGCAGACGCGGCGGAGGCGGTTGGGCCCGACGGGGTCGGGCTCGACGCGGCGGGGACGACGGGGACCGCGGGCGCAGGATCCTCCGGGGCGCCCGCCGTGCTCCTCCAGCTCTGACCCGCGCTGAGGAGCGCGACCTGCACGCCTTGCGACAACACCCACACGCTGCCGCGGGTGACGTGAACGTGCGTCTGGGTGGCGCTCCCACGCGGCTCGACTCGAACGTCGAAGACGGTGCCGCGCACGACGACCTCTGCATCCGGAGTCTCGACCACGACTGCTCGCTGAGCCTCGACGGCTTTCTCCACCGAGACGTCTACCCGGCCGCGTCGCAAGCTGATGCGCTCCTCCGCGCCGCTGGGTCGTGACACGCGCAGCTCGGTCGACTCGCTCACGTCCACCGAGGCTTTGATGGTCTTGAAATGGGCACGGGCGCCAGCGGCGGTTTGCAGCGCGTCCCCATCGCGCAAAGCGCGCTCGCCCGCACCGACCACGTTGCCGCGGCCGTCCTGGGTGAGCACTACGGTGCCAGTCACGCGGTCCAGCCCCGCGACGGTCGCGGGCGCGACGCCGCGGTCTCGGAGGAGCATGCCGCCGAGCGCGCAGACGCAAGCCGCGGCCGCCACGAATGCCGCAACCCGCCGCCAACGCCGCACTTTATCGGTCTTCTCCGTGGTGCGGTCGATCGCGTCGCGCATGCCGCGCACCAGACGCTCCCGCCTCTCCGCGGATGTGTCCTCCGGCGGCGCCGGCAAGTTCTCTTGTGCCAATTGACGCAAGAGCTCACCCGGCTCGCTGGGCAAGGTCGGGCGGGTCATCGACTCGCTCCTTCGCGCGCCATCACGGCGGAGAGGCGCTTGTGTAGCTCCTTGCGACCGCGCACGAGGCGCGACTGCGCGGCCGCCACCGACACGCGCATCATCAGCGAAATCTCGGCGAGCTCGTGCCCCAGCACGTCGTGCAAGAAGACGGTCTCCGCGTACTCGGGCTTCATGTCGACGAGGGTGGCGCGCACCAAAAGCAAGTCGGAGCGAACCGCAGCCTCGCGCTCGGCGTCACCCCGGGCGGCGTGGGTTTCGCCGTCGCTCTGCGCGTCGCGATCCATGACCTTGCGCTCGCGGCGGCGCGAACGGAGGGCGTTGAAGGCGACGTGGCTGGCGATGCTGGACGCCCACGTGCGCAAGCTGCACGCGCGCGCGTAACTACGCCGTGAAAGCGTCACGATGATCTGCTCGAAGACCATCTGCACGAGGTCGTCGTGATCCACCTCGCGGCGTCCGAACACGCGGTACACGGTGTGGTCTACGACTCGAATCAGACGATCGTAAAGGGCGGAGGCAACTTGCCGGTCCCCGCGCTGCACCGCGAGAATGAGCGCCTCGTCGTCCAACGCGTCCGCCGATTGCCGGCTGGGCGAGCTGACCAGCCGAAGCGGCGCTTTGGGTGCGGAGGCGGATTGAGACACGGGGGACTCGTAAGGATAGTAACCGACGTCGCGCCCGCCAGGCAGACTGCCATACCACGCGGATAGTCCAATGTTTTTGTGGGCGCGCGAGCTCTCCGGGCAAGCCCCCATGTTACCCTGACGCGATGTCACGAGCGGTCTGGCCCCGCCGCAGAACCCTGCTCGCCGCCG
>JAQSWN010000420.1 GCA_029266615.1 Polyangiaceae bacterium
TCGGAAGAACCCCGGCTGATCGCGCACGGCACCCGTGAACGCGCCGCGCACGTGACCAAAGAGCTCGCTCTCCAAGAGAGCTGCCGGCACGGCCGCGCAATTGATGGCGGCAAATGGTCCCGCGTGCCGCGGCGATAGCTCGTGGACGGCACGCGCCAGAAGCTCCTTACCGGTCCCGGTTTCTCCGCGCACCAGCACGCTGGCTTCGCGCGGCGCCGCGCGTTCCACGACGTGAAACACGCGTTTCATCTCCGGATCTCGCGTCCAGAGCCCGTGAAAAAGGACCGGTTGCGAGCTTTGGCCAGCCTGCTGCTTGCCGCGCTGTTTCACGACAAGCAGCATAGCTGAAACACGCCTCGCCCCCAGGCAAACTCAAACAACGGGCAATCGCAGCTCGCGCCAGGCCAACATGCCACCTCGCATCGACGCGACGCGAGTGAACCCCTGAGACAGGAGCTCTAGCGCGGCTTCACCCGATCTTCGCCCCGATCGGCAAATGGTGATGACCGGCTCCGTGGGGTCCCAACGCCGCGCCGCGTCCTTCAGCGTGGCCAGTGGAACCGGCTCTGCTGCAGCAATGTGTCCCAGCTCGCCCTTGAACTCGACGTCCTCCCGGACGTCGACCAGCCGCGCCTCGTTCGCGTGGGTCGCCACCCACTCTGCCCTCAGCTCGGGCACGCCACTGTCGTTCGCCGACAGTGGGGCCCAGACTCGCTCGGCGGGAACATCCGGGCTCGCACTGACACCGCGCGGAACGCCGCATGCCAGATTGCGCGGCAGCGCCTCGTCGATTTTCTTCGGATAGGCAAGCTGGAGGTTGTCCATGATTGCCACGAACTCAGCCTCGCTCTTGGCCAAGCCGAGACGCGGATTGAGCCGCTTCTCTTCGCCCACGCTGGTCACCGTGCGACCTTTGTAGTCATGGCCCGGGTACAGAAGGGTAGCATCCGGGAGCGTGAAGATTTTCTCGCGCACCGAACGAAACAGAGTGTGCGCATTTCCCTGCTGAAAGTCGGTGCGGCCCGAGCCGCGGATCAGCAGCGCATCGCCGGTGAATGCCATGCCTTGCTCGTGCAGCACGAACGTGAGGCATCCGTCCGTATGCCCCGGCGTTTGTCGCACGTCCAAGCGGTACCGACCGAACGGCACCACGTCGCCGTCCCCGAGACTCAGGTCCGAGCACCCCACCCCTGCCCGCGTCGATAGACCCGTCCGAGAGCCGGTCATCTCGCGCAGCCGACCCAGCGCAGTCACGTGGTCTGCGTGAACGTGAGTGTCGAGCGCATAGGCGAGGCGCAGGCCCAGATCGTCGAGTAACTGCACGTCGCGCTCGACCTGCTCGAGGACGGGATCGATCAACACCGCTTCCCGAGTGTCCTCGTCACCGAGCAAGTAGGTGTACGTGGAAGAATCTGGATCGAAGAGTTGCCTGAAAATCATTGTCACTTCCCTTTCTGCTTTATGAACATCAATGCGATTCGACCGCGCCGTAGTTGGCGTCCGCTGCGACGTGCCGCTTTTCCCGAGCATGACGGCGCGCGAGATCCGTCACGGCAATCGCCAGGACCGGCACCAACAGCGCCGCGAGCCAAGGCCAATCTCCGGCGAGCGCGAGCGGATGGCCGATGAGTCGAGGCACTTCTTGGCCGAGCACGAAGAGCCCCATAGCCACCACGAACCAGCCGAAGCCGCGCTTCAGCAGCTCCTGAGGAATACGCGCCGCCCAACGTCCGCCCAGCAAGCTGCCGAGCACGGCGGCCAGCGTCACGAGACCCGCTAGCTTGAAATCGAAGTGGGCAATGCTGCCAAAATGCCCGAGAAAGGCGGCGAACGACTTCATGGCGATGACCAAGAGCGAGGTCCCCACCGCGCGATCCATGGGCAGCCCACCCAAGAGAACCAGCGCAGGGACGACCAGGAATCCTCCACCGGCTCCCACCAGACCGGTCACCGCACCCACCACCAGACCTTCGAGCATCACCTTTGGCCACCACATGCGCGCCTGGGTGGACGCCTTCGGTGTGAGCGACCGCTGAGGTCGCATCATCATCACGGCGGTCAGCAACATCATGCCGCCGAAACCAACGAGCAGGACCGAGGCAGGAATGAGGTGCGCTATGCGGCCAGCGCCGAAGGCACCGAGCATGCTGGTGGCTCCGAAAACCAAGCCAGAGCGAAAGCTGACGTTGTCGCGCCGCGCGTGCGGCACCAAGGCAGCCAAGCTGGTAACGCCGACGACCAAGAGAGACGTCGCAATGGCGTCGTGCGTGTCCAGCCCGAAGCCGTACACGAGCAGAGGCACGGTGAGGATGGATCCACCGCCCCCGAGCAGCCCGAGCGAAACACCCACCAGGACTGCCAGGAGCAGCGCGGGACCCCACGAAAGAAACATGGCGAGGAACATGCCCACCTCCACTGCGAGGGCCGTGCCAACCGTCGTACGGCCTGTTTCTTCGTAGATTTCTCGCCAGCCAAGAGGTCGCGCGACACACCGCGATTCACGCCTGCAACGTTTTGCAACACATGCAACACGTCACCCACGCTCGCGTTTCACGCTTCGTGGGTTTCGAGGCCTCTTGCCAACCCTTGCCGTCGTGGCACGCGTATTGCTCGAGGCTCCTACATGG
Organism: Polyangiaceae bacterium; assembly: GCA_029266615.1. Classification (GTDB taxonomy): domain Bacteria; phylum Myxococcota_A; class Polyangia; order Polyangiales; family Polyangiaceae; genus PMG-095. The sequence continues at coordinate 2,628 of JAQSWN010000420.1, forward strand.
ACTCATCAATCCTCTTTGCTCTCGGTGGCGGCGCGCTCATCGGCGCGGCTGCATCCATCCTTTGGGCATTCAACGGACGCATCGCGGGCATCAGCGGCATCGTCGGGGGGCTACTCGCTCCCGTCAGAGGCGATTGGGGCTGGCGAATGTGGTTCGTCTCTGGCCTCTTGCTCGGCGGGCTCGGCGCTGCCGTCGTGTCGCCGGAACGCTTCGACGTGAGCGGTGTCCCGGCCTTGCCGTTCGTCGCCCTGGCGGGGGCGCTGGTCGGCGTCGGCACGCGGCTTGGCAACGGCTGCACGAGTGGTCACGGCGTGTGTGGCATCAGCCGCCTCTCGAAGCGAAGCATCGCGGCCACGCTGACGTTCATGCTCGCTGGCGCCGTCACCGTTTTCGTTGCTCGTAACCTGGGAGTCTACTCATGAGCTTCGGTGCCAAACAAAAGGTCGTTGCGCTCGGCGCGGGCATTCTCTTTTCCGTCGGCCTC
>JAQSWN010000421.1 GCA_029266615.1 Polyangiaceae bacterium
AAAGCGACTCCTCGGCGAATATCAACGGCTGAGGTCGAGGTTTCTGACGGGAACTTGCCTCGGAGTCAGCGACACGATCCTATGTTTCAGGCGCTCAAGAGAAGCGCAAGGCGCTCAGTGCTGAAGCTTGAAGGCCATGAGCTAAGTTGCTCTGGAAACGTAACTTTCCCGCCAGCCTTCTGACGGTATTGGTGCGACCACGCAGCCGGACAACCCGCCGCCGCTACGGTGTCGGCGGCTTAGGCCAGCCTGAGATCACCGGCTGTTGCCATCCTAGTGATATGCTAGTGACGTAGATCGAAAATGTTAGGGACGGACGGGTGTCGGACCAGTTTAAGGGTGAAGCGAAAACGGGCATTGCCGGGTTAGACGATGTGCTGGGCGGAGGACTTGAGCGAGCGCGCGTGTTTCTGCTGGAAGGCGCTCCGGGCACGGGTAAGACCACCATCGCCACGCAATTCCTGCTCGCCGGCGCCAAAGCCGGCGAACGCTGTCTATATATCACACTGTCCGAGAACGAGGACGAACTGCGGGCCGGTGCCGCCTCGCACGGCTGGGACTCGGGCATCGACCTTTTCGAGCTGAACCTGCTCGATGAGGACCAGCAGCAAAGCCTTTTGTATTCGTCCGATCTAGAGCTCGGAGAGACCACGAAGCGGATTTTCGAGGCGTTCGAGAGGGTGAAGCCGCACCGTATCGTGCTCGACAGTCTTTCGGAGATCAGGCTCCTGGCCCAGAGCTCGTTGCGCTACCGGCGCCAGATCTTGAGCCTGAAGCACTACTTCGCCCGGCAGGGGACGACAGTATTGCTTCTCGATGACCTCACCACGGACTTCAACGACAAGACCGTGCATAGCGTCGCCCACGGCGTGATCCGTCTGGAGGAGATGGCGCCCGAGTACGGCGCCGAGCGACGGCGGCTGAGGGTCCTGAAATATCGCGGCCGACGCTTCCGGGGCGGCTTTCACGACTTCACCATCGCGACAGGCGGCGTGCGCGCCTTCGCTCGCCTTGTCTCGGCTGAGCACAAGAAGGGCTTCGTGCGCGACGTGGTCAAAAGCGATTTGCCCGAGCTCGACGCGCTCTTGGGCGGCGGCCTGGAGCGGGGCTCCAGCGTCCTCATCCTGGGGCCGGCCGGCACCGGCAAGTCGCTTTTGACGCTCACCTTCGCCCAGAGCGCTGTCAAGCGGGGCGAGCGCGCGGCCATCTTTGTCTTCGACGAGGAGCTCGGGCTGCTGTTCGATCGGGCGAAGGGCCTTGGCGTCGACCTACAAGCGATGGTCGATGCCGAGCAGCTTCTCATCGAGCAGGTCGATGCGGCCGAGCTGACGCCGGGCGAGTTCTCGGAGCGCGTCCGGCGCTCCGTGGAAGTCTACAAGGCGCAAACCATCGTGATCGACAGCCTGAACGGCTACCAGGCTGCTATGCCCGGTGAGAGCCAGCTCATCCTGCACATCCACGAGCTGTTGCAGTACCTGAACCGGCAGGGCGCCACGACGTTTCTTACGGTCGCACAGCACGGCCTCGTCGGGGACATGAAGACGCCCGTTGATGTCACCTACCTCGCCGACACGGTGGTGCTGCTGCGCTATTTCGAGATGCTCGGCCGCGTGCGCCGGGCGATCTCGATCGTTAAGAAGCGCACGGGCGCTCATGAGGATACCATCCGCGAGTTCCGCATCGGTGGCCGGGGCATCACGCTCGGCGAGCCTCTGACCAACCTTCAGGGCGTGCTGCGGGGCGTTCCGACCATGGTCGGCGACGGACCTGCGCTGCTCCGGGCGGAGGACACGTGAAGCGCAGCACTCTCTCCGAACGGGCGCTTATCCTCGCACCTCGGGGGCGGGATGCTGCAATCGCCGCGACGATCCTGGGAGAAGCTGGTCTGGCCGCCGAGCCCTGTCCATCGCTCCCAGAGTTGATTCGTGAACTCGATCTTGGCGCGGCGTTCGTGGTTGTCACCGAAGAGACCCTCGCCAATGCCGACCTAGGGCAGCTCGCTGCTTGGCTGGCCGATCAGGAGGAATGGTCGGATCTGCCCTTCGTGCTGCTGACCAGAGGCGGCGGAGACCTGGAGCGCAACCCGGCCGCGAAGCGCTACCTCGAGGTGCTCGGGAACGTCACCTTCCTCGAGCGCCCATTTCACCCGACCACCCTTGTCAGCCTGGCCCGCTCGGCGCTGCGCGGCCGCTGCCGTCAATACGAGGCACGCGCAAGGCTTGACGCGCTACGCGAGGGCGAGGCGCGGTTACAGTTCACGCTCAAAGCAGGCCGGTTAGGCGCCTGGGAACTCGATCTGGCTACCGGCGAGATCACCTCGACCGCAACCTGTCGCACGAACTTCGGGCGCGATCCCGAGACTGGTTTTACCTATGCGGAACTGCGGGACGCCGTGCACCCCGACGATCAGAAGCGCATGCGCGAGGCTGTGGAAGCCTCGATCGAGTTCGGGACCGATTGCGACATCGAGTTCCGCGCCGTGACGCCGGACGGCAGCGAGCGCTGGGTCGCAGTTCGTGGGCAGCCCTCTTACGATCAAGACGGCGCCCCCCACCGCATGGTTGGGATCTCGTTTGACGTCACCGACCGTCGGCGCGCCGAGGAGGCGCTGCGCGAAAGCGAGGCGCGCTACCGTACCTTGTTCGAAAACATCGACGAGGGCTTCTGCATCATCAAGTTTTTCAGCGGACCCCATGGCCCGCTTAGCGACTATGTCCACGTAGAGGCAAACCCAGCCTATGCCACCCACGCCGGTATCTCGAACGTGGTCGGACGGGAGGTGCGGGAAATGGTGCCCGACGAAGCCGAGGGCTGGGTCGAGCTCTACCGCGGTGTCTTGGAAACGGGCGAGCCGATCCGCTTCGAGCGGGAACTGGTCGCCACTAAGCGTTACCTCGAGTTGGCCGCCTTCCGGGTTGAGCCCGCAAGCCGTCGCCAGGTCGCGGTGGTCTTTCAGGATATAACCGTGCGCAAGCGCGCCGAGCTCGAGTTACGCGAGCTGAACGAAACCCTGGAGCGTCGCGTCAGCGAGGCTCTGGCCGAGCGCAGGGTACTTGCCGACATCGTGGAGGGCACGGACGCCTTCGTGCAGGTTGCCGATCTCGAT
>JAQSWN010000030.1 GCA_029266615.1 Polyangiaceae bacterium
GGCGATCGCGAGGCCATCTACGCGCAGATGGCGCAGGTCTACGAAGAGAAGCTCGGCAAGCCGGACGAAGCGATCGCGGCGTACCGCGAGGTGCTCTCGCTCGATCCGACGAGCCAAGTCGCGCTCCACCAGCTGGACGGCTTGTTGTCGCGCAGCGGTCTGTGGACGGACCTCGCCGAGAACCTGGAGACCCAGCTCGGCCTGGCCGACACGGACGAGTCGCAGCTCGGATTGATGCTGAGACTTGCCGCGCTTCGCGAAGGCGAGATGCGCCAAGTCGACGCCGCCATCGAGGGCTACCGTCAGGTCCTCGACCGCGATCCGACCAACCAAACCGCTCTCGCCGCCCTCGAGCGCCTCGGGCAGTCGCCGACGCACTCGCTCGCGATCGCGGAGATTCTCGAGCCGCTGTATCGCACGCAAGGCGACTACCAGAAGCTCATCGGCGTGCACGAAGTGCAGGTCGCGCGCACCGCGGATCCGGAGCGCAAGGTCGAGCTGCTGCATCAGATTGCGCAGCTTCACGAGGACGCGGCCGGTGACTTGAACGCCTCGTTCGAGACCATGGCACGCGCGCTCGCGGCCGACCCGACCAACGACTCCACGCAAGAGGGGTTGGATCGCCTGGCCCGCGCCACGGGGCGCTTCCAGGACTTGGCCCAGGTGTTCGAGCAGCTCGCGGGCTCGCAGGAAGATCCGGAGATTGGCTCGAGGCTGTTCAGCTCCGCCGCGCGCGTTTACGAGCTCGAGGTGCGCGACGTGGATCGCGCGATAGAGCTGTACCGCCGCGTGCTCAGCATCGACCCGACGAACCTCGCCGCGGCCGAGTCGCTGCAGGGGTTGTTCCAATCCGCCGAGCGTTACGCCGACATGTCGCTGATTTTGCAGCGCAAGGCGGAGATCCTCGAGGACGTCGACCAGCAGAAGTACGCTCTGTATCAGGCCGCGCAGATCGAGGAAGAGGTGCTCGAGCGTCAGGAGCAATCCATCGCCGTGTACCTGAAGATCCTCGAGATCGACGGCGAGGACCTGCGCAGTATCGACGCGCTCATCAAGCTGTACCTCGGCTTGTCGCGCTGGGAAGAGCTGCTCTCCGTCTACTCCAAGAAGGCGGATCTCGTCGCGGACCCTGAAGAGAAGAAGCTCATCTTCTACCAAGTGGGCGCCGTGTACGAGCGCGAGCTGTCGGACGTGCGCCGCGCGATCGACACCTACCAGAAGGTGCTCGAGCTCGATCCGGACGACTTGACCGCGCTCGGGCGGCTGGACGTGCTCTTCCAAAGCTCGGGTAACTGGCAAGAGCTGCTCAGCATCTTGCAGCACGAGGCCGAGCTCACGGCGGATCCGGCGGAGGCGGTCAGCTTCCAGTACCGTATCGCGGAGCTGTACGAGAAGCACCTGGGCGAGGTGGACCGCGCGGTCGAGCTTTACCGCGAGATCCTCAACATTCAGCCGGATCACACGCCGACCCTGGACGCCTTGGAAGGCATCAAGAACGGCGAGCGTGCGCCGCTGGCTGCCGCTTCCGTGCTGGAGCCAGTGTACGACGCGATGGGCGACTACCCGCGCCTCATCAGCGTGCTCGAGGTCACGGTCCGCTTCGCGGACGATCCATTCCAAAAGGTGGAGCTCTTGCACCGCATCGCGCGGCTGCATCAGCAGAGCCTGGGTGATCACGCCCGCGCCTTCGAGACCTACGCGCGCGCCATCTCGGCCGACAGTCAGAACGAAGAGTCGCTCAGCTCACTGGAAGAGCTCGCGAACGTGATCGGCCGGTGGCCGGCGGTGGCTCAGCTCTACGATCAGGAGCTGGACAAGCTCCACGGCGAGCCGGAGCGCTTCGTGGAGCTCGGGCTGCGCACGGCGCAGATCTACGAGGTGCAGCTGGAGAGTCTGGAGCAGGCGGTCGCCCGCTATCGCCTTGTCTTGGCGAAAGATCCGGAAAACCAGGTCGCAGTGCGGTCGCTGGATCGTCTGTTCACCCAGATGGAGCGCTGGCCGGATCTGGCCGAGGTGCTCGTGCGCGAGAGCGAGATCGGCCAGAGCCCGGACGAGATCCTGGGCTTCAAGTTCCGGCTCGGGCAGGTCTACCAGACTCGCCTCGGAGATTTGGACAAGGCGATCGCGGCTTACCGTGAGGTGATCAGCGCGGCGCCGGAGCACGAAGACACGCTCCGCGCCCTGGAGGCGCTGTTCGAGTCCGGCACCAAGCAGCTGGAAATCGGTGAGATCCTCGAGCCGCTCTATCAGTCGATGAGCGAGTGGGACAAGCTCATCCGAGTTCGCGAGGCCGAGCTCGCTCACACGACCGATCCGGAGCAGCGCGTGGCGATGTACCACCGCATCGCGGAGGATGCGGAGGAGCGGCTGTTGGATCCGGTCCTTGCGTTCAACGTGCACGTTCGCGCCATCAAGGAAGCGCCGCTCGACGAGCGGACGGGCGAGGAGATCGAGCGGCTGGCGGGCATGTTGGACGGCGGCTGGGAGCCGCTCGCCAACGCGTACGCGGACGTGCTCTCCATCGAGGGAGTGGACGCCCCGACCCAGGCTGCCATCGGCAAGCGCCTCGCGCGCGTGTTCGAGGAAGAGCTGGCGGACGTCGCGAAGGCGGAAGAAACCTACCGTTACGTGCTCACCGTTGAGCCGCACGAGAAGGACGCGCTCGCGAATCTCGACCGCATCTACAGCTCGCTCGAGCAGTGGCCCGAGCTGGCCGGTGTGCTCGAGCAGCGCGCCGTCGCGGCGGAGGACACGCTGGACAAGGTCGACTTGTACAGCCGCCTCGGGCAAGTCTATGAGGAGCGCCTCGAGCGGCTGGATGACGCCATCCGCGCGCACCGCGTGATCTTCGACAAGCTCGCGCCAACGAACGAGGAAGCCATCGCGGCGCTCGGTCGCATCTACGAGCAGAATCAAGCCTGGGAGGAGTTGAACACCGTTTACCAGCGCGAGCTGGACAACGCGGCCGGCGACGTCCAAGAGGCGGAGATCCGCGCGAAGATCGCGCACCTCGCCGCAGGGCGGCTGGGCAACATCGAAGGCGCCATCGAGGGCTGGAAGCGCGTGCTGGACCTGCGCGGGGAGGACCCCGAAGCGCTGCGCGCCCTCGCGGAGCTGTACGAGCAGCAAGGCAAGTGGGCGGAGCTCGCGGACGTGCTCGATCGTCACTTCGACATCGCCGAGGGCGACGACGACCGCGTGTTCGCGCTGACCAAGCGCGCGCGCCTGTTCGCCGAGCGGCTCAACCGCGACGACGAAGCGCTTGAGACCTGGCAGCGGGTGCTGGACATCGACTTTTCGAACGTCACGGCGCTGCGAGCGATCGCGAACGTGTGGCGCACTCGCCAAGACCCGCAAGAGCTCGTCGCCGCCTTGCACGCGACCATCGATCGGGCTGCGGCCCTCCTCGAGGCGGAGGAGCTCAAGGGCATCTACCGCGAGCTCGGTAAGACCTACGGCTCACAGCTTTCGCAGCCGTACGACGCGGCGGAGGCCTGGCGCAAACTGCTCGAGGTCGACCCCGGTGACTTCGAGGCTATGGCCGAGCTCGAGACGATCTACCGCGCCGACGAGCGCGCGGTGGACGTCGTCGGCGTCAAGATGCAGCGCGCCGAAGCGCTCGAGGATCCGAACGAGAAGATCCGCGAGCTGCTCGAGGTCACCGAGATCTGGAAGAAGGAGATCAACGACTACGACTCGGCGACTCCTGCTTTCGAAAAGATCCTCGCCATCGACCCTGCGCACCAAGAGGCGTTCGAGGCGCTGGAGCGCCTGCACACGGCCGCCGGTCGTTGGGAGACGCTCGTCGAGCTCTACCTCAACCGGCTGGAGACGCGCGAGACCGTCGCCGAGCGCAACGACTTGCTCCGCCGCATCGCGCGCGTGTTCGAGGAGAAGATTGGGGACAAGAACCAAGCCTTCGACGCCCTCGTCAACGCGTTCAGCGAAGACTTCGGCGACGACGAGACGGCTCGCTACCTCGAGCGCATGGCGCAAGCCACGAATCGCTGGGGCGAGCTCATCAACACCGCCAACGCCTGGCTACCCGAGCAAACCGAGGCCAAGGCCAAGATCCAGCTCTGCCTGCGCCTAGGCAAGTGGTACGGCGAGGACCTCGACCGTCCCGACTACGCGCAGCCCTACTACCAGCAGATCATGGCGTTGGACCCGAACAACGTTCAGGTGCTGCGCCAGATGGCCGCGATCCATCGGCTGAATGCCGCTTGGCAGAAGGTGGGGGAGACGCTCCAGCGCGCGCTGGACGTCGCGGTCTCGAACGACGACCGAAAGGCGATTCAGTTCGAGATGGGAGAGCTCCTGCACAAGCACATGAACCAGCCCGACCAGGGTCTCGCGTTCTACCGCCGCGCGTTGGATATCGACCCGCACTACTTGCCGCCGCTGGGCGCGCTCGAGGTCGTCTACGAAGAGAGCAAGAACTACCCCGAGCTCGTCAAAATCCTGGCCAGCAAGGTGAACGGCTTGCACAACCCGGAGGACGTCGCGTCCACCAAGTTGCGCATGGCGAGCCTCTACGAAGGGTCGCTGGGCGACTTCGACCGCGCGGGCAAGGTGTACCGCGAGGTGCTCGAAGTGGACGGCAGCAACATCGTCGCCCTGCGCGGCTTGGAGCGCGTCTACCAGACGTTGCAGGCCTGGCCGGACCTGGTGCAGATCCTCGAGCGCCAGCTGGACGTCGTCGAGACCGAGCGTGAGCGCGTCGAGGTACTGCTGAAGATCGCGCAACACCAGGAAGAGCACTTCCTCAAGTTCGATCTGGCGGCGCAACGCTACGAGCAGGCGCTCGAAATCTTCCCCGCCGAGGAGCGCGCGTATCAAGGCCTCGAGCGCTGCTACCGCCGGCTCAAGCAGTGGCTCGACCTGATCAACGCCTACGAGCGTCACATCAGCGAAGCCGCGGGCACCGCGACGAAGGTGGAGCTCTATGGCGCCATCGCTCAGGTGTACGCGGAAGAGGTAGGCGATGTGGATCGGGCGATCGACGCCTATCGCAACATCGTCGACCTGGACGACACGAACGTCCCCGCGCTCGAAGCTCTCAGCAAGCTGTACGAGAAGCAGGGCGACGCCGCGCAGGCGATCGAGTCGATGACGCGCGTGGCGGACCTGACCAGCGACGGCTCTCAGCGCGTCGAGATGTACTACCGCATCGGTAAGGCACTCGAAGACAAGCTGAGCGACCGTGGCCAGGCGCAGGAACGCTTCGAGATGGCCCTCGATCTCGACCCTGCGCATCTCCCGACGCTGGCCGCGCTCCGCACCATCGCCATCGACGAGCAGGATTGGGATCGCGCCGCGCGCTACCTCGATCAAGAGCAGTCGAACACGCAGTCTCCCCGCACGCGGTCCAAGCTCCTCGTCGAGCTCGGCAAGCTGCGCGACGAGATGCTGAACGAGCACGAGCTCGCGGTGCAGGCCTACGAGCTCGCGATCCAGTGCGACCAGGACAGCGAAGAAGCCGCGCTCCCCCTCGTGGAGGAGTACATCCGCACGGAGCGGTGGGCACAGGCGGAGCCGCTGGCCGAGCTCTTGGTGCGCAAGAGTCGCAATCGCGAGCGCGGCGAGCAGCACACGTTCCACAAGCTGCTCGGCAAGGTGCACGCCGCCCTCGGTAACAACGACAAGGCGCTCAAGGCCTACCAGACTGCCAACCAGCTTGACCTCACGGATCAGGAGACCATCCGCGGCATCGCGGACGTCGCCTTCCGGCTGCAGGATTGGCCCAGCGCGCTCACCAACTACCAGAAGGTGCTCACGGCGCTGGACGAGTCCGACTCCGAGAACCGGACGGACGTTTATTACCGTCTCGGTTGCATCAAGCGCGAGCAGGGCCAAGCCAAGCAGGCCATCAACAACTTCGAGAAGGCGCTCGGCCTCAACGGCGAGCACCGACCCACGCTCGAAGCGTTGGTGGACGTCTACGCGAAGAGCAACGACTGGAAGCAGGTCGCCGCCTACAAGCGCCAGATCCTGGACAGCGTGTTCGATGGCGAAGAGCGCTTCAAAGTCCTCGTCGAGATCGGCGACATCTGGGCCGAGAAGGAAAAGAATCCTCAGAAGGCGATCGAAGCGCTGGAAGAGGCGCGCGACCTCAAGCCGGTCGATCACGTGCTCTTGCACAAGCTGCTGCAGCTGTACCAACAGGCGGCGGATTGGCAGAAGATGGTCGACACCCTCGCGTCCATCGCCGACATGGAGACGAAGACGGAGATCAAAGCCCGCTACGTCTTCACCCAAGCGCAAATCTACCGCGACAAGATCGAAGACAGCGACCGCGCCGTAGAGCTCTTCAACGACGCGCTAGACCTGAACCCGAGCTACCTCGAGTCCTTCGAGCGCATCAACAAGATCCTCACCCAGCAAAAGAACTGGAAGCAGCTCGAGCGGGCCTACCGCAAGATGCTGCACCGCATCGCGGGCAAGGGGAACAACGACCTCGAGTTCACGCTCTGGCACCAGCTGGGCCTGATCTACCGCGACCGTCTGCAGCAGACGGAGCCGGCGGTGGAGGCCTTCAAGATGGCGTCGTCCGTGAAGGCGGGGGAGATCACGGTTCACCAGATCTTGGCGGAGCTGTTCGAGGTGAGCGAGCGCTGGGACGAAGCGATCGCCGAGCAGCGGACCATCTTGGACGCGGACCCGCTCAAGATCGATCCCTACCGCGCGCTCTATCGTCTGTACCTGCACAAGCAGTCGTACGACGAGGCGTGGTGCCTCGCGGCGGCCATGTCCTTCCTGCGCAAAGCGGACGAGGAAGAGACACGCTTCTTCGAAGACTACCGCCCGCAGGGCATGCTCGCCGTGAAGGGGCGGCTCTCCAACGACCACTGGGTGAAGTACGTCTTCCACTCAGACGAAAACCTGTACGTCTCGAAGATTTTCGAGATGATCTACCCCGCGGCGCTGCAGGCGAAGGTCGCGCAGCTGCAGGCGCAAGGTAAGACGCCGGTCTTGGACAAGCGCTTCAAGCAAGATCCCGCGACCTCCACCGTGACGTTTGCCAAGACGTTCGGTTGGGCGGCGCAGGTCTTGGGCGTGCAGAGCCCGGATCTGTACGTGCGCAACGACGTGCCCGGCGCCATCGTCGCGGTGCCGTCCATCCCGCAAGCCTCGGTGGCGGGTCAGACCGTGCTCACGGGTTTCCAGCCGCAGGAGCTGACGTTCATGTGCGGCAAGCACCTCGCGCTGTACCGCGGTGAGCACTACATCCGCACGCTCTTCCCGACTCAGGCGGAGCTGACCATCATGCTGTACGCAGGCGTGATGATCGCTGCGCCGCAAACTCCGCTACCCCAGGACATGCTGGCGCAGATTCGCGCCACGGCCCAGGAGCTGGCCAAGTACATGCAGCCGGTGCAGCTCGAAGGGCTGCGCATGGTGGTCAAGCGCTTCATCGAAGAGGGCGCGAAGGCGAACATCAAGCGCTGGAACCAAGCCGTGGAGCTCTCTGCGTGCCGCGCGGGTCTGATCGTTTCCGGCGACTTGGAAATCGCCAAGAAGCTGATCGGCGCGGAGCAGCAGCTGCCGGGCGACTTGTCGGCGGCCGACAAGATGAAGGAGCTGCTGCTCTACTTCGTCAGCGAGCAGTACACGCAGGTACGTCGCGTGCTCGGCATCCAAGTCGCCACCGGTTGACCTGGTGGCGACGGGTGGGGCGCCCCTAGCGCGCCCCACCTTGCGCGGACTCACGGGCGGCGCCCGAGGGCCGTGCTGCGCGGACCGCTCAGCGACCCGGCAGATCCAGGAAGAAGCGAAGGCCGACGCTAAGGTCTACGTTCACGCTCGCTCCGCCGGCGCCGTCAGGGCGAGAACCGTAGGTGCTGAGGCCGAGCGCGCCGTAGGGGCCGACGCCCACGCCGGACAGCGCGTAGTAGTCCGCGCCTAGCTCGAGATGCAGCCACTCGACGCCATGGAGCTTTTGGCGAGTGCCAGTCTCGTCCTTGAAGCTCGCTTGACGGTACGCGGCGCCCATCATCAGCCACGGGACGAAACGAAAACCTTGGGAGAGGTGGTAGCGCACGAAGGGGCCCACGGAGATCGCGCGACCCGAGCAGGAATCGCACGAACGGCCGTCGCTGAAACCGGTGAAGCCGCCCCACGCTCCGACCACGACCGAACGACTGATGCCGATACCCACGTCCGCTCGGGCGCCGAAGCCCACTCCAAACGCGCGTCGGGACGGTAGATCCGTGCCGAGCTCGCCGAGCGACCACGTCGGGGCCACTGCCGCACCAATCAGCAGGTGCGAGCCGAGCAGGTCCTTCGCGCGCGGGGTGACCGCTCGCTCGGGGTCGGAGTCGTCGACCACGTGGACAGAAGGGGGCGGTGCGTCCGGATCTAGGGCCGGGCTCGGGGCCGCCGGCCCCTCCGCATGTGCCAGCGCGGGGAAGAGGAGCGTCCCAACGCCGACCAACAGAGCTCGTTTCATGGCCGCCGCCTCTTACCACGTTTTTGGCGCGCAACTGCCAAGGCGGCCGAGCCGATGGGGCGGCGAGGCGATGAGCATGTCGGACGATCCAGAATCCGTGAAGACCCTGGAGCTGCGGGCGCAGTTAGAATCGGGGCCATTTCAGGTCGAGGTCGGAGAAGCGGAGGGTGCGCACCGATTCGAGCTCCGGGTGGGGCAGCGGGTGTGCCTCGGCAGCGGTCCTTTGGCGGACGTGCTCGTATCCGACCGAACCGTCAGTGGGCGGCACTGCGAGCTCACGGCGGACGACCGCGGCGTCGTCGTGACGGATGTGGGCTCGAAGAACGGCGTGTTCGTCGGAGGCGCGCGTGTGCCCCACGCCCGGCTGGACGCGAGCGCGGCTAGCTTCGTCATCGGGCGCTCGACGGTCACGGTACGGCTCGCGCGGGGCCACGACCCCGCACGATCGACGCTGCCCGGTATCGTGGGCTGCTCCGAGCCGATGCTGCGCGTGGCGGAGGAAGTGCGGCGGCACGCCGGCACGCGCGCGCCCATCCTCATCCAGGGAGAGTCGGGGACGGGCAAGGATCTCGTCGCTCGCGCGATTCACGAGCTGGGGCGCCCGCAGGGGCCATACGTACCGCTCAACGTCGGCGCGATCGCTGAGTCATTGGCCGACTCGGAGCTGTTCGGTCACCGCAGGGGCGCGTTCACGGGGGCGGTTGCGCACCGGCAAGGCGCGTTCGAGCAAGCGCACCAAGGCACGCTTTTTTTGGACGAGGTGGCGGAGCTTTCCTCGGGCGTTCAGGTGCGCCTGCTGCGCGTGGTCGAAGACGGCCAGGTGCGCCCGCTCGGCGCTCACACGTCCACCAACGTCGACGTGCGCATCGTCTCGGCGAGCTGGGCCGGGCTCGCCCAGCGCGTGGAAGAGGGGCGCTTCCGAGGAGATCTGTACCATCGTTTGTCGACCGTCACCCTCAAGCTGCCGCCGCTGCGCGAGCGGCGTAGCGACATTCCGGCGCTCGCGCGAGTGCTCTTGCGGCGCTTGGAGCGGGAGCTGGGCGACAAGCAGCTGTCGACCGGCGCGCTCGCCGTGCTCGTTGCTCACGAATGGCCCGGCAACGTGCGGGAGCTTGCGAGCGTGCTGTACCGCTCGGCCGCGCTGGCTACGGGGCGCGAGATTCTGACCCAGCACCTGTCCCTCAGCGTACGAGCTGCAGGGCCGCGCAACGTGCGAGACGTCGCTCAGCTCGATCCGAAAGCGCTGCTGGCGAGCCACGCCGGCAACGTGAGCGCCGCGGCGCGAGCCGCCCGCATTCCGCGGACCACCTTTCGCGCGCTGCTAACCAAGACAGAGCTCCGCGAAGCCACGCGGCGGAGCGGCTCCGCCTAACTCAGAACGTCCCGGAGATCAGCCCACCCGAGAAGCCGGGCTGGTACACCGGCACCACGACGACCCGCGGCCCTTGCCCGCGTTTGGCGGCGCGGGTCTCTTTGGAATCCACCAGGTAATAAACGACGGTGCCCACGGCGGCCGCGCCCGCGACCGCGAAACTGACGATGGCCAGGGTCTTGAAGGTGTCGCCCGACTTCACGTTGTCGTTGTACTTGTCGCAGTTGTCCGTGTACTGGCGCGCACGATCGGCACGAGCGTCGGCGGTGGCGCCGGCCCAAAGCGGGCTCGTCGCGAGCCACTTCTCCGGCTCGTTACACACGCCTCGAGAGGACGCCTTGCGGTCCGCGTTGACCGCCTTGTCGATGATCTGGGCCTGAATGCTGTCGGCGGCGTCGTAGGCGGACTTGGAGCTGAACGCGAAAGCGCCGCCTCCGATCAAGCCGGCGCCGACGAGACCGACGCCGACCATGGCTCCGGGGGTGCTCGTCACCCAAGGCACGAAGCCTTTTCGGTGCGACGACTCCTCTGGGATCGGCGCCTCTTCGCCACCGGGCGCGGCCGGCGGGGGAGCATCGCCGGCCCCTGAGGGCTTGGGGCGAGTGGCGAGCCGGAGGCTCACGCTGCTGCTCTGGCCGGCGGTCGCCGTGACGTCGCCGTTGGCGGTCTTTCCGTCTTTCTTTGCCTGAAGCTGATGCGCGCCGGGCGGGAGGTAGAGCGCGCCGGGTAGCGGCGACATACCTTCCAAGTCGCCGTCCACGTAGACTTCGGCGCCGGCGGTATCCACTTCCAGAGCGACTTCCCCTACGAGCGCCTTGGCGGCGGTAAGTCCCGTCTCCGCGCCTTGGCGCTCGGCTTCGGTCGCTTCCTTATGCTCCCGCAGGTACTGAGCGAAGTGCTTGGCCGCGTCCGCCTCATGGCCCGACCGCAGCTCGCTCTGCGCCAGATTGAGGAGCACGGCGGGGTGCTTCTTCAGCGCGTAGGCCTGAAGGAACGCAACGCGCGCCTTCGCGAAGTCTTTTTTGTCGAAGTAGGTGACGCCCTCCTTGAAGCGCTCGCGCGCCATCGTCAACGTGACATCGTCTTGGGCTTGGGCTCGGGCCGGTACGAGCACGAGGGCACCGAGCAACGCGGCGGCGGTTCCGAGCCGCGTGAGATTAAGAGAGACGCTTCTTCGCATTCACCAAGCCTCGGGTAGACCTCACGCCGTCACGCCCATGGGGCGAGGCGGACCAGCTCATCGATCATGAAAAGGGTCACAGCCAGCTTCGAGAGTAGACGATAAATCGAGGCGACCGCTCAAAACGGGGTCTCCCGAACGATGACGCCTTTCGGCTTCGAAGCTCCAGGCTCAGTGGCCGACGGCTTGGTCTCCGACTTAGTCTCCGTTTTAGTCGTTTTTCGCGGGGTCGTGGGCGAGGCGGCTGGTTTCCGAGCGATGGCTTTGCTCGCCTTCGGCTCGGCTGCGGCGGGCGTCCGAGGACGCACAGGCTCGGGGGCGGCGGTCGGCGGAGCGAGTGGTTCGGGCGGGGCGACGGCGACCGTGGCTGCCGGCGCTTCGGACGCCGGTGAGAGCGTAGCGGGCGGGCGTGGTGCGGTAACCGTTGCCGCGTTGGGCGAAGACTGCGCCGTCGATGCTTTGCCGTTGCTCAGCTTGCCGACGGCGAAGGCCGCGACCCCCAGCAGCGCGGTGACGCCGAACACGAGAGGCAGCTTGCTGCGCCTCCGAATCAAGGGCCCGTCCGTGTCGTCCAGCGCGGAGGCTGCCGATGCGGGAGGAATGAACACCGGCGGCGCCGCGAGCGGGTTGCTGCGCGTTTGGCCGGGAATGGTCTGCGCGATGCGGGCGCGATCCGGCTTGGGCTGAGGGAGGGGGTGCAGCGCGGCGTCGCTGATGACGACGGCGGGCGTCGACGGATCGTCCTTGGGGATGTAAGGCTTGGACGGCGTGGTCAAGCCGCGCGCGACGGACGAGTCAGGCGAGCTTGGAGGAGGCGCGGTGTTGACTGGCTCCGGTGGCGGCACCGCAGGTGGAACCGAAGCCACGACGGCGGGCGGCGTGGCGACAACCGCAGGTGGAAGCGAAGCCACGACGGCGGGCGGCGCGGCGACAACCGCGGGCGGAACCGAAGCGACGGCGGGAGGGGCCGCGACGACGGCGGGAGGCTTGGCTACGGGCGCGGGGAGCGGAGCCGGAGGAGCGGGCGGAGGCGGGGCGGGCCCTACGACTACCGGAGCGATGCCGAGCAGAGTCGGCTTGGGCTGCGGTTTGGCGGCTGGTGCGACGGCGGGGAGCGGCGCGGTCTTGGTGGCGGGCGGTACGGGAACCGGCTCGCCGCCCAGGGCGGGGTCATCCCACGAAGCGGTGAATCGCTCAGAGAGGCGATCAGCCTCACTTTCGCTCAGCGGCGCGCTGGATGGACGTTGAGGATCCGGCATGGAAGCGATCGGGTTCCAGTCAGGCTAGCATCGGCCCTCGTGCCTGGGCAACGCAGCCAACTGAAAAGATTGATGCTTTGCGTTTGGCTCGCGCTGCCTGCAGGCGGTGGTTGTGGGCGCACCGCGCCAAGCACGGATCCGCCTGCCGTCGACCGCGTTTCCGCCCCGCAGGGAGCCGCGGCTGAGCCGCTCCCTGCGCGCGCGGTGGCGGTCGCCAGCGCGGACGCGCTCGCCGTCCAAGCCAGCCAATCCACCGGCCAGACGGCGACGCGCGCGCTGCAGCAAGCGGCGGAGCTACGGGCGCGCTTGTTCCGTCGCGAGCACCGCGAGGCCGACGCGCTCGAAGCGGGCGAGCTGCTGCGGCAGCTCGGGCGCAAAGCAGGTCCCGCGCGTTGCGACGCGGAGCTCGAGCGACTGCTACTCGAGGGGGAGCTCAACGCGGATGCAGAGGCGACGTACCGTGCGCTCTACGCGCTGTCGCGCAGCGAGGACGCGGCGTGCAGCGCGCGCGTCCAGGCCGCGCTCGAGATCCTCGAGGCGTTCCGACCGGCAGAGGGCGCGCTCGCGGCGCTCGAGCCGCATCCCACTGCAAGCAGGAGCGCGTCGCCGAGCGTTACCGGCTCGCCGAGCGCGCAGGCGCCGAGCGGCGCCGCGGAGAGCGCGACGCTCACCCACATCGAGCGCTACTCCGGCAAGGATGCGGCGCGCGTCGTCGTGTTCGTTTCGAAACCGGTGCGCTTCGAAGTGGGCTCGCTGGCGCCGGCCCCCGGAGTTGGGCCGCGTTTGTTCGTGGATTTACGAGGCGCCCAGTATTCGGGCAAATCTGCGCTCGGCGCCGAAGGTTTGCTGGAACGGGTGCGCGCTGCCGACGGCGCGGAAGGCACGCGCGTCGTGTTGGATCTGGCGGAAGCCGCTGAGCACCGTGTGTTCTACGTGCCCGAGCCGTTTCGCTTGATCATCGACGTCGCGAAGCCGAACCCCTCGCGAGGCGCGACGCGCGAGGTCCGACGCGTGGTGTTGGATCCTGGGCACGGCGGGCACGACCCCGGCGCCATCGGGCCCACCGGGCTGCGGGAGAAGGACGTGGCGCTCGACATCGCGCACCGCGCCGCGCCTCTCATCGCTCGGGAGCTGGGCATCTCCACACTACTGACGCGGGACGCGGACGTGTTCGTGCCGCTGGAAGAGCGCACCGCGCGAGCGAACGCGTTCGGCGCCGATCTGTTCGTGTCCATTCACTGCAACGCCACGGAGCGGAGCGGCGGCAGCGGCGTCATGACGTTCGTGCTCGATGACTCGAAAGATCAGCTGGCGTCTCGCATCGCCACGCTGGAAAACTCAGCGTCGGCGGAGGCGACCAGCGAGCTGGCACAAGTCATGAGCCGGCTCGCCGGCTCCGACCGGGCGAGCGACGCGCGCGCGCGCGCCCGCGATACCGAGTTCGCCGTGCTCTTGCAACGGGCGGCGATGGCGTCACTGGCGCCAAATTACCCAGATGTGCCCGACGGGGGCGTGAAGCGGGCTGGATTTTACGTTCTGGCTGGCGCGCGTATGCCCGCGGTGTTGTTCGAAACCTCGTTCATCTCCAGCGTTAGAGACGAAACCCGCTTCAACACCGGAGACTTCCGCCAAAAGCTGGCCGACGCGATCGTGAACGCCATTCGCGCCTACAAGGACGGGCGAAAATAGCGTCCGAGGTCGCGCGTTCGGGCGGAATTCCGGCGCGCGCCGCCCGTTCCCTCGTAAAGCGCGGTTGACGCGACTCTAGGTCGTCCTTACAGTGCTGGGCCATTTCGGTGGCGTCTGAAAGGCAGTGAGGTCCATGAAGGACAAAGAACAGCAGATGAGCAAGGCCCAGCTGAAGAAATTCAAGGACATGCTGGAAGCCAAGCGTCAGGAGATCATCAAACGCGCCCAGCAAACGCTGGACGAGGACATGACTCTGGACGCGAACGACCTGCCGGACGAAATGGATCTGGCGTCCAGCGAGTACCTGCAATCCTTCACGTTCCGGCTTCGCGGTCGCGAGAAGGCCTTTTTGGACAAGATCCAGAAGGCGATCGAGAAGATCGACAACGGCAGCTTCGGCACCTGTGACGACTGCGGCGAGAAGATCTCCATCAAGCGTCTGGAAGCGCGGCCCGAGACCTCGCTCTGCATCCGCTGCAAAGAGGATCAGGAGCGCGTGGAAAAAGACTTCACCTAGTCCGTCCCAGCGCGGACATTCTTCGAGGCGTCCGTGCCAGTGCACGGGCGCCTCGTTGCATTTCTAGCGGCGGCGCGCGGCCGCCTTCGCCTTGGGCGCAGCGGTGCGCTTCTCGGCACTGGCGACGGCGGCCTTGGCGCGGGGCTTCGTGATGCCAGCGTGCTGATCCAAAGTCGCTTTGAGGAAGCGACCGGTATGGCTCCCGGGGCGGTCGGCGACGTCTTCGGGCGTGCCTTCGGCGACGATGTAGCCGCCCTGCTCGCCGCCCTCCGGGCCCATGTCGATGACCCAGTCCGAGCAGGCGATGAGATCCGTGTTGTGCTCGATGAGGAGCACGGTGTTGCCGGCGTCCCGTAAGCCGAGCAGCGCGTGCGTGAGGAGCTCGATGTCCGAGAAGTGCAGGCCCGTGGTCGGCTCGTCCAGCACATACAAGGTGCGGCCAGTCGCCTTGCGGCTGAGCTCGGTGGCGAGCTTCACGCGCTGCGCTTCGCCGCCGGAGAGGGTGGTCGCAGGCTGGCCGAGCTGGATGTAGCCCAGGCCGACTTGGCGCAGCGCGGCCAGCTTCTGCGCGATGCGTGGGATCGACTCGAGCAAGTCGGACGCCTGGTCGACCGTGAGGTCGAGCGCGTCCGCGATGCTGAGGCCGCGGAACCGCACCTCGAGGGTCTCGCGGTTGTAACGCTTGCCGCTGCACGCGTCGCACGTGACGTACACGTCTGGCAGGAAGTGCATCTCTACCCGGAGCACGCCGTCGCCCTGACACGCTTCGCAGCGGCCACCCTTCACGTTGAAGGAGAAGCGGCCAGGTTTGTAGCCGCGCGCGCGTGCGTCCGGCAAGCCCGCGTACAGCTCGCGCAGGTGCGTGAAAATGCCAGTGTAGGTGGCCGGATTGGAGCGAGGCGTGCGCCCAATCGGGGCTTGGTCGATGCTGATGACCTTATCGATGTGCTCGAGACCTTCGATGCGGTCGCAGCTGCCGACCAGGCCGGTCGCGCCGTACAGCTGGGCACGCACGGCGCTGAGCAAGGTGTCCACCACCAAGCTGCTCTTGCCGGATCCGGACACTCCCGTCACCGCCACGATGACGCCGAGCGGCACCGAGAGCGTCACGTCCTTGAGGTTGTGCGCTTTGGCGCCCACGACACGCAGGAACGAGCCGTTCGGCTGTTTGCGGGTGCTGGGGATGGGGAGCCGCTTTTCTCCCGACAAGTACGGACCCGTCACCGAGCCAGGGTCGCTCATCAAGTCCTGCGGAGTGCCCTGAGCGACGATGCGTCCCCCGAGCGCGCCGGCGCCGGGGCCCATGTCCAGCACATGGTCGGCGGCCAAGATCGCTTCTCGATCGTGCTCCACTACCAGCACGCTGTTGCCCTTGTCGACCAAGCGTCGGAGCGCCTCCAGGAGGCGTTCGTTGTCGCGCGCGTGTAGGCCGATGCTCGGCTCGTCCAGCACGTAGAGCACGCCCACGAGCGAAGCGCCGATCTGCGTCGCGAGGCGGATGCGTTGCCCCTCGCCGCCGGAGAGCGTGTGGGTCGCGCGGTCCAGGGCCAGGTAATCCAGGCCGACGTCGATCAAGAAACCGAGCCGCTCCGTCACCGCGCGCACGAGCGGCAGCGCGATCGCGGAGTCTCGCTGCGTGAGGCTGCTGTTCTTGGAAAAAGCGAGCAGGAACTCGCGCAAGCCACGCAGCGGCATCTGGCACAGCTGCGCGATGGTTTGATTACCGAGCCGCACCGCGAGCGCTTCTGGCCGCAGCCGCACGCCTCCGCACGCCTCGCAGATTTGCGTGACGCTGAAGCGACCGATGTCTTCCTGACGGATCGCGCCCTCTTCGGCGTCTTGCTCTTGTTCCTCGCCTTCGACTAGAGCGTCCGACTCCAGCAAGCGCGAGAGCCGCGGCATGATGCCTTCGTACGTGGTCGGCTGTCCGCGGCCGCGCTTGGGCTTGAGCGAGCCACCGTGGAGAATCGCGTCGCGAGCCGCCTCGGGTAGGTCCGCCCACGCGACGTCCGGGTCCACGCCGAGCGTGTCCACGAGGCGCGCGACCTCGGCCGCTGTCGCCACCGAGCCGCGCCGCCCGAAGGCGGCCACTGCGCCTTCACGCAAGGAGCGCGAGCGGTCTGGAACCACTCGGTTCTCGTCAATCGCGGAGCGCACGCCGAGGCCGTCGCACGCCGGGCACGCGCCGTGAGGACTGTTGAACGAAAAGAGCCGCGGCTCGAGCGGGGGCAACGTGATGCCGAACTCCCAGCTCACCAGCCGCTCGCTTCGGACGAGGGGATCGCTACCGTCACCCGCGTCCATGAGCACAGTTCCGTCGCCCAGCTTGAGCGCCAGCTCCACCGAGTCCGTGATGCGCCCCTTGGCGCTTTGCTTCACCACGATGCGGTCGACGACGACGTCGAGGTCGTGCGCGGCTGCCGGATCGAGTGTCACCTCGTCGGCCAAATCCATGTTCCGCCCGTCGAGGCGCGCGCGAACGAAGCCATCGCGGCGGAGCCGCTCCAGCTCCGAGAATAAGTCACCCTCGCGGCCTCGGGCGATGGGCGAAAGTAGCGAGAGGCGGGCGCCTTCGCCACGGTCCAAGATCTCGTCCACGATCTCTTGCACCGTGTAGGCGCGGAGCACTTTGCCCGACTTGGGGCAATGGGGCACACCGATGCGCGCGTAAAGGAGACGCAGGTAGTCGGCGATTTCCGTGACGGTGCCGACGGTCGAGCGCGGGCTCTTTCCGAGACCCTTCTGCTCGATGGCAATGGCCGGGCTGAGCCCCTCGATGCTCTCGACGCGGGGCTTGGGGAGCTGGTCTAGAAACTGCCGCGCGTAGGCCGAGAGCGACTCCACGTAGCGCCGCTGGCCCTCCGCGTAGATCGTATCGAACGCTAGCGACGACTTGCCAGACCCGCTGGGGCCGGTGATGACGACCAGCTGATTGCGCGGCAGGTCGCAGCTCACGCTCTTCAGGTTGTGCTGGGTGGCACCTCGGACGACCAGACGTTCCATGGCCAGAACGGCTAGGTGTAACACACGCCCGAGGGCCGGGTCCGGTACGGAATTGCGGCCCCTCCGGCAGGTTCGGGGTCTCGGCCCGGGTGTCGGCCGAGCCTCCGCCGCGTCATCCGGGCCCCGACTTGGCGGTCCTTACCCGTACCTTGCGCAAGAAGACCCGGGGTGTGTTGCTACCCCCGAGGGCTTCGAGTAGCGTCCCGCCGCCGTGAGGCAAAGGGCCCATAGCTCAATCGGTCAGAGCCCCCGGCTCATAACCGGGCTGTTCCTGGTTCGAACCCAGGTGGGCCCACTGGCCGTCGCGGCGCGCAGCAGGTAGAGCTTCAGCTACTCGAGGAGCCGACACGTAACGTGAGCATTCAGTCCCAGATCGACGCACTTGAGAAACTGTCCGAGCTCGACGCCGAGCTGAAAGAGGTCGGCGATGTTCTACGTACCGAGCGGGGAGAGCTCGATACGAAGAGGACCAAGCTCGCGGACCTCGTAGAACGCCTGAGCCGCGGCAAGACGAGCATCGAAGAAATGGAGAAAGCGCGCGGCGACGTGATGGGCGAAGCCCGTCAGATGCTGATCCAAATCGAGCGCTCACGTGAAAAGCTGTCGCGCTGCCGTACGGAGCGCGAGGCCAACGCCGTCCAGCGCGAGCTGGAGGAGCTCCGGAAGCTCCACCGCGATCGCGAGATCGAGGTGGAGAAACTGGACACGCTAATCGAGCAAGGGCGCGCGGACGTCACCGGCGTGCTCGGCGAGCACGATAAAATCGAGGCCGAGCTCGAGGCGATCGAAGACGCGGCGACGGGCCGCATCGCGGAGGCGCAGTCGCGCTTCGACGAGCGCTCCAAGCTCCGGGAGGACTTGGTCAAGGCCGTACCTCCCGTGCTCTACCGGCGCTACGAGCTCGTTCGCAGCCGTCGCGGCACCGCGCTCGCGTACACGCACACCGGTATCTGCAGCGCCTGCAACATCCAGCTGCAGCCGATGCTTTTCCAGAAGCTCAAGCGTGGCGAGGAAATCGGGCAGTGCCCGAGCTGCAACCGAATCATTTATTTCCGTGCCGTCATGACGGCGGGTAGCAGCGAGTCGAGCGGCGCGTGAAAGCGTGTCCGCTCTGCGGCAGGCTCTATCCCGACGACGCCGGGTTCTGTCCGGTAGACGGCGCCCAGCTCAGTAGCGCCACGCAAGTGCCGGTGCTGGCCGACGATCAGGACGCGCGCATCGGGCAGCTGGTGTGCGGCCGTTACCAGGTGCGGCGCGTGGTTGCCGACGGCGGCATGGGGCGCGTCTACGAGGCGCTAGACATGCAGATGCGCCGCAACGTGGCATTGAAAGTGCTGCACGCGGACGTCGCGGGTGACGAAGTCGCGGTCGAGCGCTTCAAGCGTGAGTTCGAGGTGAGCAAGCAGTTGCCGCACGAGCACATCGTGGAGGTGCTCGACTTCCAGCCGACGACGGACGGTTCGTTCGCGCTCGTCATGGAGTACCTGTACGGGGAAGAGCTCCGCGCGACGCTCAAGCGCGAAGGCACCATCTCGCCGGCGCGCATGGTGCGCATGCTGAGCCAAGTCGCGATCGGGCTGGACGGCGCGCATGCTCGCAAGCTCGTCCACCGGGATCTGAAGCCGGACAACTTGTTCCTGTGTCAGACCAGCGAGGGCGACACGGTCAAGCTCTTGGACTTCGGCTCCGTGAAGGACAAGGGCGAGACCGCGAAGAAGCTCACGGTCATGGGCACCACCATCGGCTCGCCCTATTACATGGCGCCCGAGCAAGCGCAGGGTCTGGACACGCTCGACCACCGCGCGGACGTGTGGGCGCTTGCCGCCATCATTTACGAATCCGTGGTCGGGTCGGTGCCGTTCATGGGCGTCAACGGTCCCAGCATCCTGCTGGAGATTCTGACGAAAGAGCCCAAGGCGCCCAGCCAAGCCGCGCCGAACGCGAAGCACCCGATCCCGCCGACGCTCGACCGCGTGATGACTCACGCCTTCAAGAAGCAGGCGGCGCAGCGGCTCGGCTCCGTGGGAGCGCTCGCGGACGCCGTGGGGCAAGCCTACGGCCTCACCGGAACGCACCAAGAGTGGGCGAAGGTGAGCGAGGCCGATCTGTCGGCGCGCATCAACGCGAAGCTCCCGGAGCTCATGGTCGCGGCCGCGCCGAAACCGGCGAGCGTCGCCGACTCGTTCTTCGGTGAGTCCGACGCCCTGGATACGTTCGAGGCACCGGCTGCAGCCGGGCCCAGTATGCGACCCGCGACCGCGCCGATGCAGGCGCCGCCGCCCTCCTACGAAGACGTCCCGATGGGCGTGCCGAAGCGCGGCGGGAATACGATGCTGTTCGTCGCGGTTGGCGCTGGGGCGCTGATTGTCGGAGTGCTCATCGCAGTCGTCCTCGTGCTCCTCAAGTAAGCGAAGCCGCTCCCGGGTCGGGCCGGCGCGTGCCAGCGCTGGCGCCCTGTGGTAACTCACGTTCATGGCTCTCCTTCGCCTGAGCGTCGTCGTCGCGGGTTCCCTCCTGGCCCTGGCCTGCAACAAGGAGACGCCGCCCGCCGCGGAAGAGCCGCGCTCCGCGTCCAACGCCGCTGCTCCGCAAGCGGTCCCCCCGGCGGGTGACGCGGCTTCGGCCGCGGCCGCCCCCGCAACCCCCGACGCGCCTGCGACCGGCGCCGCGAAGTTCACGGACGCCGCCTTCGAGGTGAGCTTGGAGCCGAAGGGCGCGGCGAAGGCCGGGCAGGCCAGCGCGGCCGAGGTAACACTCGTGGCCAAGGCGCCGTACCACGTCAACGACAAGTACCCGATCAAGCTCAAGCTGAAGGAGACTCCCGGAGTCAAGTTCGACAATTTGATCGTGACCAAGGACGCCGCGAAGGTGGAGACGATGAAGGCGGTGATGCCGGTGAGCTTCACGCCGGACGCCGCGGGCAAGCGCACGGTCGCGGGCCAATTTGCGTTCTCCGTTTGCACGGAAGACAAGTGCCTGATGGAGAAGCGCGACCTACTCGTGGAGCTGAACGTCGAGTAAACCGCCGCGCTTTTTGCGCGGATTGTTAAATCCCCTTCGGCCGACTACGCTTACGAGCGATGGCCTCCGATCGGATTCTCGAGGATTTGGCTCGGATCGCCGAGCAGGTGGAGCGGTCCTTCAAGGAAGAGCGGCGCCTGCTCTCGTTTCGGGAGTACCTGGCGCTGTTCGCGACCGAGCCGGTGCGTCACTCGCGCGACGCCGCGCGCTACGTCCGGGACATGTTCGATTTTTTCGGGCGCAGCGCGGCGGAGCGGCCGTGGGGCTCGCTCACGCGCTTCAACCTGTTCGACCTGCCTTTCTTGGATGAAGCGGACCGCCAACGCGAGGCGCTCGTTGGTCAGGAGGCAGTGCAGCTCGAGCTCTACCGCGCGCTCAACAACTTCGTGCGCGAGGGCCGTCCCAACCGCGTGCTCATGCTCCATGGCCCGAACGGCTCGGCCAAGAGCACCGTCGCCGCTTGCTTGATGCGCGCGCTCGAGCACTACTCGTCCGAGGACCAGGGCGCGCTGTACCGGTTTCATTGGGTATTTCCGAGCGAGCGCACGCTGCGTGGCGCCATCGGCTTCGGTGGCAAGATCCCCGCTCAGCGCGACACGGACAGCTACGCGCACCTCACGGAAGAGCAGATCGACTCGCGCCTATTCATGGAAGTGCGAGACCACCCGCTGTTTCTGCTGCCCGCGGAGCAACGGCAGGAGCTCATCGCGCGTCTTTACACCGAGGCCGGCGCGCAGGAGCCGCCGCCGGCCTGGATTTTGCGCGGGAGTCTCTCTCACAAGAGCCGGCTCGTGTACGAAGCGCTGCTCACCAGCTACGACGGCTCGCTCGCGGAGGTCCTGCGCCACGTGCAAGTCGAGCGCTACTTCATCTCTCGGCGCTATCGCGTCGGCGCGGTGACGCTCGGCCCGCAGCTCTCGGTGGACGCGGGAGAGCGCCAGGTCACCGCGGATCGAAACCTCGGCACGCTGCCGTCTTCGCTCTCGTCCGTCGCCCTCTTCGAGGCGTTCGGCGAGCTGATCGACGCGGCGGGAGGCGTTCTGGAGTTCTCCGACTTGCTCAAGCGCCCGTTGGACGCGTTCAAGTACCTGCAAATCACCGCCGAAACCGGGGAGGTGCCGCTTCGGTCGCAGAACGTGCAAGTCAACTGCGTCATGGTCGCGAGCGGCAACGAGCTCCACCTGAATGCCTTCCGCGAGCACCCGGAGTTCGAGAGCTTCCGCGGCCGCTTCGAGCTGATCCGCGCGCCTTACCTGCTGAGCTGGATCGACGAGCAGAAGATTTACGACTCGCAGATCGCGCCGCAAGTGCGCCGCCACGTCGCGCCTCACGCCACGCGAATGGCGGCAATGTTCGCGGCCCTGACACGCATGCGCAAGCCCAACGTGGAGCGCTACGAGGGCGCGGCCAAGGTGCTCGTGAGCGAGCTCACGGCGGAAGAAAAGCTCGACCTCTACTCACAAGGAGTCGCCCCGCTCCGCTTGGACGACGAGTCGCAGAAGCTCCTGCGCTCGCTCATTCCGCAGATTTATCGCGAGGGAGACGCGTACCCCATCTACGAAGGCAGCGTCGGGGCCAGCCCGCGGGAGATGCGGACGGTGCTGCTCGACGCCGCCCAGACCCCTCATTACGACTGCCTTTCACCCTTCGCGGTGCTGTCGGAGCTGGACGCGTTGTGCGAGCTTTCGAGCGAGTACGCCTTCCTTCAAGAGGAAAAGATGCCTGGCGGCTTTCACGATCACGTGGCGTTCCGCAAGGTACTGCGCGTCCGCCTCCTGGATTCGCTGGAGGACGAGTTTCGGCAAGCGAGCGGCCTCGTGGACGAGACCCGGTACACGGAGCTGTTCGATCGGTACGTCACGAACGTGAGCTTCTGGGTCAAAAAGGAGAAGCGCCGCAACCCCATGACCGGTCAATACGAAGATCCCGACGAGCGGTTGATGAGCGAAGTGGAAGCGCTGTTCGGCTCTCGCGACAAGGCCGAGGACCTGCGCCACGGCCTCATCAACAAGATCGCCGCTTGGGCCATCGACCATCCGGATCAGCCGGTCGATCACGCCAAGGTGTTCGGTCCGCAGCTCCGCCGTCTGCGCGAAGCCGTCTTCGCGGAGCGCCGTTCGGCCGTCGCCAAGCTCTGCCGAGACGTCATCTTGCTGCTCAAGGAGCAAGGTAGTGGGCTGGACGCCTCGCGTCGGGCGGCCGCGGAGAACACGGTGCGGCAGCTCAAGGCTCGCTTCGGCTACGAAGACAGTTCCGCTTCGGACGCCGCCGTCGCGCTCGTGCGGGAACGAATGGCATCGCTGCTTTCGTGAGGCTCGCGAGCGCGAGCGCGCCCCAACGCCGCGTGCTCGGTTTTTGGGCGCTTCTCACGCTCGGCCTCAACGGCATCGTCGGGGTTGGCATTTTCTTCGCGCCGAGCGAGCTTGCCCGGCTAGTACCGGGCCCCGCCTCCGCGCTGGCGTTCGCCCTCACCGCGCTCCTCCTTTCGCCGGTGGCGTGGGCATACGGACGCCTGGGTAGCGCGTACCCGGAGGACGGCGGTCCGTTCGTGTGGGCGCGCGAGGCGTTCGGGACGCGCTTCGCCTTCGCGGTCGGCATCGTGAGCTATGCCTCGGCCGTTCTCAGCACTTCGGCGGTCGTGAGCGGCCTCGGGCAGTACTTGGCGCCCGAGCTCGGCTTCGTGACGCCGTTCGAGCGTCTCGGCTTTCGCGTGCTGACGGCGCTGCTGTTTTCTGGGGTGGCGCTGCTCGGGCTCCGGCTGAGCGCCTGGGTGTGGTCGCTGCTCACCGCGTTGAAGCTGCTTCCGCTGTTGCTCCTCGCCGTAAGCGGAGTGTCGGAGGGCGCCGCGCTCGCCTCCGCCACGCTTCCGAGCGGCGAGGGCCTGGCCCGGGCCGCGTTGGTCGCCGTGTTTCCGATGCAAGGCTTCGAGATCGTCGCGGTGCCGGGGGGCGAGGTGCAGGGCGGGCGCCGGACGGTGCTGCTCGCCACGCTTTCGTCGCTCGCCTTGGCAGCCGCGCTCTACGTGCTGCTCCAGCTCGCCTGTGTCGCCGCACTGCCCACGTTGGCCCGTGTCGACGCACCCATCGTGGAGGCGGGAAGCGCGCTGACTTCCGGCGCGGGACGCCCTTGGTTCGCGATGGGCGCCAACGTGTCGGCGATCGGCATCGCGTTCGGTATGTTCGCGATGACGCCGCGCTACCTTGCTGCGCTCGGCACGGACGCGCTGCTCGGCTCCGGGCTCGGCCGGGAGCGGCGCGGCGTGCCGGTGCGGGCGCTGGTCATGACTACCGCGCTCGTGCTCGTGTTCGTCTCCGGTGCGAGCTTGGAGGGGCTGTTCGTGCTCTCCAGCTTGGCCGTGCTTCTTCAATACGCGGTGAGCGCGCTGTCGCTCTTTCGATTGGCGGGGCGAGGGGACCGCGGACTGGGATGGCTCGATCGCGTCGTTGCGCCGCTCACGTTGGTCGCCCTTGCCGTGCTTTCGCGCTCCGCCAAGCTGGCAGAGCTCGGCGTGCTGCTCGGCATCCTCGTCCTCGGCTGGCTGGTGCTGGCGGTGCGGCGACGGCTGGCATCCACGCCCGCCGCGCGCTAATCGCTTGGGCCATGCTCATCGACACCCATTGCCACCTGGACGCCGAGTACTTCCCGGAAGGTCCAGAAGAGACGCTCGCGCGAGCGCGCGCCGCCGGCGTGACCGGCTTCGTGTGCGTGGGCGTGGGCTCTCTGGAACAAGCTCGCTCGGCCGTCGCGATCGCCGCGCAGCGGGCAGACGTGTGGGCCACGGTTGGCGTGCACCCGCACGACGCCCAGAGCTGCGATCCCGCGCTCGAGGCCGCGCTTCGGCGCGAGGCAGAGTCCCCGCGCGTCGTGGCGGTGGGCGAAATCGGGCTCGACTACCACTACGACCATTCGCCGCGCGAGCTGCAGAAGGACGTGTTCCGTCGGTTCATTGCCGCCGCGCGCTCGTTGAAGAAGCCGATTGTCGTGCACACCCGCAGCGCTCCTGCGGAGACCCTCGCAATCTTGGAAGAAGAGAACGCGCGCGACGTGGGCGGGCTCATCCACTGCTTCAGCGAAGACAAGCCGTTCGCGGAGCGCGCGCTCGCCCTCGGCTTCTACTTGTCGTTTTCGGGTATCGTCACCTTCAAGAAGTCGCACGCCATCCAGGAGGTCGCGGCCTGGGCGCCCGCGGATCGCATTCTGGTGGAGACGGACAGCCCCTACCTCGCGCCCGTGCCGCTCCGTGGCAAGCGCTGCGAGCCAGCTTACGTGCTGCACACGGCGCGCTTCGTGGCAGAATTGCGCGGCGAGTCGGTGGAGGCGCTAGCCCTCCAAACCACTGCGAACGCGGGGCGGCTGCTCGGCGTTTCAGCAGTGCTAAACTGAGCGCTAACGACGCCGTTTAGCCCACGAGTGGGCCCTCACGGCTCGCCGCATCTTGAAGGGACCTTCCAGCAAAACCGTGACGTGGCCTCTCGGAGGCTCGGGCTTGGCGCTCGCAGGCTCCGTGCTGCTTCATGCGTCGCTGCTCTCCACTGGCGCCTGGCTGCTCGCAAAGAGCCTACAGCGCTCCGCCGCGCCGCCTCCCGCGCGCCCCCTTCCGGCGGCGGTCGAGCTGGAGGCCGAAGTCACGCTGCCGGAGGTCGCCGCGGCGGGTCCAGAAGCGGCCGAGTCGTCGCAGCTCCCCCCGCCGCTAGAAGCGCCGCGTGGCGGCCGCCATGCGCCCCGGCCAGATCTGGAAAAAGCGGGACGCGGCGGGGAGCGCACCAGCGCCGAGGAGGCAACGAACCTCGCCAGCTCCATCGACCCGATCGCTCTCGAGCGCGATCCGGAGACGCAGCGTGACCGCAGTCAGGTCTCGCGGCTGCGCACGGCGTGGAAGCGCGAGAGTCGGGACGACCGCCGCGCGACTCCCACGCCCATGGAGCTCACATTTCTCGCTACCGGTCCCGGGCACATCCAGGCGCGCCGCTCCTTCGCACCGACGGATCCTGCGCGCGGCGTGCTCAGCGGGGACGTCGCATCGGTCGTCGGCAGCAAGGTCGGCGGGCAAGGCGCGACCGACACGGGCACCATCCCCGACGAAGCGAGCGGGTCGTCCGTCGCCGGCACGACGACGTCTCAGCTCGGCAAAGGCGCTCGCGACGGACGCGAGGAGCAGGAATTTCACGCCTCGGCGCGCGTTCTCTTTGCGCGGCCGCTCGTCACCGCGGGGCGCGCCGCGGTGACGACGGAGACGCGCGGGCGTACGAACGACACGTTGGACTCGAGCCAGGAGGTCGCGGCCAAGGTTAGCTCGCTACTTCACGCGTCCCGCGCGGGCGGCGAGGTCGGGCCCGGCGTCGGCGGGGACCGCGGTGGTAATGCACCAGGTGCGCTCGGCACGAGCGGCATCGGCTCGCGCTCGTCACCGAGCGGCTCCGGCTTTGGCCAAGACTTCGCGGACGATCCAGGATTTTCTGGCTACTCACGCGCGCTCCGCAGCCAGCTCTCCAAGGTGCTCGCCAAGAGCTTCCCGGACTGGGCCATCGAGCAAGGCCGCGGCGGTCACCTCATCTTCGACATGACTTTGACCGCGGACGGCAAGCCGACCGGCGTGCGCATCGTGAGGCCGAGCGGAGTCGGGGAGTACGACGACAACGTGCTCCGCGCGGTGCGCGCGGTACCCAGTTTTGGTCGCCTGCCGGCGGGGTTTGGCGTGCCAGCTCAGTTTCGAGTGAGCTGGGACGCCGTCAACCCCGCCGTGGGCCGCCAAGGCGGCGGACCAGCGGGTGGTCACCGCTAGGCTGGGGCAGCGCGGGTGAGATAGCGCTTCGCGGTCGTGGTGCAGTGCGAACGCTTCGATGCCCGCGTCCCAAGCCGCGTTGGGGTGGCCTGGCATCAGCACCTTGGCGTTGATGAGGTTGTCGAGGTTGTGCCGCAAGCCCTCGTCCTCGATCTGATCGCGGATGTCCGTGCGCACTGGGGTCGCGCCCGCCGGCAAGGATTTCGTCGAAGAAGATGCGCAGCACCCAGGTGTCCATGTCCGTCGCGATCGGCGTGACGCCGGCGGTCTTCAGCGTGGCGCACAAAACGAGAACCGATGTGACGCGCGGCGGCGCGGCTCAGCTGGCAGCGGCGCGGGCGGGAGCAGCCGGCGCCGACTTCACCGGCCAACGGAAACGCACGAACCAGCTCGTACCGACGCCCTTGGCGGAGCGCACCTCCAGCCGTCCCTGCAAGGCATTCACGCGCTCACGAAACGACGCCATGCCGACGCCACGCCCGGACACGTCACTCGCGGCCCCGCGCGTGGTAACTCCGTCTGCGCACAAGGCCTCCAATAGCTCCCCCTGCGTCGAGTGAGGCATGCCCAGCGCCTTCGCCTTTTCAGCGATGCTGTTCCAGTCGATACCGCGCCCGTCGTCGGTGATCTCGAAGCTGAGCGTCTCTCCTTCGACTCGCGCTTTGAGCGTCAGGCTACCCTGTCCAGGCTTTCCGGCGGCGAGCCGCTCGCTCGTCGACTCCAGCCCATGGTCCACGGCGTTTCGAACCACGTGCACTAGCTCCGCGAAAAACGGCGCCCAATGCTGCGGGTCGAGCCGAACGTCTTGGCCGCCCACGTCGAGCTCGATCTCGCCCTTGCCCAGGCGCCGGGCCAGGGATTTGCCCTGCTCGGCGAGGCGAAGCAGTCCCTTTTGAGCGGGTTCCAGCTGCCAGCTGAGCAGCTGCCGTAGCACCTCGGACTGGCGATCCGTGGTTGAAAGTTTGGAAATGAGCGCGGCGTACTCCGACTCGGGGACCTCGATCATCCGCTGCCCGGAGGGACCGACGAAGGTCGCCACGTGCATCGAGATAGCGGTCCAGCGTGAGCGCAGCTCCGAGAGGGTGCGCTGCGTCATGGTTGCTTCTTCCGCCAGCTGCGTCTCCAAGGTGTGACAAAGCTGGGCGACGACGGTCAGCCCCATCACCCCGGCGTTGCCCTTGAGTGTGTGGAGGGTGCGCTTGAGAGCAGCCATGTCCGAGGTCGCGGAAGGGGCCGTGATCTGGTTTACCATCGAAGTGGCTTCTTGGAGGAAGCTGGTAAACCCGCTGCGATCCAGCATCAGCTTCTTGAACCCTTGCATTAGCTCGCCGTGCTCGGCCTCCTCGCGCTCGCGCGCCAAGCGATCCGTCACGTCGGCCACGACCATGAGCACGCCCTCCAGCTCGCCGTCGCGATAGAACGGCAGATAGCGGAAGCTCCACGTGCGCGAGCTTTGCGTCAGCTGTTCGGGCATCTGGCTCAAGCAGACCTCGAGCGGCATGAAGCCGTCGTCGATTTGCGACCAGGCGAGCCGGAACGCCACCGCGAAAGAGCGGGAAAATTGAGAGATGTACTCCCAGAACGGCTGCGGTCTGTCGGCGGGGCCGAACCACTCGCTCACGATCGCGGAGCGCTCGCTCGCCATCACCCCCTTCGGAGAAAGGTTGATGAAGCCCTGGTCCACGTTGTCCAACACCAGTCGCATGTCGCGGTTCTTCAGCGCGAGCTCGGCGGTGCGTTCCTCGACCTTTTGCTCCAACGTGCGGTTCATCTGCTCCAGCGCACGGTAGGAGCCGTTCAGCTCGTCCACCATGCGGTTGAAGGAGCCGCCCAGCACGGAAAGCTCGTCTCCGGAGTGAATGTCCACGCGCACGGAGCGGTCTCCACTGGCGAGCGACTCGGCCGCCTTGGTGAGCGCGCCGACCGGCTCCGTGATGTGCACGGCTTGGGCGCGGCTCAGCACCAAGCCCAGGGCGGTCACGCCGCCGACGAGGCCGACCACGAGCAGGATGCTGCGCAGCAGGCGGGAGTCTGATTCTTCTTTGGCG
Organism: Polyangiaceae bacterium; assembly: GCA_029266615.1. Lineage (GTDB taxonomy): Bacteria > Myxococcota_A > Polyangia > Polyangiales > Polyangiaceae > PMG-095. The sequence continues at coordinate 28,321 of JAQSWN010000030.1, forward strand.
CGGGCCAGAGCCTGATGCATGCGCGCGGTCGACAATCCGTAGCGGACGGTGCCGAGCGCTTCCCGCTCCTCGCTCTCCACCGGCACCGCGACCTCCAGCAGATCTTGCCCCAGACGGGTGACCCGCTTCACGCTCGGCGCCTTGACGAGTAGCTCGTCCTCGCGGAGCCCCAAGCGCTTCCAGGCGTCTTTGTCGGGCGGTTCGGGCTTATCGACCGGATCCCCCCGGCGGCTTTTTGCGAGCGTGACACGCTCGTTATTCACGAACACGCCGTAGACCAAGTCCTGGTCGTCCTTGACCGCGCGCTCCACGAGACGCTGCATGTCCAAGAACGCGTTGTCCAGCGCGAGGCTGCGCAGGGCGATGGCGTGATTTTGCGTCAGCACCTTGCCCTTGCTGATGATGCCGTCCTGAATGTGCCCTTGCACGGCTGCGAAATGCTCGGACGAGGCCTGCGCGCTCATGAGCGCGACGATTGCCGTCGTGGCGAGCGCCATGAGGCTGGAGACGATGAGCAGCAGCCGGACGAACTTGCCGCGCAAGCTCTTACCGGGTCTGAGAGGCGCCGACGGCTGGCTCATCGCTCGAGCACCTTGTCCACTTGTGCGAGCGCGCTGGGCCGCAGCGCGAAGCGCTCTTTGGCCTGCGTGAGGTCCACCGTCGTCGTCGTCGACAGTGGCAGCTGCGCCGCGTCGGTGCTGGGCAGCGCCCAGTCGTTGTCGGCGATGTCCAACAGGAGGTTGGCGGCCTGCGTGCCGAGCGCGGTGTGGTCCGGCAACACCGCGAAGGTGCCGAAGGACTGGCTCGGAGAGACCAGCGACGCCGCGCCCACGATGGTCGGAACCCAGGGCGGCTCGTTCAGCCCGTGGAGCCAACCGTCCGCGAGCAAGCGAGGCGTGAGCAGCCGGTCGTCGTTGAGGACCCAAATCGCGTCCACGCGCTGCTTCAAGCGGCGGAGCGCGCGCTTGATTTCGGAAGAGTTCGGGGACTGGCTGACTTCCTCGCGAACGACGCGCGTTTGCTCACGATTGGCGAGCGCGGCTTGGCGCCGGACGAAGCCGGCGAGGGCAGGGCGGTGTACGACGCCGATACGCTCGATTGGAGTCGCGATCAGCTTGCGGAGGTTGGTGACGACGGTGATGAGCGGCACCTCGTAGCTGATGCCAGTGGCGCCGCGGAGGTGAGTCGGCTTGCCCTCCAGAAACGAGCTCATGACGATCACCGAGGGCGGAAATGTAGTGCCTTGCGCTTGCGCTTGCACGCGGCGGTAGCCCTCCACGGTGGGATTGTTCATGAGCACGAGCCCGGCGGGACGGTACCGGTCGATGCCGCGCTTGATGCTGGCGCTCACGTCGTCGCCCTCCGCGCGCACCGCTACCAGCTCGAACTCGCGAGACAGCTCGTCCGAAAGGCCCCGCCACACCTCGCCGGTTTGGCGCGTCTCCGGCATGCACACCAAAATTGACTTCTGGCCCGGCTTGTTCGCGTGCGACGAGAACAGAACCGCGTCCTTACCGACTCCGCCGCGCTCGGCCGTGCTGGCGGCGCAACCGAAGACGGCGCCAGCCAGGGCGGGCGTGCCCAGCATGAAGTGTCTGCGCGTCATCGCCATTCGTCGACTCCCAGCAATTTCGAAACGTCCTTCGGCATCTTGCTGATGGCGCTGATCACGGTGGCGCCGCCCGGTCCGGTGTTGGCCACGGCGGGCAACCCCACCGTGAGCTCCAGCTCGCGCACCGAGAGCGCGAGGCGGCTGGCCGCGCGCAGGTCCGCGACCAACCGCGCTGGCAAAAGCACCGCGTCCACCCGTTGCATTTGCAGGAGCGGCAGCAGATCTTCGATTTTGGTCACGCGCTCCACGCGCGCTTGTTGCCCTACCAGGCGCCGCACGAAGCGATTCGTGCCGTCGCGACCGAGTAGGTCCAGCGCGCCCACGGACGCGATCTTGTTGGGCTCCGGGCTCACTCCCGCTCCGACGAGCGAATAGCGCTCCTCCATCGAGCCCTTCGCCAGACCGTGGAGCGCCGCGTTCAGGCTCTGCGCGGCGAGCACGATGGGCAAGGTGAGCACGGCGTCGGGCGCGTCTTGCAGCGCCCGCTCGAAGTCGGCGACGCGCCCTACCGCAGTCGTGGTGACGCCCGGCAGGCCCGCGCCTAGCAAGCTCTGGAACGCGCGCTGTTTCACGGCCACATGCAGGTAGACCAGCAGCTTACCCATGGAAGAGCCCGCGCCCGTCACGAGTGAGGGAGGCGGCGTCAGCGTCCCTTACCTTGGTGTGTTGTTGTGCAGGAGTCATCAACGAGAGCGCGGGAGCCTGAAGGAAGTGTGGACTCTACGTTTTACGACGCGTAACTTTTTATGTTAAGCAGGAAACTCTCATGGCGGGGCCGTTCACCGCGCGCCTCGCCCGTTGACGGATCTCACGGTGTGGGCGCGCCTCATGAGTGGCGCTCCGCCTCGTTCTGACGAGCTCGCGATTTGTCGCACTTACTCCCACTAAATGTGGCTGTGCCCTCATAAGTTCCGGCTGCTTTCGGCCGCTATCTCGTAGGACGGAACTGTAGCTCTAGTCCTCGAACGCTCCCGTGCCGCTCGCTCAGCATCCTGCTTGCGACCGTTCCCGCCGCTCGCCCCGCCAATGAAGCTCAAGGTACCTGTCTGCGTCTCCGTTTTAGGCTTGGCGTCGCTCTTTTCCGGCGTGACTCGTGTGGCTCGCGCTGCGGACGACGCGCCGAACGATGGCGCGCAGGGTAGGAAAGAGTCGCCTGCCGAAGGCGAAGCCGTCAGCGATCTGGATCTGGTGAAGCTCCTCAACGTCGAGGTCTCCACCGCCAGCAAAACCCGCGAAAGTGTGGAGGACGCTCCGGCTGTAATCACTGTCGTCACGCGGGAAGAGATCCGGCGCTGGGGTTACCAGAGCGTGGCGGAGGTGTTGTCACACACCGTCGGCTTCTATCTCATCGACGACCATATTCTGCCCAACGCTTCCGTGCGCGGCGTGAGCGGCGGTTTGGGCGCGGAGAGCAGCGGCATCAAAGTCATGATCGACGGCCGCTCGGTCGCGTACCGGAGCACCTCCGGCAACTGGCTCGGCGTCGAGCTGGTTCCTCTGGAGATGGTCGAGCAAATCGAGATCATCCGCGGGCCCGCGTCGGCGCTGTACGGCGCCGACGCGTTTCTCGGTGTCGTCAACGTCATCACGACGCCGCCGGACTCAGTGCGCCCCGTGCGCGCGCGCGTCACCGCCGGCTTGACGGGAACGAATCCTTCGTCCCGCTTCGACGTCGCATCCGGCGCCCAGTTCGGCAAGCTCGACGTCCTCCTCGGTGCCGCCGGTGAGTACGACGACCGCTCCGGGCTCGCGCTGCCCGCGGAGTCTCCGGCGCCGACGCTTCCTTCCGGCGTCGGGGACCGGCGAACGACCCTGGACCTGAAGCGCCGCTCGCTCGTGCTCTCTGGGCGCGTTGGCTATGGCGGGGAGCGCGGTCACGTGCGGCTGAGCGCCTCCGGCTCCGGCCTCACCCGCGGCGGAGACCTAGCCCATTGGGCACAGCTCACGAGCACGGCAGACGGAGCCCGCGGTACTCGCGTCGCGCTCGGCCAGTTCCGGCTCAACGTGGACGCGCTGCTCCACGCTACGGACACGCTCGCCTTCGCCGTGCAGAGCACGTACTTCCAGGGCGGCATCTTGCCGCAAGACCGCGTCGAAATCGGCAGCGACTTGTTCTACGTGGAGCGGAAGCAAGCGTATCGCGGCGTGGACTCCATGGTGGAGGCTCGCTACACGCCGTCCTCCCGCCTCAGCATCATCACGGGGGTGGAAGCGCTCTACGATCGCGAAGCGCTGGGCGCTCCCGATCGCATCAACCGCGCCACGGGCCAGTCGGTCCTCTCCGGCGGCATCGACCGCACGGAAGAGCTGGTGAATATCGGCTCGTACGCCAGCGTCAACTACAAGCTGTTGGATCCCGGGCTCAAGCTCACCGGTGGCTTACGCTTCGATCGCCATAGCGTTTACGGCTCGCAAGTCACGGGTCGCGTGGGCGTGACCTCACGGCTCTCCAAATCCTTGGTGGCGAAGCTGCTGTACGGCAGCGCCTTCAAGGCGCCTTCACCTTACCTGCTGTACGCGACGCCGCTCCGTCCCGGGGACGTCGTGGGCAATCGCTTCTTGAATCCGCAGCTCATCAAGACCGGCGAATATCAAATGTCGTGGATGCCGGCGCGCATCTTCGGTGTCACGTCCGGCGTCTCCTACAGCTGGTTGGACGACAAGGCCGAGTTCACTCCCCAAGGCATCAACCAAACCGCGCGCAACGTGGCCAGTCAGGAGAGCTTGTCCTGGGAAACCCGCGCCGACGTGCGCGACTACCATTACGACCTCTACGCGTCGTTCGACCTCGTTCGCTCTCGGCGGGATCTCGGTCAAGAGGGGTACGCGGCCCGTCTCGTAGGGCAGAACAACGTCGTTTACCCACCTTGGATCGCGCGCGCGGGCGCCATGTTCGCGGTTCCCTCCGTGCCGGACGTGCCGTTGCGGCTGGGCGCGGAAGGCATGTGGGTGGGGCCTCGTCGCGCCTCGGATACGAGCATCGTGGAGCGGGGGGAGAGCTTCAATCTGCCGGCGTACTTTTTGTTGGACGTTACGCTTTCGACTCGCGAGGTGTACCTCGTACCCGGCCACGAAACGCGCTTCGCGCTCCGCGGTAAGAACCTTCTCGTCGCGCGGGGGCCCGATCCTGGGTTTTCGGGCTTCGAGTACCCCATCCAGCCTGCGCAGATTTTCTTCGAGGTCGAGCATGTCTATTGAATGCCGCCGCGTCGCGCTGAGCGCGCTCCTCCTGGCGCTCACCGGCTGCTCGTCGGAGAAAGAGCCTGCTTCCGGAATCGCCATCGGGCTGCTCTTGCCATTCACCGGTAGCGCGTCCGCGACCGCGAGCAACCTGGAGCGCGCCACCCTCTACGCCGCCGATCGCATCAACGAAGGCGGCGGCATCGCCGGCCAAAAGGTGCGCATCGTCTCGCGCGACACGCATTCGGACGTCGTCCGCGGGCGCCGTGCTGCCGAGCAGCTCGCGGCCGAGGGCGTGGTCGCGGTGATCGGCCCGGAGAGCGCCGAAATCGCGGAGGCGATTCGGCCGGCGCTCGCCGCAGCCGGCGTCTTGTTCTTGTCGCCGCTAGTCGGAGCTGCCGCCGAGCCGAGCCGCGTGTGCGACACGCCGTGGTTTCGCTTGGCGCCCTCGGCCAAGTCTCTGGGCGAGGCACTCGCCAAGCAAGCCACCAGCGAGGAGGCTCCGCGCGTCGCTGTACTCTACAGCTCTTCTCCCTACGACCGCGCGCTGGGCGGCGCGGCCGCGGACCGCTTCATCACCCTGGGGGGTGAGGTCGCGCTCCAGCTTCAGCTCAACCCCAACGCCCAGAGCTACGCGAGCGTCGTCTCTGCCGCCACGGACGCGGGCGTGACCGACGTCATCCTCGCCGCGTCCCCGCGCGCCGCCGCCATCCTCATCAACGAGTTCGACGGGCTGAGCCGCGAGAAGCCGCGCTGGTTCCTATCCCCGCTCCTCAAGACCGATCTCTTGGTGCAAAATGTGGCTCCCCAAGCGCTGGAAGACGCGCTCGGCGTCGCTCCCAAAATCTACGATCACAGCGAAGAGTTCCCTCTCGCGTTCTCCAAGCGTTGGGAAGGTGACCAGCCGCTGGAAGGCGCCTACTTCTATTACGACGCGATGGCGCTCTTGGCCGTGGCGCTGGCCAAGGCCACCGCGAACCCGAGCGGCACCCTCACGCTGGACCGCGCGATGCTGGACGCGGCCGGGCCACCCGGGGAAGGGGTGCGCTGGGACGAGCTGGACGCCGGCCTGGAGCGCCTGAGCGAAGGCGACGACCTCTACTACACCGGCCTCACGGGCCCCCTGAGCCTGGAGCGCTGCGGCTCCCGCAGCACCGGGGCGACGGAAGACTGGACCGTCCGGAACGGCGCCATCCTCGACCTCTCGAAGTGACTCGCGCGGTGGGAACCGCGCGACCAGGGGGACTGAGTTGTGGTGCCGAAGGCCAGACTTGAACTGGCGACACCGCGCTTATGAAGCGCGTGCTCTAACCGGCTGAGCTACTTCGGCGGGGCTGAAACGGGCGCGGAATATGGTCGCTCGCCCAAGGGGCTGTCAAGCAGGTTCCGGCGATTCGTGTGCCCAAAAGACGCCCGAGGCGGATCCGGGCCGGGCAGAATGCCCTGGCCCGGACGCGGGCGGCGCGCGCTCCGCTCAGTTGTTGCCGAACAGGTCCTGGATCTTGGAGTCCAGGGCGATGGCGATCTTGTAGAGGCTCGAGATGGAGGGGGACGACTCTGCGCGCTCGATTTGCGAAAGGAGCGAGATGCTGAGCCCGGTGCGGCGGCTCATCTGCTTGAGGGTGAGCTCCTTCTCTTTGCGCATCGTGCGGATGGTATCGCCGATGATCTTGTGGAGCTGCTCTTCGGGCGTCCGCGCGAGACCCTTCTTCTTCATCACGCGCGAGAGCACGTCGCGGAACTCGTCCACGTTGAACGGCTTCTTGATGTAGTCGACAGCGTCGAGCTTCATCGATGCCACCGCGGAATCCAGGTTCGGATGGGCCGTAAAAATCACGACCGCGATGTCGCTGTCCACGGCACGGATGCGCTTCAGCACCTCGATGCCGTCGAGCTTCGGCATCATGAGGTCGAGGATGAGGACGTGGTAATCGCCCGCACGAACTTCGTCTTCGACGAGCGTCGGGTCGCTCAGGGTCTTGACGACGAAGCCGTCCTTTTCCAGCAGCGATTGCATGAAGTCGCAAATCGCTTTGTCATCATCCACGATCAGGATTCGCACGCTCGGTACTTCGATCGGCAAGGCTCGCTCCTAGGTCGTTCGCAAAGCTCTGGGGCAGAGGTTGCAGTGACACTTTAATGGGTAGTGGCGTTTACCACAACACCGGATTTTTGTTCGTGAGTTTCGTGGGGGAAGGTAGCGATTTAACCAAGTAATTCCAACTGGTTAAAGGCGAACGGCTGTTCGGTCAGTTTGACGGGATCCGGGAAATCGCACCTTAAATCGCAGAAGCTGGGGTCGCCGCTTCCGGCGCTCTATGTCCCGAGCACTACAGCAATACCTGATTTTCGACATCCCGTGGCGTCCCACCGTCAGGAAATACGAAAGCGCATTGCGTCTCCTGCCGGAGGGCGCCGCAAGCCGTGGCATCACCCCTGCAGTCGTGGGCGCACGCTACTGTCGCGACGCGAGAGGCTGCGGCTCGGGGCCCCAGGCGAGGCGCAGCTGGCCGTCCACGTACACCCGCTTGCTCTCCACCAACCCGGTCGCCTGGTTCTGGATTGAGGCGTGCACGTTCTGCGCGGGAGCGAGCGCGACGTCGCGGCCGCGGTCGAAGCGCTGCTCACCGGCCAGCACCATGTACGCTCGATTGAGCTCCAACGCGCGTTCGCGCGAGGGGTAGATGAGGTCGGTGATGTCGCGCGGTCCGCCGCGTGCGCTCTGCTTCACGAGCGCGGCGTTGGGCTTGCCCTGCGCGAAGAACTTCTGGAGCACCTCCGTGTTTTGACGGAACTCGTCGCCGCCCTCGGTGCGCCGGAGGTAGGTCAAGAACTCGGGCTCGCGGTGGCCGAGCTGCGGCACGTCCGGCATTCCCTTGAGGTCTTGGTAGGCCCAGCCCGCGCGGCCCGGCACTTTGCGCGCGAAGGCGAAGGTCTGGTCGAGGGTCACGCCCAGGTTGGTGTGACACCCCATGCAGGCCAGGTGCTCTTCGTGCGTCTGCAGCCGCAAGCGGCCCTGCGCGTCTTCGATGAAGCCTTGCAGCGACCAACCGAAGTCATTCTGCAGGCCCACGAGAGGGGAACCCGCGAACACGGGCAGCTTGCCTTCGGCTTTCTCGTCGGCCTCGAGCTCGTAGGCGCGGAGGATGGCCCAGTCTTCCATCTCCCGCGCCTTGCGCGAGTAGCGGAGCTCCTTCATCCGAGCGGCCAGCATGCTGGGCGCGTCCGGATCCAGGTAGCGCACGCTATGGAGGAACTCCACGCCCTGCGGGAAGATCGTGCGGCGCACCTTCACGTCCTCGGCGTCGCCCAGGTAGTGCGCAGGCAGGCCTGAGAGGGCGTGAACCGACGGCTCCAGCTTGCCGTCGCCGTTCAAGTCGTAGTCGACCGCAACTTCGTCGAGTGGCTCGGTCGCCCAGCGCAGCTTGGCGTCGGCGATGTCGGGGTCGCTGCCAAATGAAGCCTCCAAGATGGCCAGGTTCGCGCGGTACACCGCGATCGAAGGCTTGCCGGTGCGGCTGCGGAAGCTCTCCGGCAGGCGAATCATGACGTCGTCCGCGTTGCCGTTGGTCGGCCAAAAGACGCCGGGAAACGGCTTGTAGCGGAAGGCCCGCCAGCCGCTGCCGTCCCGCGCGAAGCCCTCTTCATCGAAGCCACGCGCGAAGTCCAAGTCCGGTCGATAACCGGGGTAGTCCTTGTGGTCGGCGAGCGCTCGCCGCAGGGGAGCGTAGTTGTCCGACCGCACGTAAGAGAGCACGTCACCCTCGGCGAGCTGCGCGGCGCGCTCGCGACGGTCCTCGAACAAGTTGGTCCAGTGATTGGTCTCACCGACCTTGGAAAACGCGTACTCTTGCTGCAGCTCGAAGTCCGCGGCCAGGTTGGGGAAGCGCGGCGCGGTGTGGCACGTCCAGCACGGGTTCGAGTGTCCGTCCGTCTTCGTGTAACACTGGGCGGGGATCGGCGCTTCGTGGTTCTTCACGACCCGCACGGAGGCTGCCGCGAGCGCGATGGGGTCGTACTCGGCGCGAGCGGGTGCGACCGCGGGCGGCGCCGCGGCGGCCTGCGCAGCGCCCTGAGGCGACTGCGCAGGCTCCCGCGAGGCGAGCACGGAGGCGGCAACGGCACCTAGCGCCAGCGCCAGGACCGCCCCCGCCACGCCGATGGTTCGCGAAACCGTCAGCGCGCCACCGTGATGGCCACGACCGACGAGAGCGGGCCGTACTTCGACTCGCTCGGCCAGCTGCTGTACCTGCTTTCGCCCGGGTGCTGCACGGCTACGAACAACGTCTTGCCATCCGCGGTGAGGGTCGGGCCGGTGGCTTCCGCGTCGCTCGGCACGGCCATCACGCGGATGGCGCGCTTGGTTTCACGGTCGAGGTAATAAACGGCGTCCGCGGCACCGTTGGTGCCGAAGTTGCCGTCCGTGCCGAACCAGACGTTGCCCACCTTGTCGATCAAAATGTTGTCGGGGTTGGCGGCCGCGAGCTGGCTTTCGCCGGCGCTACCTTCCCACGCCGAGTAGAAGGTGAAGCTAGTGGACGCGGCGGGGTCGTCGGCGTTCGCTTCCTGGATGCCAAACACCGCGCCATACGGATCAACGCGCGTGGGCGCGTCCATGGCTTGGGTGGCGGGCGGGTAGAGCTTGCCCGTTGCGTCCAGACCGATGCGCTGGCCGTGGTTCGTGAAGGCGACGTAGATGGTCTTGTCGAAGGGGTTCCACTCGATGTCCTCCGGCCGATTGAGCTCACGCACGCCGAGCTTCATCGAAGCGGTGAACAGCGCGTAGAGCACGGCGTCCTGGTTCGCGAAGCCGCCGATGCCGTTCCACGACACGTCGGTCAGCGCCGCGCCGACCTTCTTGCCGGCGCCGAGCGCGGGTGCGTTGGGTGCTTCTTGCGTGGTGTTGGTGGTGCTGAGCTCTATCCACACGCCCTCGCCTGGCGCCGCCTTCGTGGGGACGACCGCGTTCGCCGCCGACGTGCCAACCGTTAGGCCGGTGCCCGCGTTGTAGAGGTCCGCGAAATGGGCGACGTACAGCTTGCCTGCGCCCAGAAGCGCGCGAGTTTGGGCCTTCGTCATGCCCGCAGTCCAGTTGCCACTGCTGACGAACTTGTAGATGCCGCCGCTCCGACGGTCGTTGCCGGCGTAGAGGACGATGGGCTTGCCGGCGACGAGCTTCTGATCCTCGCCGAGGACGATGGCCGCGTTCTCCCAGCGGGCGCGGCCCATGGCGCCTAGCTTCTGGTGACCAACGCCGGGCGTGACCTTGCCCAGGTATTCGTTCGGCGCGGCGGTGGGGTCGATCTCCGCCAGGAAGCCGTAGAAGCTGCGCGGCTGAAGCGCGTTCAAATCCGAGCTGCGGCCAAACGCGCCCGACGTGGTCGGCGTGTGGTCGAACGTGATGGCAGCGCCCGGGTTCGCGCCGCGGCCGAGGACCAGCCCCTGCGTGCCGGACCACCATTGCTCTAGGTCGCCAAAGTAGTCCTGCACGTTCTCTTCAGCAGTGATGACGGTTCCCCACGGCGTTTGCCCGCCCGAGCAGTCGCCCTGAATGCCGGCCACCACTTGCGCGGGGAGAGCAACCCCCGCGTCGTCCTTGCCGACCTGCGGCAGCGTGATGCCCGTGACGAGCAGCTGCGTGCCGCTCGTCGCGTCGTAGCGCTTGTTGGCGGCGTCGGAGCGGTCCACAGACCAGTCGCCCGACGCCGGATCCTGAACGACGCGGTACCAGGCGCCGCCGATCTGCTTTTTGTGCCAGTTCACGAAGGTGTCGACCGCAGGCTGCGTCCACTGCGCGTCGACCGAGGGATCGATTGCCAGCACGGAACGGTCCGTGAGCCAGCTCGCCAGCGCAAGCTGCTGAGTGTTGGGCGCAACGTTGAGGGCAGGGGCCGTACCGGACACGTATTCGAAGTTGGTCCACAGATAGCCTGCGCTGCTGCTACCGCCGTAAACGGCCGTGCCGTCCGCGTCCCAGCCATCCCCGAAGAACGCGGTGAAGTCGGCGTTGGCACCGAAACGCGGCGCGGTATTCCCGTCGTTGTAGGTGAGCGGGTCGAGCCACTTGACGACCACGTTCGACTTGAGGCCGGGCAGGGTGCGCACCGTGTCGGTCGACGCGTTGCTCAAGCCGGCGTCGTCGCCGAGCTCTTCGATGCGTCCTTGAATGAACTCCGCGATGGTCGTCGTGATCAAGCCACCCGCACCGGGCTCACCGTTTTCTCCAGGCTCACCGGGCTCGCCAGGCTCACCGGGCTCGCCAGGCTCACCGGGTTCGCCAGGCTCACCGTCTTTTCCAGGCTCTCCTTGGGGTCCGGGCTCACCGGGTTCTCCCTCGGCACCCATCGGGCCGGCGGGGCCCCGCTCACCGGGCTCTCCTGGCTCGCCCCGCACGCCATCGTCACCGGTGCAGCTTGCGACACCGATCAGACAAGCCACAGCACCCGAAAAAAAACCAAACCGTGAACGCGTCAGCACCATGAGACGGGACCTCCAAAAGAGACACCAAGAGACGCGACATCCGTATCGGATGCTCGTCGCAGGACGATGACGATTGCGGAACGAATGATGGCGGGCGTATGGGTCACCGTGGCCCATGCGTGACGTCTAAGGGACGCGCTGACCCTTGAGAAACGAGAGCGCAACGCGCCGAACCGTTATTCGACGACGCGAATCGCGCCGCGCATGCTCGTGTGCAAGCCGCAAACGTATCCGAAATCGCCGAGTGCGCCGAACGTCACTTGGTAGGACGTCGCATCGGAGAGCGTGTCGCCGATGATGGGGCTTGGCATGCTCCCACCCGCCGCTTGTATCGGGTGCGTCGAGAAGGGGCCCTGCCAAGTCACGCTCTGTCCCTGCTGGATGAGCAAGCACCGCCGCGGATCGCCGCCCGTCCCGTAATCCCAGGCGATCTCGCGCAGTGCTCCGGGGGCGCGCGCGTCGACGAATTCGAGGCAGCCGTTGAGCGGCAATTCGGGCTGTTCCTGCTCACCTCCGGCGCTTGAGCCCGCTCCCGCGGCTCCGCCACTCGCTCCACCTTCGCCCGCTCCCTCATCGACGTGGCCGCTGCCGGCCGCGCCACTGGCTCCGTCTCCCGAGCCGCCGCCCAGGCCGTTTCCGCCCACGGAAGCCACGCCCGCGGCTCCGGCGGCTTCAGAGTCGTGGCCCCCCTGCGCGTCGTTCCCGCTCCATCCGCCCGCATGCGCGCCGCTTTCCGCCTCCGCACCCGAGGCGCCCTCGTTGCTCAGCGGAGGTGAAGAACCGCTGTCACTGGTGCAGCCCGCGTAGACCGCGCCAGTGACTACTCCCGCGAACAGCAGCCTCCGCATCCCGCCAGGATGAGGGTGCAGCAGGTCGGTTGGACGGCGATCGTGTGACAGCGGGGGGCGATGCCGGTGACGGGCCTGGGCGGCGCGGCAGTTCTTCGCGGCGGCTCGGAGGTGCAGCTGTCGCCCTAAGCGGCGTTCAGGGGCACTGGCCGCCGATGGGCTTGCAAACCAGGCACTCGTTCTCGTCTTCGCCGAGCTCGCAGCATTCGCCGTTATGCCCGCAAGGGCCGACCGGCACGCCGCCGGGAGGAGCGGGCGGATGGCTGGTGGCGCCCGGCCAGCACTTGCGCGGGTTGCTCTCCTTCCACCACAGCATGGTTCCGGCTCGCAACAGGGCGAGAGGGCGGCCCACGTCGTCGTCGCCGAACGGCGTATCGCTCCAGACGTCGTACGTGGCGTAAGGAGCGTGAGTGCGCAGCTCGCCCGGGTAGGCGGTGAGGTGATCGAGGCTCGGGTGCGCGTGGCACGATTCGTCACCCGCGTTTCGAAGTGGGCCCGCGCCCCCGTAATGCTGCGCCAAATTCAGGGTAAAATGGTTGCTGTCGCAACTGTCGAAGTAGTTTCCGCCGTGGTCACACGCGCCTTGTGAGAAGTAGCCGGCGTGCTTGCCCTCGGCTACCCACAGGGTGCTCACTCCGTGTTCGGCGGGGGTGAAGAGCCGGAAGCGGTGGCTCGAGCTGTCCCAGTCTGTGCACATGTGCGCGCTCGCGAACTCGCTGTAACCCGTCCACGCCGCTGGATCGTTCTTGGCCGTCTCCCAGGGTGCGTCCCAACGCGGCTCCGCCTCCAATCCGTCCTGCCGAATGCGCGGATCCCGACGCGCAACCAGCACCGAGTACATCTCTGCGTCACCCCTGTGACCGCCCACGAGGTCCCCCAGGTCCCAGTTGTATGGGACGACGTAGACCAGCTCCAAGCACTGAAAGTCATCTGCGCATTGGTGTACCGGACCAACGTACTGGTAGTCGTCGATGTCTCGATTCCAGACGGAAGTCGTGCGGTCCGCGAAGGCGGTGACGGGCCGCACCACGAACTGCCAATCTCCCATGCCGCGCTGGCCACTATACAGCTGCCCAAAGTCGCCATGGGGCGAGCCATTATAAGAGGACGCGCGCAGTCGGAGGTCGGGGAAGTAGCGCCGCCCTAGCTCGTTTTCTAGCGTGTCCGGCACACCGTCGAGGTCTGCGTCATCGGCGGTTTGAAAGCTCCAGGCGTCGCAAGTAGTAATGGCGGTGCCCTGCGCGCAGGGCACTCCGCATGATGCGGGGCTGCTGCACAGCTGCGCGGAGCAAACGCCCGGCAGAACCGTCACGTTCGTGTGCGCAATCGCCCGGGAGCCGCCCTTGAGTGTGTACTGTTTGGTGCTGCCCGGGGCGACGGCTAACGTGCCTGTTCGCGCGACGGGCGCGCCGTCGAGGGTCACGCTCCCGGCGCACGACCCGAGGACTTGCCAGCGCAGGGTTGCGGACTGGCCCGCATGGATGGTGCTCGGCGTCGCAATCAGTGTCCCGGAAAGTCGCGTGCAAGGCGGCTCGGGCGGTTCCGGGCAAAGCCCGCCTGCCGCTGCGAACTGCGGCTGAGGGCAATTGCGTGCCTCCAGCTGAACGATGTCGGTGTGTTCGGGGTCGCCCGCGGCGCCACATCCCAGCGATGAGAGTAAGAGCGAAACCGGCAAGAGCACGGTGAGGTTAAATTCGCGACGTCGCGAAGCATGCGCATCAGCAATCGGTAGCATCGGGAGCCTCCTTCGCCCGGCGCTGAACGCGCGGGGGCCTCGGCTCTAGGCGCAAGATGTGGTCTGGCCGCCGCTACACTGGAT
>JAQSWN010000223.1 GCA_029266615.1 Polyangiaceae bacterium
GGCTTGGCGTTGTCTTTGATGACCTGCATGACTCCCGTGTCCGGCTTCCAAAGAGGCGGCAAGATCCAGACGCACGGACGATCCCCGAGGCTCTTCACGAGGCGCTGCACGGGCCCGACGCGCTGCTCCGGCACGGGGATCTCGACCTCGTTGGCGCCGAGCGTGATCAGCACCAAGTCCGGATTGTAGTCGGAGAGTGCCTTCTTCAGCACCGGTCCGAACGCCCAGTCGCCGATGTAGCTCGGTGTCTTGGTCTCCAGTGACGTGCGCACTCCGGACGCTTTGAGCAGCTTGCCGAGCTCGATGCCGAGCGCGTCCGCGAACGAATCGCCGACTTGCAGCACCCGGCTGCCCTTCGGTAAGTCCGCCTGCGGGGTGGCAGGCGCAGGCTGTGTCGGCGGGCTTTCGCCGGGGGCCTCGGCTCCAGGTGCCTCCGGCTCGGGCCCGTTAGGAGCAACGACGGGCGCCGCGCTCGGGGCGGGGGCTAGCGCCGCAGAGCTGGGCGGAGGCGGGGCCGGCGCCGAAGCGCAACTCATCAACGCGCCCGCAACTAGGGGCAGCACGCCGAATTGAACCCGACGCCAACGTCGCGATTTTTGCATCCTGCGCTCCGACTTACCAAATTCCGGCCGCGGTGGGTGCCTCCGGTGTATCGGTAGGCGTGGGGGCGGCCGCGGAAGTTTTGCTCACAATCCGCGTCGAAATCCGGCGTCGCGGCCCGAGAGACGCCGGATTTTTCCGCTTCTAGATCGAGGCCGGGCGGAGACTCTTCATCGGCGGGGACGCACCCATGCCCGGCCGATGGCGCCCACCCCTCGCGGCGAGTGATGACGCGCAGCGCAGGCCCAGATGCGAGCCGGAGAAGCGCTCGGCCTCTCGATTACGTAGCCGCGTGTGCATCCATTTTTCGAAGCGCCGTGACCAACCGCCGCCTCGGTACACGCGCGAGAAGCCGCTCTGCGGCGGCCAAGGGTACGGGCCGTAATAATCTTCGACCCACTCCCACACGTTGCCGGTCATGTCGTAAAGGCCGAAGGCCCCGGGGGCGTAGCTCTTCACCGCGCAGCTGTGCGCTTGCTTCCAACAAGTGCGCCCGTCGGGGGGCTCGTTGCCCCAGGAATACTCGCGGTACTCTGCCCCGCCCCGCGCCGCGAGCTCCCATTCCGCTTCGGTCGGCAACCGCTGGCCCTGCGCCGCGCAGTAGTCTTGCGCCTGAGTCCACGTCACGCAGTTGATCGGATGCGTGCCCCGGTCTGGGTAGCGATCGTTGCAATGATACTGCTTGTTGCTCGGCTTGCTGCAGGCGCCCTTCGCCGTGCAGGCTCGGTAAGCGCTGGTCGTCACCTCGGTCTCGTCCAAGCAGAACGGCGCCACCTCGGTTCGAAACCGGGGGCTCTCGTCGTCCGCGTAATGCTCGCTTGGTTCGGAGCCGATCCAGATCTCGCCGCCCGGGATCCGCAGCTGCCCGGCCGGGCAAGTCGGCGCCGGGGCCGGGCCCGGGACCGTGGCGGCGCTCGGCGGCGCGCTCACCGCCGCCACGGCGCTGGCCGATGCCTCCGCCTTCGTCGCCGGCTCGCCTTGGGACCGACACGAAAGGCCCGAGCAAGACGCCAGGAGCCCCAGGACCAGGGCGCTCGGGTGCAGTTTGGCGATCGGCACGGAAACGGGCCCGGCTATAGCATTGGCCATGAAGCGCCGGGCAGCCTTGCAGAGCGCGCTCGCACTTTCGGGTGCGGCGCTCGGCTGCGCGGAGCCAGGCGCGCCGCCGGGCCGCCTCCTTGTCCCGTTTTGGTTCACGTACGGTGGGCGCAACCGGGCAACGCTGGAGGCGCTGGTCACCCGCTTCAATGCGTCGCAGAGCGACGTGTGGGTCCGCGCCATCTTCCAAGGCGACTACTTCGAGGGGCTCGCCAAGCTGCGCACGGCTCTCGCCGCGAGCGCCGCGCCCCCACTCAGTCACGTCATTGGGGAGGTGGTGCCGTACTTGGCCGAAGCGGGCGTGCTGGAGCCGCTCGACGACTACCCCGGCGCCCGCTCGCTGCCGCTGCACCCGGCCCTCAATCAAGCGGGCTCGTTCCTCGGCGGCGCCAAGCGCCCGCTCGTCGTGGTGCCTTTCAACCGCTCCACGCCGATCGCCTACGTGAATCGGCGCCTCTACGACGGCCCCGCGCCTCAAACCTGGGCGGAGCTGGAAGCGTTCGCCAAGTCGCACACTCGCCCGGGCCGCTTCGGGTTCGGTTGCCCCATCGACTGGTGGTACTGGGCGGCGCTGGTCGGCCAAGCCGGCGGCGACGTGGTGGAGCCGAACGGCAACGTCACCCTCGGGGGTGAAGCCGGGGTCGCGGCCGTTCAGCTGTGGCAACGACTGGTCGCCTCCGGCACGATGAAGCAGCCGCCGGGGCGCGACTACAACGCCTGGGAGCAGCTCAGCCAAGACTTTCTGGCCGAGCGCGTCGCGATGATCTGGTCGTCCACCGCGTTCGTGCGCTACCTCGAAGAAACCGCGGAATTTCCGGTCCGAACCCTACCCCTGCCGCACGGCGTACGGGGCGCCGTCCCGACCGGCGGCACTCACTTCGTCTTGTTGAAGAGCGCACCGACGGAGCTGAAGCAGGGCGCGTGGCGGTTCGTCCGCTTTCTGCTCGAGCCGGAGGCGGCGACGTTCTGGGCCAAAGAAACCGGCTACCTCCCCGTCACGACCGAAGCGGCCGCGTTGCTTCAAAACGGCTTCTATCGCGACCACCCCAACTACCAAGTCGCGCTCGACCAGCTCGCGGTGGCTCGGCCCTGGCCGTGGTCCAAAGGGTTGTTTCGCATCCAGCGAGAAGTCATCCAACCTCGCCTCGAAAGCGCCGTGCTCGAGCGACGCGACGCCCGACGCGTGCTGGACGAAGCGCGAGCCCTCGCCCGAGAGAGCGCCCTATGAAGCCGTCGCGGCCGTCCCAGCCGCTGTGGCTCCTGCTGCCGATGCTGCTCTCGCTCGGTGTCTTCTTCGTTTACCCGCTCTTTTCCGCGCTGCGCACGAGCTTCTACGAGTGGGACTTGCTCACGCCGCCGCGCTTCGTCGGCCTCGCCAACTATCGAGCCATTTTGGCCTCGGGCGAGCTGCTCGCCGCGCTCGGTACTACCTTGCTCATCAGTGTCTTGGTGGTCGTAGGTTCCTTGGTTTTGGGGCTCTGCTTGGCGCTGGCCGTGCACCGCCCCGGGCGCTTGGCGGCGCTCGCGCGGAGCGCGGTGTTCAGCGCCTACGTCGTCTCTTGGGTCAGCGTCGGCCTGCTCTTTCTTTGGATCTTCGACGCCGATGCCGGCGTCGTGAACCGGAGCCTTGTCGCGCTCGGCCTGGGCAAGGTGCCGTGGCTCACCAGCACGGCCGTCGCGCCGCTCACCGTCGCCGTGATCGTGATTTGGAAGGTGACCGGTTACGCCATGGTCGTCTTCCTGTCCGGCCTCTCCGCGCTGCCGCCGGAGGTGCAAGAAGCCGCCGCGCTGGACGGCGCCGGTCCCTTCGCGCGCTTTCGTCATGTCACCCTGCCCCTCCTGCGCCCGACCGCTGCGTTCGTCGCCATCACCAGCCTCATCGCGAGCTTCCAGCTGTTCGACGTCGTGCGCCTCCTCACGCAGGGCGGCCCCGTGCGCTCCACCACCGTGCTGGTTTACGCCATTTACGAGCAACTTTTCCGCGACCTGCGCGTCGGTCGCGCCAGCGCCCTCGTCGTCGTCTTCTTCGTCGTTTTGGCGGCTTTGACCTGGCTCAAAGTGCGCGCCTTCCGGACCGAGGCACCGACATGACGCCTTCCACGGCCGCCGTGACCGGCCGCGAGGAGGCCGCGTGATCGGCGAGCGCTCTTGGCAACGCCTCGCGCTCGGCTTCGCCCTGCTCGCCGCGCTGGTGTGGCTCTTCCCGTACGCGTGGATGCTGCTCACCAGCTTCAAGAGTCCTCAGGAGCTCGTGCGCGCTCCCACTTCGCTTCCGAGGTCGTTCGACTTCGGCGCCTACCGCGAGGTCTTTCGTACGCTGCCAGTCGCGCGCTATTTAGCGCTGACCACCGTGATGGCCCTCAGCATCGCGCTGCTCCAAATCGTCATCGCGCTACCGGCCGCTTACGCGCTCGCCAAGCTGGATTTCCGGTGTCGCTCGGTCGCCTTCGCCTTCTTGCTCGCCGCGCTCCTCATTCCTGCGGAGCTGCGCTTCGTGCCGATTTTTACCCTTTTTTCCGCGCTCGGTTTGGTCAACACATTGCCCGCGCTGATCCTCCCTTTCGCGGTCAGCGCCTTCGGCACCTTCCTGCTTCGTCAGGCCCTCCTGGCGATCCCGAACTCCCTCATCGAAGCCGCCCGGCTCGACGGCGCGAGCGAGCTTCGCATCGTCTACCGCCTCTTGCCGCCCCTCCTCGCTCCGGCGCTCGCCGCGTTTTTCCTAATCAGCTTCGTTCATCACTGGAACGACTACTTCTGGCCCTTGGTCATGACGGTGGACGACCAAGTCCGCACCTTGCCCTTGGGAGTGGCGCTCTTGCGCGAACAAGGCTCTGGTGTGCGCTGGCACATCGTGATGGCCGGCAACGCACTGCTCAGCCTCCCCGCCCTCGCCCTCTTCGCGCTCGGCCAGAAACACCTCCTGCGCGGCGTGGGCAGCAACGTCGGCTGACCGCTTTCACCCACTGCGACACCTCTAGTAACTAGTCACCGTTTGCGGTGCATCGGCGCTCTGCGGCTCGGCTCTGGAGTCAACGAGCCGAGCCGGGGTGTCTCTTGCTGCAAGGCGCCCTGCGCGTATCGTCGGCCGAATCGCCGCAGCGAGAAGTCGCCGAGGCCTTGCTCCGCTCGGAATTGAGGCAACGATGGAAGAAGCGACCGCTACTCGCCACGCGCGCCCGCTCTCACTCATCGCGCGAAGAACGTTCGCCTCCAAAAAGAGGCACCCCTGTAGACTCGGCTCGCAGTCGCAAAAGTAACTAAAGTTCGCTAAGGATTTCGTGAGCGGCGCGCCGGGAAGCCGATCAGTCGCATCGGTGACCATCGCCCGAAGCACGCTCTTGGATTGTCACCCGTGCAACTAACTCGTGATGTGCGGTCGAGAGCCCGAATGCATTGAGCAAATTTGGTCCGAATCGCGACATCGTGCCGAGTCTCGAACACCCTCCTTTTTTTGAAACGTCGCCAATCTCAACGCGCGGCTCGGGACCGCTCAAGACCCTCACGGAGGTGCGAGGGAAAGCGGTGCCGGCAAGGCGTTCGTGCCGGGGCGCGACCGACTTCGTTGGCCACCAGGGCCATTCAGCGCCATTGCAGGAGGAGCTCGGCGGCGGTGTCGGCGCGCTTGGCGATTCGCACTCCGCCTTTCACGCCCGCATGGTCCAAGGTGCCTTCGAAGGCGCCCACGTGGTGACAATCCAGGAAGTGCGGCGCCGAAAGCCGTACCACCATCGAGCTTAGGTCCGCGCGCTCGATGGTGCAGCTGCTCGGCTTCACGTTGAGGGGGTAGGTCTTGGCGAACGCCGCCACCACGTCGTGCACGCCCGACGCCGCACCCAGCGTTACCTTGCCCAGCGTGGATTTGAGAAGCGCCGCCGGGCCCCCCCGCCCGATACGCCGCAAGCCTTCACGGAGTGAAACGCCGGGGTGAAACAGCGGAGAGGCTTGTACGAGCAGCTCCGCGAAATCGCGAAGTGAGTAGAAGCGAAACGGTAAGTAGCGCGGCTCCTTGAAGCGGATCGCGACGTTGCGCCGCTTCCCGCCCTCCATGAGCGCCTGATAGAACATTCCGGAGATGGTTGCGTTCTCCGGAATTAGCAGGAGCGCCCGATCGACATCGAGGGGGTGGTCCCAAGGCGGGTCCACGAAAGCTCGATCCGC
This sequence comes from Polyangiaceae bacterium, assembly GCA_029266615.1. GTDB lineage: Bacteria > Myxococcota_A > Polyangia > Polyangiales > Polyangiaceae > PMG-095. The sequence continues at coordinate 5,857 of JAQSWN010000223.1, forward strand.
TGGAGGCATGGCGCTCCCGGTCAGCTTACAACGGCCGGCTCGCGACCGTTCAATCCCTTGCGAACGGTACCAAAACTAGTCGCTCGACGGCGGAGGCCGGAAGCGGCTAGTTGCGGCGCCTTCGACGTCCGGCCGCGAGGGCTGCCGCGGCCAAGGCCCACCCGAGGACGCTGCTGCTGGTCGAGCCGTTGACGCTGCAGCCGCCATCGGTCGGCGCCGCATTGCCGGCGGAGCCGCCCGAGGGTGCCGCGCCGCCGCTGGCGACTGGTGAGCCCGCCATGCCGTTGGGTGAGCCCGCCGTACCAGTCGGCGTCGAGCCGCCGGTCGGCGCCGAGCCACCGGTCGGCGCCGAGCCACCGGTCGGCGCCGAGCCGCCGGAGCCGGCCGCCCCGTTGGCGCCCGCAGCTCCGCCAGCGCCTGCCGTTCCGCTTCCGCCGCCGCTACTCCCGCCGGGCATCGCGCCGGCTGGCCCCAGCGCGTCGTCCGCCGTGAGCGACAGGACCGCATAGCCATTGATGAAGTTGACGTTCTCCGGCATGTGCGTCGACTTGTTCTTCGGAGACGCCCAGCTGCCGGTGAGCCAGCCCGCGGGGACGGTGGCGCCGTCGAAGTCCTCGCGCCACGCAAGCTTGAATTCGCCGCCCTCGTACTTGGAGAACTGCACCCAGTCTATGTACTCGTGGACGGGCAAGATGGCGGGGTCGAAGTTGCCGCCGAACGTGATGTCGCCTGGCCACACGTTGAAATGAATCTGCATGCCGTCGGGCGCGTTGGCCGCGAAAGCTTGCGGCACCGCCGTCGTCTCGCGGCGAATCTCCATGCCGTCGACGGACCAAACGATGGCTTCCGGCGTCCATTCGTACGCGTAGGTGTGGAACGCGCCGCACATGTCCAGCGTGAGCTCGTCGTGCTTCTTCTCGTGATTGGCCGAGGGGTTACCGTAGATCGGATTCGTCTGCAGGTAGCAAGTCGCGCCCAGCTTCTCGAAATCCAGCTCGGCCCAGAACACGCCCGCCTGCTCGGATTTGTCCTTCCACGAGAAGAACGAGCTCACGACGCCGTCGCCCGGCGCGTACTGCACGCGTGCCTCCACGCGGCCGTATCCGTATGACTCACTCGTGTACAGCTCCGCGCTGCTCACCGCTAGCGCGGCCGGGGCGCACGCCGTAACCGCCAGGAACCCAAGGACTTTCGGAGCATTTCGCGTCATCGCAGGGTCCAGTGTACGGGGACCGTCGCCCCGACTGTTCGCATTCCTTGGGAAACCTTTCGTGGCCGCACGTGGCACCCCTTATGCCGTCGCGGTACCTTCCCCTGATGCCCGTCGCCTCCCGGCGAGCGATCCATCAGAACTTCCTGCCCGCCGGCGAGCACCGCGCGTTCGTGTGGAAGTACTCGGACCCCATCGGCGGGCGCCGTCCACGCCATTTCCACGCCGAGCCGGAGCTCAACCTCATCGTGCGCGGCTCGGCCACCTTCGGCATCGGTGACAGCGTCGTCACCGCCCGGCCTGGCGAGCTCATCGCATTCCCCTCCGCGCAAGATCACGTCCTGCTCGACTCTTCCCCCGATCTCTACCTCTACGCGATCGGGATGGACGCCACGTACTCCGCGCAGGTTCTGAACAACGAGCCCAGCCTGCCTCTCCACGTGCAGCTCGCCCCCCACGAGCTCACACCCGTCATGCAGCGGGCCGCCGACATCGTGGACCGCCCCCGCGCGGATTCGCTCGCGGCCGAGCTTTGGCAACGCGTCCACGGACTGGCCCGCCTCAGTGCTCCGCGCTCCACGCAAGGCCCCCACGTCCTCACCCGCCGCGCCCTGCAAGTGCTGCGCACGGCGCCGGAGCTCTCACTCACCGCTCTCGCCCAGGATCTGCGCGCCCACCCCACGGAGGTCAGCCGCCACTTCCACCGCGATCTGGGCATCACGCTCGTCCGCTATCGCACGCGACTCAAGCTGCTGGACCTCATTCACCGGGTGGATAGCGGCCAAACCGAGCTGATGGCCGCTGCCTACCACGCCGGCTTCGGCTCCTACAGCCAGTGCCACCGTGCCTTTCAAGCCGAGCTTTCGTGCAGCCCTCGCCAGTTCTTCTCCGGGCTGCGCGACGGCATGCAAAGCGCCTACACGGACGAGTCGCGACCTGTGGCGTTTCGGTGAGCGCCCGCTCCCCATCACGAACGACTGAAACGGGCTCGGTACACGCGCCGCAATCGGCGGTGCTAAGCTCGGCCGCGCGTGGAGCTGAGTGACGGAAAGCGAGCCGAACCAGGCGCCCGAATCGGTGAACGGTACGAGCTGCTGCGGCCGCTCGCGCGAGGCGGCATGGGCGAAGTTTGGGTCGCTCGCCACCTGGGGCTCGACCGACTCGTAGCCCTGAAGTTGATCGAAAGAACCGGTCCGGCTCAGGACGGACGGCTGCTCGCCGAGGCGCGCATGCTCGCGAAGCTCAGTCATCCGAACGTGGTCGACGTGTTCGATTGCGGAACGGACATCAGCGGCACGCCGTACGTGGTGATGGAGCTGCTCGGTGGGCCAACGCTGGCGGCCTATTTGGAGAGCCACGGCTTGCTCGGTGCGGTGGCCGCCATACGCCTGCTTTTGCCGGTGTTGGACGGCCTGTGCGCGGTCCACGCGGCGGGGCTCGTGCACGGCGATCTGAAGCCCGAGAACATCGTGCTGGTTCCCGCCGATCCTTTGCCTCTGCCGAAGCTCATCGACTTCGGCATCGCGCGGGCCAAGCAGCCCGAGCTGTCCGGGCAGACCAGCTCCGGCCTGTTCGTGGGCACGCCCCAGTACATGTCGCCCGAGCAGATTCAGGGCGCTCGGGGCGACTTTCGCAGCGACGTGTGGGGCGCAACGGCCGTGCTCTACGAAGCGATCGCCGGGCGGCCCGCGTTCGTCGGGGACGACGTCGCCAGCGTGTTTCACGCCGTCGCGAATAACCCGCCCGCCTTTCCGGCTCACGTCCGCGACTTGGACGGCAAGCTGTGGGCAATCTTGACCCTCGGGCTGCGAAAGCGGCCCGCAGAGCGCTTCGCAGCGTGCGAGGCGCTCGCAACCGCGCTGCGGGCGTGGCTCGCCCAGCCGGGCCGCACGCTCACGGTTCTGCCCGCGCTCGAGACTGCCCCCGCGCTCCGCTCCGCGTCCGCGCTGGAGTCGTCGAGCCCCGACGCCGTCACCCTGAGCGCTGTCCAACTCCGTCCCGCTGGCCTCACCGGGCCGCTCGACGAGCTCATCCGCAACAAAGTACCCAAGCGCTAGGCGCGCCCCTGCCGGCTCGTGAGTTTGTTTGCTAACTCTGGGACCGCGCCATGGCCGACGAATTCTTCAGCGAAGTCACCGCGACCCGTGGCTCGTACGACACGGGCAAGCTCGATCAACTGAGAGACGCAGAGCTGGACGAGCTCGGCTTCGGCGTCATCGCGCTCGACGCGGACGGCACCGTGCTTCGTTACAACCAGTACGAATCTCGCCTCGCGCGTTTGGATCGCAATCAAGTCTTGGGTCGTAGCTTCTTCGATGAGGTCGCGCCGTGCACGAAGACGGCCGACTTCGAAGGGCGCTTTCGGAGCTTCGTTGCCGGCGGCGGCGCCCGTTCGGAGCGCTTCGACTACGTGTTCGACTTCAAGTTCGGCGCGCAAGACGTCACGGTGGAGCTCGTCCGTCCCAGCGCGCTCGAGCGCTACTACCTCCTCCTCATCAACCGCACGCGCGTCTCGGCCCCACGTCCCGGCGGGAGGCCCGCGCCACTGCAAGCGGAAATGGCGCCGGAGGAAGCAAAATTCGGCGTGCGTCGCGACGCCTTGGAGCAGCGCGTCCTCCGCCTGCCCAACATCTTCTTCTCGGGCCTCCGCGCTACCTGCGAGCGCCTCGCCCCCCAGACCTGGCCGCTCTTCTGCCACGACTGGGGGCTTGGAATGGGGCCGCCGCGCCGCCATCGATCTCGAGGCGCAGATCTTTCAGAGCGACGGCAAGTCGCTCGGCGAGCTATCGATGCGCCGGGTCGCGGGGGTGCTGGACGACTGGTTCAAGGAGCAGGGCCTCGGCGCGAGCGCCTTGGATTTCTCCCTCTCCAGCGACGGTTGCCTCGTCGTCGAGCTCCAGCGCAGCGCCCTTTCGGAAGCCTCGCTCGCCAACGCTCGTGACGCGGGTGAAGGCGGCGAGCGCTGCGCCCTGATCGCCGGCTGTCTGTCCGCTCTCTTGAGTCACGTCGGCGGTAGGCGCCTCACCGCGCGTGAGGTGCGCTGCGGAGTCGGCCGCCCCGCCCTCTGTTCGTTTCTCATCGTCTCCCACGCTCGCAAGGCTCAGCTGGACAGCCTGCTCGAGGCCGGCGAGCGCGACATCCGAACCCTCGCCGAGCGCCTCTCGCCGCGGAACGCCGCGCGATGAGCTCGCTCTCTCCCACCCTGAGCGCGAGCGTGCCCCCACCAGCCAGCGTCGCCATCTCCTCCCCCATCCGCGGCCTCAGCGCCGACCTCTTGGAGGCGCCCGCCACCGTCGCGCTCGCGCGCCTCGAACCCCAACCGCCCACCGATCCGTATTCTGCGAGCGCCTCCGATTTTTTTGCCGCGTTCGCGCCAGAGTGAGCGGGCGGAGCCGCCTTGGCCGGCGCTGGGTTCGCCCTCGCGGCGACGTCAGACTAAATAGAACGAGCTTCCTTGATCCTTCAGTTGGACTGTTCAGGAGCCTGCTCGGTTTTCAAGGTTGCGCGCGTTGGGAGCGAGCGAATGACGGAGATTACTAATGCGATGTGGAGGCGGCCTGTCGACAAGAAAGCTGTGGTCGGCATTCATGGCACGCTGTTCTACGAGCTCAAGGCCAAAGCCGTCTACTACCCCACTAAGAGAGCGGCCGAAGCGGTTCCGTTCGGAGACTAATTGTCACCATCGCTCAGGCAGCCACACCGCTTCGCGAACCTGAGCACGGCAAGCTCAAGGCCATGAGAGGTGATGAGGCTACTAGCGCGACCATCCAGAGACTGATCGCAGAAGGCGGGCCATGATGTCGAAGGATGAAGATTATGCGCTGGGACGAAGGTACTTGGGAACTCGATCCGGAATGAGAAAGTCGCGCGTTGCGGCTAGATGACCTCCATCACACGGACCACGGCAGCCAAATACGCCAGTCACGAGGACCGGTCTCAAGCGACCACCTCACAACCCACACCGCTTGGCGAACCTGAGCACGGCTTCTTTTTTGGCCGCGGGCATGTTCGGATCTTCGCGGAGCCGCTTCACGTCGTCCGTCGCTTTAGCTCTCTCGAATCGCTTGTCGGAGCAGGTGACGATGACGCGGACGCGCATCGCTTCTCGGAGGATGCTGTACGGCGGGGGCCAGCTGTACTGGTTGGCGCGCAGGGCTTTCGGCGTGGGGTCGAGGGCGGCGTTGAGGTAGTCGAGCGCGGCGCCGGCGCGGCCATGGAGCCAGAGGTTGCGGCCGACGAGGTACTGGGCGAGCGGATCGCCGTTGGCGGCTTGGGCTCCGAGGAGCGGCGCGGCTTCGTCCCAGCTGGGGCCGAGCTTGGGATCGCCGATCAAGAGAGCGCGGAGGGCGGCGCCTTGGCGGGGGCCGTAGCCGGCGGCGAGGGTTTTGACCTCCATGGTGCGGCGGCGATCTTCGTCGGCGTCGAGGGCGGAGACTTGGCGGTAGGCGGCCGTGGCTTCCGCGGTGCGGTCGGCCATGGTTTGGATGTCGCCGCGCGCTTCGAAGGCGGCAGCGCGCTCGAGGACGGAGAGGCGCGGGTCGGTGGCGAGCACTTGGTAGCGCTGGATGGCGTCGTCGAGAGCGCCTTCACGCACCGAGCACAGCGCGAGGCCGAGGC
>JAQSWN010000224.1 GCA_029266615.1 Polyangiaceae bacterium
ACCGAGTTTCATCGCGTGGATCTTCGCTACGACCGGCGATTGTCCGGCGGACGCCTGCGAACCGCGTTCACGTTGGGGCGCGATACCTCCACCGTGCAACAGAACCGCGACGTCCGCTCTTCGCTTGTGGGTGCGCGCACAGAGCTTACCCATCGGTTGTCGGACGCCGTGCTGCTGCGCGCGGGCACGGATCTCGCGCTCGAACGATACGAGGTGGACGTCGGAACCGCGGACTACTCGGCGTCCGCCGCGCGCGTGGCCGAGCTCTTCTCGAGCCGCACCGACGTCGCGCTGGGTACGCGCGCGGATCTGGTGCTGCAGCTGGGGCGGCGGCTCACGATCACGCCCGGGGTCCGGCTCGACCTGTACGGCTCGCGCGGAGTCACGGCGTGGGCGGTAGACCCGCGGCTCGCCGCGCGCGCCCAAATCACTCGTAGGGTGGCGCTCTTGACCGCGTTTGGCATCGCGCATCAGCCGCCGTCGTTCGTGGTGCCCGTGCCGGGCATTCAGCCAGCGGGGCTGCAAGACGGCTTGCAGAGCGCGCTCCAGGAGAGCTTCGGGGTGGAAGCGGACGTCGGCGACGGCATGGTCGCCACCGCGACCGTGTTCCAGAATGCCTTCTTCAACATGACCGACCCGTTGGGCTCGTTCGACCCGCGCTTCAACGACTGCCCGCCCGGCGGCTTCTCGGGGCGGACGCTCGCGGGCGACCCCGGCCGACAGCCCGAGGGACCGGTGGCGTGTGGTCCGCGCTTCTTGCCGGGAACCCTCGGCGGAGATCGGAGCGGCGGCGGCGGCCAAGCCGTGGACAGCGCCGCAGGCGGCCGGGCTGCGGACGCGTTCACGGTTCGCACGCTCGGGCGCTCATACGGGCTGGAGCTTTTGCTCAAACGCCGTCTCACTCGCAAGCTCGGCGGCTTCCTTGCCTACACGTTGTCGCGGTCCACTCGTACCTACGAAGGGCGCCAATACGTGGCCTCGTTCGATCGCACGCACGTCGTGAACTTGGCGCTCTCCTACGAGCTCGGGCGGGGCGTCCGCGTGGGCGGGCGCGGCATGTACTACACCGGCCTCGTCCAGCAGACCGAGGCCGGCACGAGCGGGCGGTTGCCCGGCTTCTTTCGATTGGATTTGCGGGCGGAGAAGCGCTGGCGGCTGGGTGAGCAGGCGTGGCTCTCCGTCGTGGCGGAGTGGATGAACGCGACGTTGAGTAAGGAAGCGGTCGCGACGCGCTGCAACCTGCAAGGCTGCGAGGCGCGGATGATTGGCCCCGTTACCATCCCGAGTCTGGGGCTCGAGGGAGGATTGTGCGCATGAGAGGTGCCCTTTCGAAAAACTGGTACGCCGGCGTGATGTTGTTGGGGCTCACGGGCTGCGGCGAAGACGGCCAGGCACCGCGGACGTGCGATGCGACGTGTCAGGATCAGAGCGCGATGCGGGCCCTGCGCGAGACGCTCAAGCTCGTGTACAACCTCACGTTGCAAGGTAAGCCGGTGGGCGAACAAGATCGGAGCACGCGCTGTCCGTTGGGCGGGAGCGCGCGAGTCGTCGGCACGGCCCTTTCCAACCCCGAGCAAGGGGCGACCGAGGTCGAGCTCCGCTACGAGCTGAGCGCGTGCGCCTACGTTCAGCGGGACGACGAAGCCGAAGAAAGCTACGACACCGTCATCGAAGGCACCGTGCACCAATCCGGCATCATCGCCGTGCAGCCGAGCGCCACCACGGCGCTCCGCATCGAGGCGGAAGCGATCGACATCTCCGGCACCGTGTACGATCCCCCGTTCGACTACGAGGAACGAGATTGCGCGGTGCTCTTGAATCAGAGCGGGAACCACCTCGGGGGGCAGTGGTGCGGCCGCGAAGTCGCGCTCACGCTCTAGGCCGCGCTCGAGCGGCCGCATGGCGCTAAAGTGCGCCATGCGTTCCAACGTGGAGCGACGTTTCAGAGGTTTTGCGGTGGTCGGCCTATGCCTCGTGCTCGGCAGCGGCTGCTCGTCCTCTGATCCCGCCGTAGGAGGCGGGGGCCAGGCCGCGGGAGGAGGCGGAGCCGGGCCGGGTGGGCAAGGTGGTAGTGGCGCTCAGGCCGGAGCGGCGCCGGGCGGTGGCGCGCCCCCAGACCAGGCGACGTTCGAAGCCGGTTATCGGGCGCTGCTAACCCGTCTGCGCGCAGCCTACCCGAACGCTCACATTCTTTGCACCAGCATCCGGCGCGAGGAGCGCTCAGCTCCGCTTGCGTCGCGAGCGAGCAACGCCCGCGCTCAGCAGCAGACCGAGCAGCACGAGTGACGCTGCGCTCGTGCGACCGCGACCGGGCGTCTCGCAGCTACAGCCCTTGGCTTCCACGTAGTTGCTTCGACCGGCGACGCCGCCGTCGTCCGGATCGCTGCCGGCTCCACCGCTGCCGGGCTGGCCGGGGTCGATGATGATGCCGCCGTCGTCCCCGCCGCTGCCGTCTCCGTTGCCTTCGCCGCCCGCGCCATTGCCGGCATCGGGGTCCGCTTTGCAGCTACCTGCTTCGCAGATCTGACCGGCAGGGCACTTCGCGTCCGCGCAGTTGTCGACGCATTCGCCCGCGACGCAGCGCGTGCCCACGTCACATGTTTGGTCCTTGCAGGCGTTCTCGATGCACAGGTGGTCGACGCAGCTCTGCCCGTCGCTGCAGCCGCGGCAGTCGCAGCTCGAGCACACCCCGACGAAGGTTCCGCCGTCCGAGCTCTCGCGCACCTCACAGACGAAGCCCGTGTCGCACTCGACGCCTTCGCACACGTCCACGCACAGACCGGCGCGGCACGCGGAACCGAACGGACATACGACGCCCGAGCAGGCCGCGACGCACTTGCCTTGTCGGCACACCTCGCCCGCTTCGCAATCTTCGTTCGCGCAGGCCGTCTCGATGCACACGCCTTGCACGCACGTCTCGTCCCTCGCGCAGCGGAACTCTCCCGTGCCGCACGGCGGCTGGCAGCGGCCCTTCACGCAGATGTCGCCGGGCTCGCACAGGTCGTCGCCTTCGTCCGTGTCCCCGTCGCAGTCGTCGTCCAAACCGTTGCACGCCTCCGGGCCTTTCCCCTGGGTGGCGACGCACTGCAGCTCGCCGTCTCGGCACTGCACGACGCCGTCCGCACAGACGCCTTGCTCACCTTCGACCTCGCACGCGTCGCCACCACCCGCGCATTGAATGCCGGTGACGTACGTCATCAAGTCTTCGAAGTCGTTATCGCCGCCTCCGCTCTGGTCTTCCCAGCCAAAGTAGAAGGCGTTCGGGTTGGCGCGGCCTTGCCAAACCAGCAAGTGGATCAAGCCGTCCCCGTCGCTGTTGAAGGCGCGCTGGGAGAAGAACAAGTTCGTGGGCTGCTCCGTCAGCGTATTCCCGAGCGGGTCCGGCTGCGTTTCGACGCACTTGCTCGTGTTGTTGGCGAGGAAGAAGCCGATCTCTCCGACGTCTTTAGGCAACATGAGCGTCTTTTCGACGCCGACGATGTCGCCGCAACCGAGAAAGACGTGCAAGTCGCTGAGCTCGGGAGCGAGCGGCTCGCCCTCGGCATCGCGCCGGATTGGGTACCAGCCGAAGGTGTTGGCGAAGCTCGCGCCACGAGCCACGACCTTGAAGGTGAGCTCGCACAGCGGGGTGAAGGTCTCTTGACTGATGGTCGCGGTTTCGCGCGCGCTGATGTCGCCTTCACCGCCCTCTTGCCGCTCGTTGTCGTTGATGCAGTTGGAGGCGTTGCTCGCGCAGGTGCTCCCCGGCTCCAGCGGGATCTGACCCATATTGCCGCCGGTCTGAAATACCTGCGCGCGTGCGGGTAGCGCGAGAGCCAGGATCGCGACGGCCAACAAGTGGTGGAGGACGCGAAACACTGGGCGCCGGGCGACGGTCATCGGGGCGAGTTTATCACCTGACGCTGAAGACGCACCGTGGTGTCTTTACACACCGACGGCGGGCGTCGATGTGATGCGAGGTGCGCAGTCGCCTCAGTGGTGAGGCCGTTCGTACGAGACGAGCCCCCCGAGTTGCCTCGAGGGGCTCAGTCTCTCCTCCCCAGGCGAGGCTCTCGCGCAGCGCATGTGAGATAGCAGCAACTTTGGGAAGCGGCGCTGCGCTAGGCGGACGCTAGGCGGACGCGGGGTCTGGGGCGAAGCCCCAGCGAGAAAGACACTAGGGCGGCGCATGCCGCGCAGCGGACAATCGCGCAGCGATTGTTGACCGCGGGTCACATGCGCTGCACTAGTTCGCGTCACTCCGCCGGCGTGGCGTCTTCGAGCGGGACGGCGCCGGCGCTTTTGGTGGCGACGGCGACCCTTCGGCAAGTGATGTCGGTCATCTTCATGGGGGTCGAGGCGTCTTCGTACGTGACCGTCACCGTGAGCTTCACGGTGTTGGGCAAGGCCGCGAGCACCACGAGCTCCGCAAACTTGAGCGGATGGGCCAGAACGTCGATGCGAGCTGCGTCGTCGTCGGTGTCGATGCCGATGACGCCTTCGGTGGTGGTTGCGCTCTCCACCTTGGTGATTTCGATTTCGCCGAGGTTCAGCGGGGCTACGAGTGGGGCCAGGATGAACGTGATGCTGGTGGGAGAACCGAAGTGCCGCTTGACGGCCAGATTGGCAATGGTACGGATGGGCATAGGGATCCTTATTGATCGGGAGAAAGGGGCGGGCGTTGGAGCGGGGACTAGGGAGCCGCGAGCCGCGGCTGGAAAGCGAACCTCCCGGAGCAGACTTGCTGACAATCCGGTGCGACGAGGGGCGCGAGGCCGACCTCGAACAATGACGTGACGTCGGTCACGGTGAAGGCGTTTGGCGTGTGGAAGACCAAGGTGGCGGAGTCGGGCGCCCAAAGAACTGGGGCGGCGCGCTCGGTATTGCCGCAATAGCTCCGGGGCGAGTCCGCAAATTCCTCGACGCAGTCGCCCTCCTGGGGCTCGAGGTCGACGTTGTCGGGGTCGCCGACCGCCTCCAATACTTCACTCAGGAGCACCTCGCTGCGCGCTCCTTCTAGCTCGAACAGCAGCAGCATCCTCCCGCGCTGAACGAGAAGTAGCTTTTCGTCTCGCGAGAACGACAGCGACGTGGGCCGGTTGGGCTTGCCGTCCGAAGGGATGACCAACTTGCGAGTGAGTTTGGCGCTCTGTGCGGTCAGCTTGGTTAGGTAGACGAACGCGGCGCCATCGTCGATTTGGTCTTCGTCCGTTTCTGGGTGCTCGTCCGTCGTGCGCGTGAACGCGAACCAGTTGCCAGATGCAGAGAAGGCGCGAGCGGTGCCGCGTGCCAACTCCACGCCGTAGCTGTACTTTGCGCTTTCGCGAAGGGCGCACGAGGCAACGGTAACGAGCGACGTGTCGTCTTCGCAGTAGCCTGGAAGGGGAATCATCGAGAGCTCGTCGCCTTGGGCGGGCAAGTCGAAGAAGCGCACTTCTCCGTGGTGGGTCGCCCCATCTCCCGGGTTCACCACGTCCACGACGCAAGCCACCCGCTCCTGCCCCTCGGCCCACGCGAGGAGCAGATCACAAGTGTCCTCCTCCCGCGCGACCCCCGCTGGAGCACCCACGGCGCCTTGGCGGGCGCTCTGAAGCGTGAGCGGTTCGCCCTCGAACTGCACCGCCGTGTAACCTCCGCTCGGAGCGAGCAAGGCGATGTCGGCATGAGTTCGTCCCGGAGCCGGGTCCCCCCCGAGCCGGTAGAACGTCGTCGGCGGTACCTGGCCGCTCAGCATGTAGAAGCCCTGATCCGTTGCTCGAAGCGTGACGCCCGGAGCGAAGCGCCCTTGCGTGAAGACCTCCGCCGCGAAGCCGGCGTTCCCGAGCTCCGCGTAGAAGGCGGTGTTCAGGCGGTCCGGGTTGGGAAGGGGCGTTCCCACGAGATCCAGCAGGACCTCTGCCTGATAGGCGACGACGCGATTGCCCACCCAGCTCAGGTCTTTTTCCACGCGGGCGGTGATCGACGAAAGCGAGGCGAGCGTCGCCCTGGCGCGATCGTCCGGTAAGCGAACGGCTCCCAGCTTGGTAGCGCCCTCCGCTTGGAACGCGATGGCTAGGGTCGTCGAATCCGGCGACCAGGCGAAGCTGTGAATGGAGTCCGCGTCCAGCGCGACCTCCTGCTCGCTCTGGGACACCATGTCGATGAGGGCGAGGTGAGTCCCCCGCGGCTGACCGGCGGTCGCGCCGTAGCTGTAGACGAGCTGCCGGCCATCTGGCGAAAACTGAAAGTCGTAGACGGCCTGGTTGTGCTCGGGCGTGATCTCACGCTCGCTGAACGGGTCGACGAGCTGAAGCTTGCCCTCGCCAGCTTGGAGCGACGTGTACGCGAACCAACAAGAAGTGCGAGCTCGCAGGTTCAGTGTCGCGTCTGTTTTCCGGCCCCGCCCGTCCGTCGCCGTAACCTTCAGGGTCGTTGCCCCGGGCGGCACGACGCTCGTCGTGACGAAAGCCGTATTGGGACTTTGACTAGTGATTGCCCAACCGGCTTGGGGCGGCGTGAGTTGCCACGAGTAAGGGCCCTCCCCGCTTTGAACCGTAACCTGAGCTTGATAGGGCTGGCCTTGGCAGCCCGACGGAAGCTGGGCGGGAGTGATGTTGCGAGTCCCGCCGCCAGTTCCGCCTGCGGCATCACCAGCCGCACCGGCGGACGCAGCTCCGCCCGCGGACGCAGCTCCGCCCGCGGTCGCTCCGCCCACCTCCGGCCCCGCGCCAGCCTGTCCGTCGCCAGCGCCCCCCGTGCTCCCCGCGCTCGACCCGCTGCCACTGCCGCTACTGCTGCCGCCGCCACCCGCGCCAGCTTCCGCACAGGTGCCGTTCACGACGCAGTCGGGGAGGTCGACATCCGAGATGCATGCGCTTGCGAGGGCTAGGCAAGCCAGCGCGCCGATCAGGAGCGGCCTCGGGCGCACCGCGACCGGCCGTCGTGCCGGTGAACAAATTGATTGGTGGGTCATCCGCTCATTCATGACGATCCACGTCCCCTCAAGTCGCACTCCCTGCCGCACGAGATTCGCCCGAATCGCTCCCGGAGCGCTATGGCGAAAAGTTCGCGCCTAGCGTCCGCTCAGCGTCAGAAGGGCTGGTCGTAAGTGGCCACGAAAAGACCGGGCTGCAGCTGCAGCCCAGCGCTTTGCACGACAGGCTGTGCCTTTGGCGCGAGTAAAACGAGTAGCGCTCCGCCCACAAGCAGCGCCGCGCTGGAAGCTCCGAGCACCTGCGCCCGGCGCTCATGACGATTCTTATCGACATCCAAGCTTTGGTCCCGGCGAGGTCCCCCTTGCTCCTCCCGATCCACGCTCGCCTGGTAGGCGGCGCGCGAATCTAGCCCCGCGTCCCAAAAATAGGCGGCGCCCAGGCCTGCGACGACTCCGCCGGCCACGAGCGACCAGCCCACCCAGCGTTGTGCAGTCCCGCCATCTGCGGAAGACTCCCGCGGGAGCGTTTGCGGCGCCTGAGGTGGAGGAAGCGCGACCAAGGGCGCCGCCGCCGCAGGCGCAGCGACGGGCGCCGCCGTCGCCGCGGCCTCCTCCGCGCAGCGCCCGGCGAGGCGCTCATCGGCGACCTGCGCGTCTTTGCGGGCCTCGCCCTGAGGCACGCGGTCCAGGTATTGCCGGTAGTGGGCGCGAGCGGCCGTGCACTGCCCCAGCTCGTCCTCGATTCGCGCGAGGTTATACAACAGGTCCGCGCGCTGCGAGAGCTGATAGGCTTGCTGCATCTCCTGAAGCGCGGAGGGGAGGTCCTTGGCGCGATAGGCGGCTTCGGCGCGCTGATACGCCTGCTGCGCAGCCGCGTCCGCCTCGGCCGAGACTCCATCCGCGCCGCGAACGACTGCGCTCTGGAGCACGAGCACGCTCCAAGCAGCTGCCGTCCTGAGCCACCGCGCTTGCATGACCCCGAAGTCGTTAACACGACGCTAAGGCCGTGAACAACCTCTCACCAGTCTTGAAGTAAATGTTTGCGACCGCAACGCGCGGTGGTCGTCAATCGAGGCGGAAAGGAGTGACGACCGATGAACAGCCGACTAGCGCTTCGGGAGCTCGCCGTGGCGCGAGATGCCGAAGCTTCGGAAACCGTGGAGCTGGGCGTGGTTTGGACGTCCCTTTGCTGCGGAACCTCGCGATTCGTGGATGTTTTTGCCACGAGCGAGCGACATCTGGCGCTGCTGCAAGAACCTGCGGGTGTCTCCGTACCCATCCCGTCCCGCAAGCTTGCGCTACTCGAGAGCGTGCTGCTGGGCAAAGCACCGAAGGTGGTGGCGATGGAGCGGCAGCGCTCCTTGTCTTCCATCACGGGCGCCACTCAGGACTGCCTCCGCGCGATGGGGCTCATGGGCGGGGCGGCCCAGGCCTCCGTCTTCCTCACGATGGCGGCGCGCGCTTGGCATCGGCCCGAATCTTCTCCCCGCATCGCCACGGCGAGCACGCTCTGGGTCGAAGACGAACGGTTCGAAGTCGTGAGCGTGTCCCGGCCGGACCTACGGCTCCCGGCGACGCTTTCGCTCGCCGAGGCGACGGTCCTGCGTAGCTTGCTCGCCGGCGAGAGCTACGCGCAGATCTCGAGCGCGCGCGAGACCTCGCAGCGCACCGTAGCCAATCAGTTAGCGGCTGCGTTTCGCAAACTCGGAGTGTCCGGGCGACGCGCGACCATCGAGCGACTCATCCAGCGCAGCGCCTCACTCGCGTGACGGCGCCACGGGGTGCTTCCAAGGGTCGATAAAGGGCGACGACGAAGGGACGGGGAGTGCGGCCGCCCCAGGGGGGGATTGCTCGAGCGCCGTGGACGCCGACGCGACGGAGCTAGCGGACGGCTCGGGCTCGGGCTCGGACTCGGGCCGGGGAGACTTCGTCGCTTTGGCAGTCGGCGGACGCGGCCGGGGGGGCTCGCTTCGTGCGTCCTTGAGCGGTGCGGGGGCGGGCGCCTCTGCGGGTCGCCGCGGCTCGGCCTCGGCGGCGGTCGCGGGAGGTGGTCGATGGGCGGCGGCTGGGCTGACGAGCGCCGCGCCCACGTCCAATCCGAGCCGCTTCGGCCCCGGCGCGGGATGCCGACTTGGAATGAGGGCGATGAGCACTGCCGCCAAAGCGGCGGCGGCGGTGACGAGCGCCACCGCAACCGCCACCGCCCCGGCGAGGCGGCGTGGCGCCCGCACCGGCGGCATTCGACCGAGGCGGTCCAAACGGTCAATCACTTCTTGCGCGCTCTTCGCGCGCTGCGCCGGATCGCGTCGCAAGCAGCCGAGCACGACCGCGTCCACCTCCGAAGGTAACGCAGCGTTTTTCGCGCTTGGGGGCGGACTGTCACGCTGCAGGCGGTCGAGCGCGGCTCGGGTCGGGGAAGCGCCGTGCTCGAACGGCAATCTCCCGGTGAGCATTTCGAACCAGACGACGCCGAATGAGTAAACGTCGCTGGCGGTGGTGTGCGGCTTGCCCTCCAGCTGCTCCGGCGCCACGTACGAGAACGTGCCCACGAACGTGTGGTGACCGGAGCTGCTGTGCCGTGACGGCTCACCCAGCGCGCGCGCCAATCCGAAGTCCAGAATGACCGCGCTCGGTCCGTCCGCGGTCTGGCGGAGGATGACGTTGTCGCTCTTGAAGTCTCGATGCAAAACGCCCGCGGCATGCGCCGCTTGCAAAGCCCCCAGGAGCTCGCGCGCCAGCCGCTGGGCTTGCTCCAAAGGCAACGCACCGCGCTCGCGCAGCCGCTGGCCGAGCGTCTCGCCCTCGACGAACTCCATCGTGAAGAAGGAGATCTGCACGCCGGTCGAAGGCACCACGTGCGTCCCGAAGTCGTAGATACGGCAAACGTTGGGGTGGCTGACCCGCCGCGCCAGCTGAACCTCCGCCTTCAAGCGACGCACCGCGCCCGGGTTGTCGCAAGCGGTGGAAGTGACGGTCTTGAGGGCAACACGCTCCGAAAGCTCGCGGTCGAAAGCCTCGTACACCTCTCCCATTCCGCCTCGTGCGATGAAGCGACGTATCTCGTAGCGCTGCCCCACCAGCGTGCCGCGCCGGAACGTCGTTCCCCAAGCCGGATCGCTCGTGGCGATGTCGTCGCTTACCGGCGTGCCCAGGGCGCGGACCGCCTCGCTCAGCAAACGTTGGCAGAGCTCGCAGCGGTCGAGATGCTGGTCGGTGGAACGCCTGTGCTCGGTCGAGAGCTGTCCCGCGGCGAACGCGAGAATTTCGTCCTCACTGAGGCAGGGATCCACGGCCGGAGGCGTGCTCGATTCCCGACGCCCTGCGGTCATCACGCGCCTTCTCCGGCGGCGGAGGCGAGCGTGTTCGGGCCGAAGCCCAAGCTCACCTCCAGCTCACCGCCCAAGACGGTAGCCAGGCTCTTGAATTCACTAGGCGTGAGCCGATGCTCGACGCGGAGCGTGTCTCGCACGTCGGCATAGATTTTCTCTCGTGCTCGCTCGATCCATCGGGCGGCGGTGGCCCGGTGCACCTGATAGGCGCGGCCGATGTCGTCGATGCTGGACCTATCCACCACGTGCATGCGAAGCACGTTGCGCTCCTGATCGGAGAGCCCGGCCACGGCCGAGCGAACCGCAGCGCCGAACGCCTCTCCGAAGCGCGCCTTCAGCAACGCCGCTTCCACGTTCAGGGGCTCTGCGGCCAGCTGCTCTGGAAGCTCCACTTGGCGTGCCGAAGAGCGCCTCTTGGCGCGCACGCGGTCCAACGCGACGCGGGTCGCGACGACCCTCACCCAAGCCTGCAATGGGCCACGGCCGGAGTACGAGCGCACCTTCGCATCCTCGCCGACCAGGAGCTTACCCCACAGCTCTTGGAGCGTTTCGTTCACGAAGTCGTCGTCGCCGTGGATGCGACGGATGGCCGAGATGGCCGCGCTCGTCCCAAGCGCTTCGAACGCGCGGAGCGCTTCCGGATCCGCATCCAGGCAGGCGCAGCAAAGATACAAGTCGCCCAGCTCGAGCGGCCCGGAATCTTGCCCTCCGAGCACACGCTGGCAGTGGCTCGAGAAGGACGTAAACTCCAAGCGCAGCATCGGCCAATGGCG
>JAQSWN010000031.1 GCA_029266615.1 Polyangiaceae bacterium
AGCGAGCGCTACCTGACCGAGACGCTCATCGCGCGGCGCAAAGCGATACTGCAGCGCTACTTCGCGAAGGTGTCGCCCATTGCTCGCATCAGCGCCAACGGAGAAGGCGTATGCGGCGTGGACTTGGCGCGCGCCACCGGCATCGTCCCCAACGAGGAGATGTCGTTTCGCGCCTACCTCTACCGAGGACCAGAGCTCCAGGCGGCAGGAAAGCCGCGCTTCCGACGCGTCCCCGCGCCGGACGTGTGCGTAGACATCCCGCACCGCGAGCTTCCCGAGTCCATGCCGAAGGACGACCCGGAGCGCTACGTCGTGCTGGACATCACGAACGGGTACGCGCCCGGACCCCTTCGCCTACACCTCTACGATCTCGGCGCCGGGGGGTATCAGCTCGCCGGGGTGGAGCGGCCGGAAGCACTCAAGCGCCCGGATTGACGCTACGCTCCTGCCGCAGCGGCATCGGAACGACCGAGTCGTCCACCTCCAGCAGCGGCTCGAGCTCCGAGACCAGGAACTTGAGCGTCCCGCGTGTGAGACGGCCGTGCTCTTCGGCCTGATCGTAGAAGTCCTGCTCGGAGATGCACAGCACGGTCGCTTCCCGGACGGCGCGCGCCGCGTACCCGGGCAGCCCGTGACAGAACGCGGCCGCGCCGCCGATCAAGTCGCCGCGCCGATGGGTGTAGCGGAAATCCCCGGGAGCCGTCAGCTCGATGCTCCCGCGTGCCAGCACGTAGAGCATGTCGCCGTCGCTGCCCAGATCGAAGAGCTGCTCTCCCGGCTCCAAGTGGCGCGGCTCTGCGACCGTCGCCAAGCTGACGATCGCCTGCATGCCGGCAGAGCCCAGGAACTTCGCCCGGCGCAGCGCGAGGATCTTGTCGTACGTCTCCATGGGCCCGGCTGACATCGGAGGCGGAAGCTCGCTCTGCCGCTCCAGGCGCGAGGCGAGCTGCCGCCACCGCCCATGGAGTTGAGTCGCGAAGTTGCGGATCGCTGCGCGCGCGATTTGGCCGTTGTCTTCAAGCATGTCGAACCAGTCCGCGATACGAAGCGAAAGAAATCGGCTCGTCTCCAGCGCGCGACAGTTGCGCGTGCGCGGACGCTCGAGGATCCCGTCGATGATGCCGACCACGGCCAGGGGCGCAAACTCCCACGACCGATCCCCGGGTCGCTCCATCGCCACGCGCCCTTCTACGAGGAACAAGATGCGGTCCGGCGAATCTCCAAGGTCGAAGAGCAGCTTGCCGGCCGCAAGCTCCACGTCCTCCAAGAGCTCGATGAAACGCAGGTGCGCCGCGACCGGCATACTCGGAAACATCGAACGGAGCAGGATTTCGCGCTTCAGCCGCGCGCTGTCGGCGATGGTCATGCGGGCCTTTCCGTGAGCACGGCCAGCGGCGGGGCCGGCGGGGGCAAGGATCCGAGCGCCCGGAGGGCGCGCGTCGCGAGCGAGCTCACGATGCTGTCCGGATCGCGTGACAGCGCGGTGAGCGCAGCGCGGGCGTCTGCGAACGCGCCGACCAGCTCCTGAGCGCGCTCGGCGCGGAGCTCGTCCGGCAAGTCGTCCACGACCAAGCGAAGCAGCGGCGCGACCTCGTCCGACGAGCGGTCCAGACCCCGAATCAGCGCGTCCAAGAACTCCACCGCGCGGCCACGGCGCCTTCGATCGCGAGACGTCAGCGCGGCGAAGATCGCGGGAATGTCATCCCCGCGATGCAGCACTTGCAGCAGCCGCGAAAGGCGGTCTCGCGACTGCGCGATCTTGTCCTCCAGTAGCTCGATGACGAGCTGGCTCTCCAGCTTGCCGGAGACGACGCGATCACTCTTCAGCGCGAGCTCAGCCGAAAAGAGTCGCAGGTACTCGAGCGCGTTGCGCGTGATTTCATGGAGGATTGGCCCGGGGTCGATGCGCAGCGACGTCTCGAGCGCGATCTGCTCCAGGCCGCGCAGGGCCTTGTAGCGCACGAGGCCGTTTTCGTGCTCGACGACGACCTTCAGCAAAATGCGCAGCGCTTCCGTCGATAGGAACGCGGAGACGCTGCGGGGGACGTGAATGTGCACGCGCCGCTCGAGCGACTCGTCGTCCAGCGCCCGTGACAGGGCCTCGAGCGCGGGGGGCCCGACGCGCACGAGGCCTCGGCGCGCCGACAACCGGTCGTCCGCCAACTTCAGGCGGCCAATCAAAAAGTCGATGCAGGTGTCGTCCGCGGTCGTCTCCAGCGCCGCCGTCACTGCGCTCGCCAGCGCAGGGAGGCGCGCAAAGGCGAGCAGCAAGCGCGGCGTGTCCGCAGTAGGGTGCGCGGCCAACGACTCGATGAAGGCGAGCTTCAGCGAGTGCTCTTCGTCGTCGTCTGCGAACAGCTCCCAAGTGAGCGGGTCGCCGTCCATGACGTGACCGCCGAGCTGAGCGAGGTAGAGCGTCGCGAAGGTGCGGAGCGCGGGGTTGCCGTGGGCGGCGACGTGATCGAGCACGTCCACCTCGCCCGCGATCGCGAAGGCCCGCACCGTCGCCTGCTGAACCGCCACGGACGGAGAGTCCAGCAGCTTCTCCCCGAGCGAAAACCAGTCTCGCCGCCGGCTCGAGCCCAAAATCTCTAGCGCGCGAAGCAGCACGCCTTCGTCGTTATGAAGGAGAATCAGGGCTGGAATCAAGCGGTCGCGCTTACGCTCCGCGAGCACGTTCATGGCCGCGATGACCTCGGTCGGTTGCGGGCGAGCCAAGGCCTCGACGAGGGTCTCTACGGACGTGAGGTCGAGCTCGGCCAGCATGAACTCGCGCTCCTGGCCGCCGCGGCTGAGCGCTTGCCGAAACAGCGCGATGTAAGGCTTTCGGATGCCCACCCCGACGACTAGCCAAAGCACCGCGAGCGTCGCCGCCGTCGCCGCCAAGTGGCCCGGCCGAAACTCGCGCTGCATCGTCGCGGCCAAGAGCACGCCGCCCGCGAGCGCCTGCGCGACGCGCGTGACGATGAGATCGACGAAGCCTCGCGCGCGCGCTTGCTGCTCTACCGGCGCCCAAAGCAGCTCCCCCGCCACGCGCCCGAGTGAGTTGCGAAGCGACGTGTCCGTTCCTTTCAAGAGCACGACGATCCAAAACGGAGCGCCGAGCAGCGCCGTGACGGTGGCCCCCGCGCTGAGCAGCAGCGGCCCCGTGAGCGCCAGCCCCACCACGCCGATGCGCTGGACGACGGGGCCCGTGATGACCACCTGCAGCATGAGCGCACCCAGGCTGAGCACGAGCTGGTAACGCGCGAAAAATTCGCCCAAATCCTCGGGAGCGATAGTGCGCGACACCTTCGCTTTGTAGAGGTAGTCGACGACCACGGAGAGAGCGACGGAGAGCGCCGCGATGAGGGCCAGGCGAATGAGGAACGGGTCGTGGCGCACCGTGGAGAGCTGCGGCCGCAGGGGCACTCGGCTCGCCACCGGGCTCGAACCGATTCGCCCACCCTGCCCCACCGCGACCGCGTCCTCCAGATTGAGCTGCGTGGCTACGAAGGTGGCTGCGAAGTACAGCAGCGAGGCAACCCCGAGTAGCCCGTGCACGGGCACCACTTTCAGCAGGACCGCCGCGATCGCGCCGCCGCCCACGCCGCCGAGCACGCCGCCGGACGCGAGCGGACCGAAGAGGCGCCGGCTCTGCGCGGCAGTGAAGAGCGTCCCCGCCAGCTGCCAGAATTGCCCCACGAGCACGGTCGCAGAAAGTGCGCCGAACACATACAGGCTGAACACGCTCGCCGCCCCGGGCGGACGGATGCGGAAGTACGCCACCGAGAACGCAGAAAGGAGCAGCGAAACGACGAGCGCGTTCTTCGCACCGGCAGCGCGCGTCAGCCTCACGCTCAGCGGCGTGATCGCAATCGTAAAGACGGCGGTGGCGACGTAGACGAAAGCCAGGTTTCGCGGGGCGAGCTTGGTCAGGAACAGGGCGTCTCGAGCAGTTTCCAGCACCGTGTGTGCGGAAATCGTCAGGAGCAGCACGAGGAACGCGCGCAAAAAGACCACACCCTCGCCCGACCGAAGGTCCACGAAGCGACCGAAGAAACGGGTGAGCGACAGCTGAGCGGCGCTTTTCAAGGAGAGAATCTCGTCACGGGGCGAACTTTGGGGGTCGGCCGGCTTGCGGCGCAAAACGTATGGGCTTACTTTTAGGGCAGATGCTCGGTTGCCACCAGCAGCAGAACCTTGGAGAGCGAGCCCGAAGCCGGGCCGTACGCCTGGGCGTCATCATGGGCGGCGTCGCCCTCGGTTGGGCACTGCTCGCCTCCGAGCTCGGGCTGACCCAGAAGCTTGGTTGGCTGGTGGCCTTGCCGGCGGCACTCTCCGCGTACCTGCTCATCTCGGGCAGCCTCGGCATCTGCGTGTACTACGGGCTGAAGGGCGCGCGCGGCGCGGACCACGGGAGCGAAGCCGTGCTGGATCCGCAGCGGCGCGCTCACCTGCGGCTGCGCGCGCTGATCGCCGTCTCGGCTAGCCTCGTCATCGCGGTCGGGTTCGCGGCGGCGGTCGTAGTCGCCGCCAACGGCTAACGGCGACCGCTCGTAAGATAAGGCGCCCGGCGCCGTGGCTCACGGGCGCGAAGCGCCGTCTGCGCTCTCCGCGCCGTCCGCAGGCGATTCCAGCGGGTGCAAGCCGCTGCGTGCAGCGGCTCGGCGCGCGCGCGCCTCGAGCGCGTCCAGCGACGATGCCCCGAGGTGGGCGGCCATGTCGGGCGTCTCCATGTCGATGTCTTCGGCGCGGACGTTGACTTCCTCCACTTCGACCGGCCCTTCCAGCGGCGCGTCCTCGAAGGTGAGCACGTGGTCGAACAGATTGTCGGCGTTGGCAAACTCGGCAAGAAGGGGGGTCAATTCCGCGCCTTTGAGCGCGCGCACCCCGACCCGCATCGCTTCATTCAACGTCGCGCGGACGCCGTCACCGTTCGCGGCGTTGGACGAGATCATCGGAATCGAGCCGTCTAGCCTCAGCTTGCGCCGAAGCACGGCGGGAGTCAGCGCGCCCTCTACGTCTTGCTTGTTCGCTTGCACGATCAGGCTCACCGGCTCCGTGCGGCGCTTGATGGAGGCGCGCAGGCGGGCAAAAGTGCGCTGCGTGTCCGCGATGGCTCCGGGGCTCGAGTCGCAGACGAACACGACGACGTCCGCCATGGCCACGAGTGGCCGGCGCCGGTAGTTGCGCTCGATCTGACCCGGGACGGTGATGAGCTGGAAATAGAGCCCGACGCCGCCTTGGCGCGGCCCCTCGATCTCCAACCAATCGAAGAACATGGTGCGGCCTTTGAGCTCGGCCGGAGTTACGATCTCGCTGCGCCGACTGGGCGGAATGATTTCGTGCACACGCTTCAGGTTCGTCGTCTTGCCCGCGAAGCCGGGGCCGTCGTAGACGATGCGCACCACGTGGCACTTCCGCTCGGAATCGAAGGACGCCATATCACTTGCTAACGCGGGCACGGCTTGCGCCGCAAGGGCGCCGCCACACCACATCTGGATAATGCCGCGACATATCCAGTGATTGCGGCAATTTACAGCCCAATGTTCGTTTGATACGTTGCGCCATGTCGTACGGATCGCCGCCAGGGCCGGGTGGATATGGACAGCCGCCCGGTGGCTACGGACCTCCGGGCCCCGGCGGCTACGGCCCGCCGCCCGCGGGCAGTTACGGCTACGGGCACAACCCGTACGCGGCGCCCGTGTTCGACCAGAGTCTGGCGATCACGGGTGAGTCGGAGAAGACACGCGCCACCGCGTTCGTGCTCGCTTACGTGCCCGCCATGTTCCTCATCAGCGGCATCGATCGCTTTTACCGAGGGCAGGTCCTGCTCGGCATCCTCAAGCTGCTGACCTTGGGCGGCTTCGGCCTGTGGACGCTCATCGATTGGGTCCTGCTCGCGGTGGGCGAGCCAAAGGACAGCGACGGCAGGCCGCTGTCGATGCCCCGGGAAGTAGTGGGCACACCAACCGTCAACGGCAACCACGTATTACTCGCGGGTGTTCTGGCCGGCACGTTCGGAGTGGACCGCTTCATGCTCGGTCAAACTGGCCTCGGCATTCTCAAGCTCATCACTTGCGGCGGCTTCGGCCTGTGGCACGTCATCGACGTCATCTTGTGCGCCACTGGAAGTTTGCGGGACGCCCAGGGCAATTCGCTGCGCTGGCGCTGAGGCGGGCTTGCTTCCGCGCTAATTCGCGCTTTTTGTGGTTGTGGTATCGGTTCCCGCTGGCATAGTCCGCGGAACATGCGGCGCTTGCTTTCGGCCGTCGGCTTCGCGCTCTCACTGAGCGTTGGCCTCTTCGGCTGCAACGATCACGACTACTGCGGCGCGGGCGAGCCCTGCGAGTGCAGCAACACCACGGACTGTTACTTCGGCTGCGACGAAGACGGCTGCAACCCGCGGTGCTTCCAGATGAACCACTGCGGCATGGTGTGCGAAGACGACTGCCATTCGGAGTGCTTCGAAGTACAGGAGTGTAGCACCGTCTGTGGCAACGACTGCAGCTTCGACTGCCACAACACCAACGCCTGCGGGATGGAATGCGGGGACAACTGCAATCTGAACTGCCACGACACCGACCGCTGCGGAGCCGTGGTCGGTACCGGTAGCGTCGTGCGCTGCGCCAACGTCACCACCTGCGCGATCGAGTGCACGGGCGCCTGCAAAGTGGAATGCGTTTCCGTCAACGACTGCAACGTGACGTGCGTAGGCGGCGGGGAGACCCAGTGCAGCGACGGCAACATCGCCTGTGGAGGTTGTTCGTGAACCGTCGATTCCTTCGCGCGATCCTACCCGCGCTCTTCGCGTCGCTTTACCTGTGCTTCGCGCTCCCGGCCCACGCGCAGAGCACGATTAAGCGCCCGGGAGACCGCCCCGACTACGCTTTCGAGCTGGAGCCGCACCTAGCGCTCGGCTTGCTCGATCCGCCGGGTTACGGCGGCGGGACCGGCTTCGGCTTCGGCGTCCGAGGCAGCGTGGAAATCGTGAAGAACGGCTTCATTCCGAAGCTCAACAACTCGGTCGCGATCGGGTTTGGCTTGGACTACCTCCGCTACGACGGCTGGCAGGGTCCGCGCGGCTACTGCGAGGAGCGCGGGTCCGGTCCTGCGGGCGTGCCGATCTGCCGGCGCATCTCGGGCGGCGCAGACGGGGACATCGACTACTTCTTCGTGCCGGTGGTCATGCAGTGGAACTTCTGGCTCCACAAGCGCTGGTCCGTCTTCGGTGAGCCCGGCGTCGCGCTCTACGTTCAAGACGGCGACGTCAAATTCAACCCGTTCGTCTTCTATGCAGGTGGTCGCTTCCACCTTACGGATCGCGTCACCCTCACCGCGCGCGTCGGCTACCCGACCCTCTCGTTCGGCGTCTCCTTCCTGTTCTGAACCCCCGTTGGCGAGAACGGCTCGAGACTCACAGGGAGGTCGGGACATCGGGAGACCTGCGAGCAAGCGCGAGAAATTTGGGGTTCGCGCTGGCGCCGCTCGCAGTGGCGCATGGGGTCTGCAGTACGAGCCAGCGATCTGAGACGAACCGTCAATCCCACGCAGGCGGCAGCGCGCCCCCCTACATATCGCTCGCACGACTCCCGCTCTCCCGATCTCCCTGTGAAATCTCGAACGGGCGGCGGAGTGGCAGGCGCCCCCCGGGGCGAAACAGAGCCGTAACGGAGGCGCGCAGGGGGACGTGCTAGCACTGAGGGCCGCTCATGCTCACTCAGCGCGATCCGAACAGGCCCGACAAGCTCGACACGCACCAGAAGGCGCTGGCGATCAACCTTGACGCCAAACGGTACGGGACGTTCGCAGAGATTGGCGCGGGCCAGGAGGTGGTGCGCTGGTTCTTCCGCGTCGGCGGCGCCGCCGGCACCATCGCCAAGAGCATCAGCGCGTACGACATGGCGGTGAGCGACGCAATCTATGGTCAGACTCAGCGCTACGTCGCACGGCAGCGGCTGGAGAGCATGCTCAACTACGAGCACGATCTGAACCTGAAGCGACTCCGCGATGCGCGGGGGGACACGACTTCGTTCTTCGCGTTCGCGGACACGGTCTCCGCGCGCAACTTCAAGGGGACGAACGAGTGCCACGGCTGGATGGGCGTGAAGTTTCAAGCGCACCCTCGCGACCAAGACAGCGAGATTATCATCCACGTGCGCATGCTGGACACGGAGAACGCGCTCCAGCAGGAGGCGCTCGGTATCGTGGGCGTGAACCTCCTCTATGGTGCGTTCTTCATGCACCACGATCCGGATCGGCTCGTCGAGTCCC
Source organism: Polyangiaceae bacterium (assembly GCA_029266615.1). Taxonomy (GTDB): domain Bacteria; phylum Myxococcota_A; class Polyangia; order Polyangiales; family Polyangiaceae; genus PMG-095. The sequence continues at coordinate 8,257 of JAQSWN010000031.1, forward strand.
TGCTGGACAACTTGAATACGCAGCGCATCGAGATCGACATGATCGAGTTCTCGGGCATCGAGTTCCGCCACGTGGACAACCGAGTGATGAGCTTGAAGCTGGTGCAGCTCGGGCTGTCGGGCGCGGCCATGTTCGGTCCCAAGGGCCAGGTGCTCCAGCCGGCGGAAGTGTTGTACAAAAAGCCGGTATTGGTGGAGCGCGGCAGCTTCCGCCCGGTGTGCCACGTGAACATCGACATGCTCAAGGCGGCTCACGAGGAGTTCGAGAAGACGCTCGCGCCCGGGGAGCACATCGTGGAGCTGGCCGAGATCACGATGCGCAATCTCATCGTCGGAGGGCAGATAGACTACCGCGACTTCTTGGCCCGAGCGGACGTGCTGGCGGCCGCCGGCAAGACCGTGCTCATCTCGGACTACTTCGAGTACTATCGCTTGGCGGCGTACTTGCGAAAGCACACGTCGCGACCCATCGCGATAACGCTCGGCGCGGGCAGCCTGCAAACGCTGTTCGACGAGAAGTACTACGCGGATTTGGACGGAGGGATTTTGGAGTCCTTCGGGCGGCTCTTCAAGAACGACCTCAAGCTCTACGTGTACCCGTTCCTGGATCCGGACACGGGCAAGCTGAGCAAGGTGGACAACTTGGAGGTAGCGAAGGAGCTGACCAAGCTGTACGGCCACCTCGTTGATCGCGGCTGCATTCTGCAGCTGGAGAACTACGACCCCAACTGCCTGAACATCTTCTCGCGGGACGTGCTGGACCGAATCAAAGCGGGCGATTCGAGCTGGGAGCAGATGGTGCCGGAGGAGATCGCGGAGATCATCAAGCGGCGCGGCTTCTTCGGATGTAAGAAGTCCGCCGAGGCGCTGGCCGCGACGCCGGAGCGACGCTACGACAATTGAGCGATGCTCTGGGGCGCGGCCGGAGGCTCCCCCGCGGCGAGCTCTGCCAGCGCCAAAGCTCCGGCGATACCCGCCCGTTGACCTAGTAGAGGCGGCACGACGTACGAGTCGATTCCGTGAACGAGAGCGTCCGCCGAGACGTAGCCCCCCAGCGAGCGCAGCAAGTGCGAGCGCACGAGCGGAAAGAGCTGCTCGGCTTGCATGACCCCGCCGCCCAAAATCACCCGCTCCGGCGAAAGCACGAGAACGAGCGTGGTGAGCGCGGAGGCGACGTAACGCGCCTGCAAATCCCACGCGGGGTGCGGAGCCGGCAGCGTCTCCGCCCGACACCCCCAGCGTCGCTCGAGGGCGGGCCCCGAAGCGACGCCCTCCCAGCAACGTCCGCCGTGGAATGGGCAAACGCCCTCGAAGCTCGCGTCGTCCGGCTCCCGCGGCAACAGCAGGTGACCCATCTCCGGGTGGACCAAGCCATGGGCCAACTTACCGCCGACCAGCGCGCCACCGCCAATGCCGGTGCCGATGGTCACGTAGAGCGCTGTATCCAAACCTCGGGCCGCGCCCCAGCGAGACTCTCCCAGCACCGCGCCGTTCACGTCCGTGTCGAACCCGAGCGGCACGCCGAGCGCTTGCTGCAGGGGACCGACCACGTCTGCGTTCGCCCAACCGGGCTTGGGAGTGGTGGTGACGTGACCATAGCCGGGAGTGCCGCGCCGCAGCTCGATGGGGCCGAAGCACCCGACTCCCAAAGCTTCGACCTTCGGTTGATTGCGAAAGAAATCGATGCAACGGCCGAGCGTCTCGGCGGGCGTGGTCGTGGGCAAGCGAACCTGGGCTCGCAGATCGTCCGGTCCGGTCCCCACTGCACACACGAATTTGGTGCCGCCGGCTTCGATCGCTCCGTACAACGACATGCCTCCCCATCATGGCATGGCGGACCCGGACCCGTCCGCCCATGGCCGTACATGGCCCCGCAGTTTTCGCGTCATTCAGCCCCAGCCAGCCGGCGTCGCGGCTCAAGCTCGATTCAGAGCGATGACGTTGAGGAACCGTAGCGGGTGCCGGGCGACGTCTCGCGCGATGTTCATCTTGTCGAAGAGCGCCGGCAACGGGTCGTCGGCGTCGACCACCGCGTCCACGTGGCGCTGTCGCTCGCGAAAGTGCTGCCACTTTTGCCATTCTTGCGGGCTGAGCGCACCCGAGACGCGCTGGGAGCGGAGCAGCAGCTTCAGCGCGGCGCCGTGCGCGTAGGCGGTCACTTCGTCCGCGCCATTGTTCGCCGCCGCGGGTAGCGGGAGGTCTAGCGGCTGCCCGATCGCGTCGCGGTAAGCGAGCAGCGGCAGCGGCAAGCCACGGGCGATGTCGAAGCCCATCTGGTTATAAAAGCGAGGGTTGAAGTCGATGAGCAAGCGGCGCGCGCCGTCTTCGACGAACTCGGCCTCGAAGGTGCCACTGAACCCGACCCGCTGCGTGAGGAGCTGGAGGCGCTGCACCAACTCTTCGCTCGGCGCCGCGGCTTCGAAGCAGACACCGATGCCGAGGCGACGCGGCCATTGCAGCACCTTGCGCATGCTGCGCGTGCCGACGATACGCCCGTCTCGCACGTGACCACAGATGCTGTAGATGCCGGTGGTCGCGGCGTCGGTGAAGAACTCTTGAATGATGGGGCGAGTCACCGATGCGTCGTAGTCACGGAGCTCTTGTCCGAACGCTTCGCCCGAGACGTGCTCGTAGGTTCGAACCAGCTGGTCGCGCTCTTTGACCAATGCACCCTTCACGCGCGGATCGAACAAGACCTGCGTCGTTGGCTTGACCAGCAGCGGGAAGCGCGCCTCTCGGGCCAGCTGCTCCACCTCGGCGAGCGAGCTCGGCATCCAGCTCTGCGGCGTCGAGAGACCAACCGCGGCGGCGTGCTCGCGCAGCAGGCGCTTGTTCAACAGCGAGTGAAGCACGGTGACGTCTGGCAAGCCGAGGTAGAAATAATCGGACAGCTCGTCGCGGTGCAGCGAGTAGAGGAAGGCCGTGTCGTCGCAGGTCGGGAGGAGCACGTAGGGTCCGCGACGCCGGCCGAGCGCCAGTAGCCATTCCACGAAACGCGCCGTGTCGCGCACCGGCGGACAGCGCACGTGCTCGGTCGCATACTTGGACGCGCTCGCGGTCGTGAAGCGCGCCGGATCCGCCGTCGTTACCGGAACGCCGTTGCGGCCGAGGTTGCGCACGGCGGCCAACGTGCCGTGGTAGCCAGGCATGGTCAGTAAGACCTTGGGCCTGGCGCCTTCCGCCGAGCGTAGAGGCCGCTTCGCGAAGCGGGCCGCAGAGCCCGCGCTGCTCGGAAAGTGGCTCATGGGATCATGCAGCGTTCAGCATTGCTCAGCACGCTCACGCCGGCAGCAGCGCCACACAGGTCCGAGCCTCGCGAGCTGTCGCGCCCGAAGTGACCACCTGTGCGGTGACGCACGTCCCTACCGTTGCAGCTCATCGAACGCCAGCAGGTCGTCGAAGGTTTCAGCACGCCGGAGTACGTGGGCCTGCCCGTCATGAACGGTCACGATCGCAGGCCGGGGAAACGAAAATGACGTGGAAAACGGAACGAAATAAGCCCCTGCGTCCATGACCAGCAGATGATCGCCGGGCTCGAGCGCGGGCAGGCGGACCCCCCAGTGCAAGGTATCGCCCGGCGTGCAGATCGGGCCGGCGAGCGCGTGCAGACGCTCGGACCGCCCTCCACACCGGCTCGCCACGAACAGTTGGTGATACTCGCTGCGGCAGCTGTCCGCCAAATTGATGCCCGCATCCAAAATGGCGTAGAGGCGCTCGCTGTCCGCCTTCAAGCTCTGAACCTTCGTGACCAACAACTGCGCGTCGCTCGTCACGGACCGGCCCGGCTCGAGCAGCACGCGCGGAGCCGGACGGCTCAAGCGAGCGAAATGGCTCGCGACTCGCTCGCTGATGAGCGCGACGTGCCGCTCGATACCGAGCGCACGGGACGGCTCGGGAGCCGCGATATCTCGACCGAAAGTGCGGTTATAGCGGACCTCTTTGTCGGAGAGACCCCGCACGCTAGGGGACGCGAGGCTTCCACCGAGGTTCAGCAGCGTGAGGTCGAGGCCGAGGCCCTCGCGCAGCTCGTCCACGAAGGCGAGCGCTTGGTCGACGAACGTCGTGACGTCCGCCTCCGAGCGCAGCATGCCCCCGCGGTGCGCGTGGAGGCCCACGACGTCCAGCGCGCCGCTGCCCACGGCTTCTTCGAACACGCGACGGGCCATGCCGCCCGCCACGGGCGTGCCGAATTGACCGGACCAACCCTCCCCCACCGTGACTCGAACTCCAACGCGCGGCCGCCGCCCGAGCTCGCGCGCGATGCGCACGACGCGCTCGAGCTCTTCGCGGTGGTTCACGTTGAGAAGTAATATGTCGCTCTGAATCGCGTCCCGGAGCGAAGCGTCGGATTTGACGGGACCGTTGTACACGATGCGCTCCGGCGCGAAGCCGAGCTTCTGCGCGAGCCAAAGCTCGTAGTGAGAGATCACCTCGGCGCCGAGGCCCTCTTCACGAAGCATGGCGATGACGCCCGGCACCGGGTTGGTCTTGAACGAGTAGAAAACGTCGACGGAGGTGGGGCCGCGCGCCGCCTCGGTCATGAAACGGCGCGCGTTGTCGCGCAGGCGCGCGGCGTTGACCACGTGAAGCGGGGAACCGAAGCGCTCCGTGAGCGAAGCAAAGCTCACCCCGTGCAACGTCAGCTCGCCGCTGGGTTCACGCGAGAGACCAAAGTGCTCGGGCGAGATGCCCGTTGCCGGTCGGGCCTGTGCCTGGACGGCCGCCCGTAGCCCCCGCTTGACCGCTCCCTTGGACGCGCGGGCAAAGTCAGAGAGAGTGAACGGTCGTGCCAAAGCACTGAAACCTAACACGAGCGCCTGACGGAAGCGGCGCCCGGAGCGCACGTAAATGCGTATCTTTTCGACGCACCGTCATTGTTCCGCCCCGGCGCCCAGCCAGGCCAGCCAGGCCAGTCAGGAGGGAGGGCCAGTCAGGGAGGGCGGGAGGGCGGGAGGGCGGGAGGGCGGGAGGGCGGGAGGGCGGGAGGGCGGGAGGATCAGTCGCTCCCTTTTCGCAGGCGCCGCGGAGCGCGCTTAGTTGCGTCGCGGGCGCTGTGCTCCCGACTGCGGGCGCCTTGGGGCTGGCGTGGTAGACTCCAAGGTGGACTCTGTCGCGAGCTTTCTGAAGCCTGGCTCGTCGCGACCGTGGGCATCGTTGCCTACGCGTGGGTAGACCTGCGGTATAACCCTGGGCTGACGCAGGAGACAGCGTTCACGTTGACGCCGGACGTGACCCGCTTTGCGGATCTTTGGGATTGGGGCGGGCGTCTCCTGCACCATGGCGCGTTTGGGCTCCTCGCCTTAAACGCGCTGGCGCTGGGAGGCATCCTCGCGCTCGCGCTTCGCGGCGTGCTGACAACGCTCCGGCGGCTGCGCAATCCATACGAGGAACAGCGTGTCAGCATCGTCCCCGCTTCGGTTCCGACCAGTGTGCCGCCGCCCGCGCCTTAGGCCTCTTCCGCGAGCCAGCGCCGGATACGCTCGCAAGCTTCGCGGAGGCGAGGTGGATCTTCGATCAGCGCGAAGCGCACGTAGCCGTCGCCGCCCGGGCCGAAGCAAACCCCGGGTGACGCCGCGACGTGGGCCCTCTCGATGAGGCTCTTCACCGCGGCCATGGATCCGCGCTCGCGCCACGCCGCGGGCAACGGCGCCCATACGAACATGGTGCTGCTCGGCTCTGCCACGTCCGCCCACCCCGCCTCCCGCAAGCCCTCGACGAGCGCGGCGGCGCGCGCGCGATACAGGTCGCGCAGGTCGCTCGCGATGCGGTCGCCGTGAGTGAGCGCCCAGGCGGCGGCGTGCTGCAGGGGTGCGAAGCCGCCGTAGTCCAAGTAGCTCTTCATGTGTGCGAGCGCGCCGACCATTCGGCGGTTGCCAACCACGAACCCAACGCGCCAGCCCGGCATGTTGTAGCTCTTGGACAAGGAGCACACCTCGACCGCAAACTCTTTCACCTCCGCCTCGGGCATGCCGCAGTCGAAGATGCTGGGCGCGAACCGAGCGCGGAAGTCCAGGTCCGCGTAGGCTAGGTCGTGCAAGAGGAGCGCGCCACTCTGCTGCACGACGCGCACGAGCTCCATGAGCTCCGCCCGGCTGACGCCGCGACCAGTTGGGTTTTGGGGATAGTTCGCGATGACGAGCTTGGCGCGACCGCCGCGGGCCTCGACGCGGGCAAGCGCCTGCGCGACCGCTTCCGCGGGAGCGATCGCGGCGCGCGCCTCGTACGGCTCGACCTCCGCTCCGGCGATGCGCGGCCCGCTCGCGTGAATCGGATAGCAAGGGTCGGGCGATACGACGATGTCGCCAGGGCTCAGCGCGGCAAAGCAGAAATGACTGATGCCTTCTTTGGCGCCCAAGCAAACGACCACTTCCTTCTCCGCGTCGAAGGTGGTGCGGTAGCGCCGCTGGTACCAGCCGCAGATCGCTTGCCTCAGCTCGGGGACGCCGGAGCCCGGGTGGTACCGGTGGTTTTCCGCCACGTTCGCGCCCGCGTGCAGCACTTCCACGATGGCGGGCGGAGGCGGGCGGTCCGGGTTGCCGAGCCCGAGGTCGATGAGATCGGCTCCCGCCGCGAGGGCTTCGGCCTTGGCGGCGTCCGTCGTGACGAACGCGTAAGGCGGGAGCGAGTCCGCCCGAGGAAACGCCCAGCTCCGAGCAATAGTAGGCATGTCGCGGCAGGCCATGCGTACCACGGCCCCGTCGACGAAGCAGGCTCGAATGCCGCGGTCGTGCTAGGCGTGTGAGTTCCCTCCATGGCCCGTTACGAGATTCGCGGGGCAGTGCCGACCGACCTCGGTGAGCTGCTCCGCTTGGCCCGTCACCTCAACTCGGTCAACCTCCCCCACGAGGCCGGGCACATCACGCGCTTGCTGGAGACGTCCGAGAAAAGCTTCACCGGACAGATCGAGAACCCGCGACGGCGTAAGTACGTCTTTCTGATTCGCGACCTCGAGCGCGCGGAAGCGGTCGGAACTTCTATGATCGTGGCCCAGCTCGGCCGCCGCGACGCGCCCTACATCTACCTGGACGTGAGCACCGAGGAAAAGTACTCGAGCTCCACCGACAAGCACTTTCACCATCGCGTGCTGCGCATCGGGTTTTCGTACGATGGGCCCACCGAGCTCGGCGGCTTGGTGGTGCACCCCGAGCATCGACGCGCAGACGAAAAGCTCGGCCTGCTCATTTCGTACGTACGCTTCGCGTTCATCGCTACTCACCGGGACTTGTTCAAGAACGAGCTCCTCGCGGAGCTGATGCCGCCGCTGCAACCCGACGGAACGAGCCACCTATGGGAAGCTTTCGGCCGCCGCTTCACGGGCATGAGCTACGCGGAGGCGGATCTCCGCTCCAGCGAGGACAAGACGTTCATTCGCGACTTGTTCCCTCGGGGTGAGGTGTACGCGAGCCTGCTCTCGCAAGACGCGCAGGACGTCATCGGCAAAGTTGGCGCGCAAACGCGAGGCGTCGAGCGAATGCTGCGGCGGGTCGGCTTTCGCTACGCCGAGCGCATCGATCCGTTCGACGGCGGGCCACACTTCGTGGCGAGCGCCGACGAAGTTTCGCTGATCCAGGGTACTCGCGCGTTACCGTTCGCGGGCGTGCTGGGCGAAGGTGACGGCGGCGCGAAGGCGCGCGCTCTGGTGACTCGGGAGACGAAGCAGGCGCCCTACTTCCGCGCCGTCGCTTGCCGCTTCACCGAGCGCGAAGGACAACTTCTGCTGCCGGCCGACTTCGCGGAGCTGCTCGGGGCGAGCCCGGGCGAGCCGCTGGGCTTGCTCCCCCTGCCCTAATCAGAGCTCGCCGCCGAGACCGATCCAAGCGCGCCCAGGCCGGAACGACGCGAGCGGCACCCATCGCGAACGAGCGCGCTCCGCGTGGGGCCGGCGATCGTCGTAGGCGAAAACGGCGGCGTCGATCGCGATCGCGCCCGCCATACCCAGCAGCAATCCCGCGCCCGCTCCGTCTCCCTCGCACTCGTAGCCGTCGCAGTTGCTGGACACGGTCGCGCCTAGCACCGCGCCCACCAACGGCATTCCGAGCCGTATCCCGAAGCTTCCGAAAGCCCGTCCCGGATTTCTGTGCACGAAGTGCACGATGCCGGGTCCAAATTCATACGCTAGTAGACCGGCGCCAGCGATGGCGCCGCCGTCACGGCCATTGCCGTCTATCGCGACGCCGAGCAGCACGGCCGACAGCGCTGCGCCGTCCACGATGAGCGTCTGCCAGCCATACCAAGTGCGTCGTGGCCCCGCCGCGGGCAAGTCGTCGTCATCGTCGTCGTAGGGATGCTGGCCGAAGCCGATGACCTGCGCTCTCGCGGGGGCGGGAGAGGTGGGAGGCGCGGCCGGGGCGGGTGGAGGCGCCGCGGGTGGAGGCGGGTCGACTATCGGGGGCGCGGCGGGGGCCAGCTCCTCCGCTTCGAGCACGAAGACGGGCAGCTGCGCCAGGGAAGGCTGCGACCAGCTCGTGACCACGAGCAAGGCTACCGGGAGCGGCCAGCGCAAGATGCGGAGCGACAACTCGAAAAGTTTCTGGACCTGGGGCCGTCAAAGTCAAGCTAGCCGCCCGAATGCGCGGAATATGCGGCGTTTATGGTAGGTCTACCGACGTCAGAGAAAGGTCCGCGCCGATGAGATTCAGCGTGAGCTTTTTGGCGGCGCCGTCGCCGGAGACGAACAGTGCGTTCGCGCCTAGACCGACGACGTCGTCCCCGCGCGACAGGTGCTGGTCGGAGAGGTGCTTGGCCATGACCTGCACGGTGCCGTCGGCGCCAACGACGAGGCCGTGTAGCCCCCCGAACGTAGCCTCGCGATCGCCGGTGCCGGTCCAACGCTCCCAGAGCACCACGAAGCGGTCCTGCCCGATGGGAGCGAGCCGCGGGCGGTCGGCCTGGGCCATGCTCGCCGCGTAGTCCGTGAGCCAAGTCAGCTTGTTGGTGACCTCGTTACCCGCCGACGTCACCACCTGCGTGGCGGCGCCGTCGACGAAGGCGTTACCCTTCTCGTCCATCGTTGCGAACGCACGGCTCACGCGAACCAGCGCCACGTCACGTGTGCCGTTCAAGCTCTGCGCGGTCTCGGTGCCACGCTCGGTCGTGAACGCGACGATGTAACCGAAGTCTCCCGTCGCAAGCTGCGCGACACCGCCGAGGCGCGTGTAAGTGTCGTTCGCGCCCGTCGCGCCCTTGGGCTTGAACAGCTCGTAAGATTTCGTGCCCATTTTGGGGCCACTGAAGCGACCCATGACGATCGCGCGCGGGTGCGCGTCGCCCAGGTGCACCTCCACGAAGCCCGTGCCGTCGTGAAACAGCCGCTGGTCGAAGGAATGGCTCACCCACATGCTGGAGCCGAGGGTGACGCCGCCGCTAGTCGCATCGAAATGTGTCGTGAGCGCCTTTTGATGACGAGACATCACCATCGGGTTGGCGTCGTAATCCGTATTTATCCCGTGAAGGAGCGCGACCCGACCGTCGTGGTAAGCGAGTCGCGAGGTGGCGGCCACCATCGGATTGATGATGGGCTCCGACTCTGCGTCCGCCGTTTGCCGCGCCGCGCTCGCGTCAATCTCGAGAGTTTTGCAACCGTTGGGGTCGAGCTTGACGATCTTGACGATGCCTGGACGGTGCATGCCGGGGGCGGGAAGCTCCGGAGTCAGATCCTTGTCCTCGTTCACGCCGGTCGCGACGTAGTAGTTGCCGCTCTCGTCCCGAGCCAGACCCATGATGTGAGCCATTTGGTCGATCTGGTAGGCGCGGGTCACCGCATAGCCGGCGGCGCCCTTCTCCACGCGCATGAGGAACGCCTTCTTCGCGTTCTTGTTCGGGTCGTCTTGGCCGCGCGCTGGGTCCGCCGAGTGATCTTGCCAGAGGATGTCTACGCTTTCGCCGTCCGGAAGGGCGACGATCTCGGGCGGCTTGCCGTAATTGGTGCCCCAACCCCACGGCGTTGTCGTGTCGCCGTCGGTGTCGAACGGCTTACCCATCATGGCAACGCTCGTGGTGTCGAGCCGCGTGACCTTGAGTCCTTGCGTCACCGGGCAGGCCGAGACGCCGCCGGCCGCCCCCGCTCCGGCTGATGAGCCGCCAAGGCCGGCGCCGCCCTGCGCACTCTCACCCCCTGCGCTACCTCCACCCACATTGTTCCCCGGATTGCTCGTGCCGCCGGTCGAGGCGTTCCCGCTTCCGCTGGCGGAAGGACTGGGCTGCGCGTCGGTTCTATCCGAGCAAGCCGCGAGGCTGAGGACGGCAAACGCAGCGAGCCAGACGCAGTAACGGGTGTGCATCGCTTCTATGGTGGCGCGGGGCGCACCGTTCGGCTCAAACGGCCGGTGATGGAATTTCGACGTCGCTCCGAGCCTCGGGGCACGCCGCCCCGAAGCAACGACCCCACCTCGCGCGCTCGAGTTACTCCTGCGCCGAAACGGCCGGCGATGACGTGCCGTGGGGGCGCTGGTTGCGGCCCACGTCGTCCGTCTCCACCTTGCCGTCGCGCATGCGCACCACGCGCGGCATGCTCTCGGCGAACGCCGAGTTGTGGGTCACGACGACGATGGTCGTGCCGTGCTGGCGATTGATGTCGAAGAACAGGTCATGGATGGCGTCGCTCGTCGCGCTGTCCAAGTTGCCCGTCGGTTCGTCCGCGAGCAAAAGCTTCGGGTCCAAAACGAGCGCGCGCGCGACCGCGACGCGCTGTTGCTCGCCGCCAGACAGCTCGCCAGGGCGGTGGCTCACACGGTGGGACAACCCCACCTCCTCGAGCAAGGCCTGCGCGCGCTTTTCCATCTCTTTGCGGCTCCGGCCCTGAATGAGCCCCGGGAGCATGACGTTCTCCAGCGCGTTGAACTCGGGCAGCAAGTGATGAAACTGAAACACGAAGCCGATGCTCTTGTTCCGCACCGCGGCCAGCCGCGAGGAGCTCATGGTCGTGAGCTCCTCGCCCCCGAGGCGAATGCGCCCGCTGCTCGGCAAGTCCAACGTGCCGATGCAGTGAAGCAGCGTGCTCTTGCCCGCGCCGGAGGCCCCGACGATGGCCAGGATCTGCCCGGGGTAAATGTTGAGGTCGATGCCCTTCAGCACGTCGAGCCGCCGCCCCATGTGAAGGAACGACTTCTGCAGATTCTCGACGATGACGAGGGCTTCGGACATGGAGGGGCTCATTCGTAGCGGATGCCATCGACGGGCCGCAAGCGGCTGGCGGCGACCGCGGGGTAGACGGTGGCGAGAGTAGTGATGACGAGCGCAGAGAGCGCGACGAGCACGAAGTCCGCGAGGTCCGCGTTGATTGGCAGCCGGTCCACGTAATACACGTCCGGATCCAACCGAAGACCGAACTGGGTGAGCCCCTTGATGGCGGCAAAGCCGGTCGCGACGCCGAAATAGGTGCCGATAGCGCCGATGAGCATGCCCTCGCCCATGAAAATGGCGAGGATGGAGCGGTCGCTCGCGCCGAGCGACTTCAGAATCGCGATCTCTTTGCTCTTCTCGGTCACCATGAGCAAAAGCGTGCACAAGATGCAAAAGCTGGCGACGAGGATGGCGAGTGAGAGGATGACGAACGTGGCAATCTTCTCGAGCTTGAGCGCGCTGAACAGGTTCTTGTTCAGCTCTTTCCAGTCGCGCATCCGCACGTCGTCGCGCTGAACCTTGGCGGCCAGGGGCGCGCGCATGTCCTCCACGTGCTCGGCGTCGTCCAACTTCACCTCGAGGGCGGTGATGTTCTGCTTCAAATCCAGGAAGTCTTGCGCGGCGTCCAGCGAGGCATAGGCCTGACTCGCGTCGTACTCGTACATGCCGCTGTAGAAGACGGCCGCGACGCGGAAGCGCCGGCTCTTCGGCATCAGCCCCATGGGGCCCAAGTCGCCGATCGGGGAGACGAGCGTGATCTCATCGCCGATGTACACGTGGAGCGATTTGGCGAGCTCCCGCCCGATCACGATGCCGGGGTATTCGTCCGGCTCGTTCACGGCGTCCTTGACGCTCGGGTCGAGCTCGGCGTCCAGCTTGCCCGTGTAGCTCTTGAGGTCGGGCCCCTTCAGATAAACCTCGCCGCCCGGGCCGAGACCGATCGGCTCGTTCGCCGGTAGGTTGGCAAGTTTTTTCGTGTTCGTGAGGTACTCGAACTTGCCGACCTCGATGTTCTGCACGAGGTCGATGACGGTACCGATCGTCTGCGGGTCGACGCCCCGCAGAAGCACACCGGCCGTGTTGGACGCGCTGGAAGCCATGGCTTCGCCTCCGGCCACGGGGGTCACGGCCTTCACGCCTGGCACGGAGCGCAAGTCGTCCGAGAGCTCTCGCCAGTTGGTGAAGCCGCCGACCTTCTTACTCTCCACGCGGACGTGCGCGTTGTTGCCCAAGATCTTGCGCTTCAAATCCGCGCCGAAGCCGCCCATCACTGCGACGACCACGCACAGCGCGAGCGCGGAGAGGGCGACGCCGAGGATCGAGAGCACGGAGATGACGGTCAAGAACCCGCTCTTCGTGGCGCGCACGTGACGGGCGCCGACGAAGGATACGAAGCCGCCGCGCTCGAGCGCATCCAAGAAGTACGGTATCGCAATCGCCGAGAGCCCCACCACCAGGCCCATGCCGCAGACGACGGTCCCGACGTGCACGGCTTGGGAGGACAGCGAGAACGGCGTGCCTTTGCCGTCTTTCAAGAAGTGCGACCACGTGCCGAGGCCGACGAAGCCGACTCCGAACAGCGCAGTGACGCCGCGTAAGAGCACGCGCCAGAGCCGCGGCCCGAGCCGTCGCGAGAGCCAGCGGAGCCCGAAGAAGACTCCGACGACGAGCAGCAGGCTGCCGAGGACGATGACGCCGATGCGCCCGTTGACGCCGAGCGCGCTCCACGCCTTCTGCAACCAGGATTTCGACGCCATGTCCGCCTTGAGCGGCGCGAGCGCGAGCGCGGAGAGCAACGTCATTCGGGTCGAGCCAGCGGGAAGGCGATCACGTCGCGGATCGAAGCCTGACCGGCGATGGCCATGACCAGACGATCCACCCCGAGCCCGAAGCCGGCGGCGGGCGGCATACCGTGCTCCAGCGCCATCACGTAGTCGTGATCGTAGTCCATCGTCTCTTCCGCGCCGCGCTCCTTGGCGTCGAGCTGGGCCTGGAAACGCGCGGCTTGGTCTTCGGGATCGTTGAGCTCGCTGAAGGCGTTGCACAGCTCGCGGCCGTGCACGAACAGCTCGAACCGATCCGTCAGCGTGGGATCCGCGTCCTTCTTGCGGGCGAGCGGCGAGACCTCGAACGGGTAGTCGACGATGAAGACGGGCACGCTCTTCTGCCCGTCCTGGCTGCGGTAGTCCTCGATGAGGAACGGCTCCGCCAAGTACTCGTAAGCGACGAACAGCCGCTCGCCGTCGCTCCCGGAGTGGCTGAGCGCGCGCCGCAAGTTGCCCCAGTCGATGCGTCCGGCGCGCTCGCTCTTCTGCTTGTAGCCTTCTACGGCCGCGTCGAGCTCACTCGGCAACTTCTTGCCGTCCGGCCCCATCTTGAACGCGAGCGCGGCGAGCTCTCCCGCGATGCTCACCGGCAGCTCCGCCTTTTCGAGCGCGTCTCGTACCGCTTGCTTCATGGGCACGCGCGCAAACGGCTCGTCGAACGTGAAGGGCCGCTCGGCGCGCACCTTCTCCGCGGCCTCGCCGAGGCCGAGCTCACGCAGCCGGCCGAGCACGAACGCGTCCACGTGGCGGAACAGCGCTTCGGCCATGGGCATGAGCGTCTCGTAGGTCGCGTAGGCCATGTAGAACTCCAGCATCGTGAACTCGGGGTTGTGCCGAGTGCTGATGCCTTCGTTCCGGTAGCAACGCCCGATCTCGTAAACGCGCTCGAAGCCGCCGACGAGCAAACGCTTGAGGTAAAGCTCCGGCGCGATACGTAGAAACAGGCCCAAATCCAGCGCATTGTGGTGGGTCTTGAAGGGGCGGGCGGTCGCGCCGCCAACCAAGGTGTGCAAGGTGGGCGTCTCCACCTCCAAGAAGTCTCGCCGATCCAAGAAGTCGCGCAGGCCCTGCACGACGAGCGAGCGCGAACGCAGCGCGACCGCGACCTCCGGATTGGAGACCAAGTCCACATAGCGGCGGCGGTAACGGATGTCCGTATCCGTCAGGCCGTGCCACTTGTCCGGCAGCGGACGCAGCGCCTTCGTGATGAGCCGAATCGACGATAGCTCGATGCTCAGCTCGCCGGTCTTGGTGACCATGGCTCGGCCGCGCGCTTCCACGTGGTCGGCGATGTCGATCGTTTCCAGCGCCGCAAAGCCGCTGCCCAAGATGTCCTGCTTGGCGAAGAGCTGAAGCTCGCCCGAGCCGTCGCGCAAGCGGATGAAGCTCGCCTTGCCGAAGCCGCGGCGCAGCACGATGCGACCGAACACGAGGAAGGACTCCTGGTTACCGATCGTCTCCACCTGCGCCGGGTCGTAGCGGAGCTCTTTCTCGTCCACGAGCGCGGCCGCAAACTTGTGCCGGAGTTCCTGGACGGTGCTGCGCTTGTCCAGCTTGACGTCGTTGGCAAACGGGTTCTGTCCCTGCTCCCGCAGCCGCGCCGCTTTGTCGCGCCGCTGCTGAATCAACGCATCTTCTGAGCTATCCGCCGACATCCTTGGTTCGCTTCTCCGGCGCTTTTGGCGCGGGCACGGCGTTTAGCGCGACGCTCGCCCCCCGTCTAGCGGCGGGAAAGCTCGCTCAGGCCGCGCCCGGCGGGGGCACGTTTTGCGGCTGTTTGTCGGCGTGCTGTAGCAGGTAGGCCTCGATGAACGGATCCAAATCCCCGTCCAGCACGTCCTGCACGGCCGCGGTTTCGTGCTCCGTGCGTAGGTCCTTCACGAGCTGGTACGGCTGAAGCACGTAGCTGCGGATTTGGCTACCGAAGGCGATTTGCCCTTTGCTGGCTTCGTAAGAGGCCTGGGCTTGTTCACGCTTCTGCTGCTCCAGCTCGTACAGCTTGGCCTTGAGCATCTTCATCGCCATGGCTCGGTTTTGGTGCTGGCTGCGCTCGGCACGGCAAACGATGTTGAGCCCGCTCGGGAAATGCTTGAGGCGCACCGCGGTCTCGACCTTGTTCACGTTCTGACCGCCTTTGCCGCCCGCGCGCATGGTCGTAAGCTCGATGTCCTTGTCCTCGACGACGATGTCGATCTCGTCTTCGATGTCGGGCGTGACCTCGATCGCGGCGAAGCTGGTTTGCCGGCGCGCGTTCGCGTCGAACGGGCTGATGCGCACCAGGCGGTGCACCCCCATTTCCGCCCGCAAATAGCCGTAAGCATTGGTGCCGGCGACGGTGAACGCGGCGCCGGTGATGCCCGCTTCTTCCGCCGGCTCGTAGTCGATGACCTCGGTTTTGAAGCCCTTACGCTCGCACCAGCGCAAGTACATGCGAAGCAGCATGTCCGCCCAATCCTTCGCTTCCACGCCGCCCGCTCCGGGGCTGACGCTCACGATGGCGTTGGAGTGGTCGACCGGGCCGCTCAGCATGCGCTTCAGCTCCGAAGCGCGCACCTTCGCGTCCACGGGCCGCAAGCTGGCTTCGATCTCGTCGATCAGCTTTTCGTCGTTCTCCATCACCGCGAGCTCGAGCATCTCCGCGGCGTCGGTCAGTTCTTTGACGAGCGCGTCGCTCTGCTCGATCTTTTCGGAGGCGGCGGCGCGTTTGCGCATCAGCGCCTGCGCCTTTTCCTGGTTGTTCCAGAAATTCGGGTCGCTGGAGAGCTGGTCGAGCTCGTCTATCTCGCGTTTGAGCTGAGGGACGTCAAAGAGACCCCCTTAGCGCATCGACGCGCCTTTGAAGGTCCGAGAGCAAATTGCGAGCATCAGCGAGCATGGCCGCGGATACTTACTCCGAGCCAGCCGGGCTTGCCACCGCGAATGTTGCGACGGTGCGGGCGGAGACGGTCGAAATTTGCGCCGGAGTCGGGGCCGGAGGTGGCGGTGGGGGCGGTGAACAAGCGCCCAGGACTGCCTCTGGAAAGCCCCAAATCGCGCGGCCGAGGCTCGGTGCCTGCTCCGAAAACCAGCCCGCCGTGAGCGCGTCCAGATCCGCGAAGAGCTGGAGGACGTCCAGAACGCGCGGCGCCCGGTCCGGTGGGTTGCCGTCGTCCGCGCACGAAAGCTCACGCGCCCGGAACAAGCCGAGCAGCGTCTCCACCACGCGCGACTCCAGCTTCAGCCGCGCGGCGCCAGCATCTTGACGGAGCCGCTCCACCGCCAGCTCCTCGCTCGCGAACACGAGCCGATCGAGGCGAAACGACATCGAGCCTTCCAGCACCAAGCCGGTGCCGTCCGCCTGCGTGATGCGGTACGGGTCGTCGCCGCTCGGGATCCAGCGCAGGGCCTTGTCGGAGTTGCGCAGCACGCGGAAGCGCAGCTCCGGAAGGAGCGCCGAGCTGCGCGCCCGCGACGCCAGCGAGTCCAGCCGGCGCCGCTCCGCCGCGGTGTGAACGACCGAGAGCGCGACGGCCGTCGCTTGGCGCGTGAACGCTGCGAGCGAGCGCAGCTGCTGGAAAGACGCGAGCGCGGCGACGCGCGGGTCAGCAGGTGGCGCAGGTGAACGTGCGGCGGTCGGCACCTCTGCGACCCGCGGCACCGCCGCGCGGTCCAGCGGAAGCGACACGGTGAGCCACGCTGCGCGCTCCGAGCGCGCACTGGCTTGCGTGGCTCGCGCGTGAAGCGCCACCTCTACGTGGCCTCCGCGCCCCAGCTCCACCACGGGGGCTTCGCGCGCCTGACCCGACGCCGAGGAGGCCCGAAGGATTCCGGCACTCACCAGCGCCCCCCACATCAGCCATGACCTGCCCATGCGCCCCCAATCGGTCAGCGCGACGCGCAGTTGCTCGATTCGAACGCGGGGGCCAACGAAAGCGGGCTCGCCGCGGCACGAACGCTGTCTAACCCTTGGTTGCCATAGCGGCACTGCCGGAGCACCGCCATCTCGGCTGTGATCGCAAGGATTTGCCAGGTACGGGGGTTGACCGAGGGGGCGCCCCGCGGGCCCGCGCTCGCCGACTTACAGCCCGGCGGCGTGCTCGGCGGCCACTTCCAGCTCCGGGTCGGCGGGCAATCCCGGCGGTTCGAACGCCGCCTCTCCGCCGCGCACGACGCGCGCCACCGTGAGCACGTCGAACCCGGTGGTCGAGACGTCTCCCACCGCTGCACGCACCTCCGCGCCCGCGCTGCTGCGGGGCAGCCAGATGCCGCCCACGTGCACCGCGAGCGGGTAGTCTTCTTCCACGACCGACGAACCTTGCAACGACGGATGAACCGTCACCGTCCGAAGGCGCAGCGCGTCCGACAGGTGCGGGACCCGCCAATAGACGAACGCGCGACCACTCAGCTGCAAGACGAGCACCGCCGGCTCGACGACGGGCAGCGGCTCCACCTCTACTGACGGCATGTCCGCAGAGCCAGCGGCAACGGGCTCCGCATCCGCCGCCAGCGAAACGTCTACCTTCGGCGTCTCTGGTTCCGCCAACACGGGAGGTGGCTCCGCAACCACGGGAGTCGGCTCCGCAACCACGGGAGTCGGCTCCGCAACCACGGGAGTCGGCTCCGCAACCACGGGAGTCGGCTCCGCAACCACGGGCGGCTCCGCAACCACGGGCGGCTCCGCAACCACGGGCGGCTCCGCCACGACGGGCGACGACTCCGCCACGACGGGCGACGGCTCCGCAACCACGGGCGACGGCTCCGCGACGGCAGCAACCGGCGACGGCTCCGCAACCACGGGAGCTGGCTCCGCGACGGCAGCAGCGGGCGCGGGTCGGGGTGCAACCGGCGGCGCTTGCGGCGTGAGAATGGGGTCGCCTTTCGTCTCCACGACTTTGCGGCGGCGACCGGGGCCGAGGTCGCGCTCTTCCGCGATGCGCTCGCGGATGGCGAGCGCCGCCGCGTGCTCCGGCTCACGCTCGATGACGTCGTCCAGCATGCGCAGGGCTTGCTCGTAATGGCCTTGCGCCGCGTAGATTTCCGCGAGCGTTACGGTTGCTACCGGCGGGGGCCCTTGGAAGTCGTGCAGCTGCCCTTCGCCGCGGATTGTCGCCGCCGCGTCTGGCAAATTGAGGCCCGATTCCACGACGCTGGCGAGCAGGTCGCGCGCCACGCCGAGCCAACCGCGCGTCCGGCGCTGGCGCTCCAGGTCTGGCTCGCTCAAGCGCACGATTTCGTCGCGCAGCTCCACCCGGGTCAGCTGCTCCGGTCGCTCCACACCGCGCGCGCGGGCTCGGAGGATCAGCTCGTCACGCGACAGGCCGTCGAGCTCGGCAGGGTCGAAATCCATGGCGGCGCGATCAGTACCACGCCCCACGGGCGCTGGGATCCGGCTTACGTGCGGCCGTCAGCACGCGGGCCCCCTCGATATCTCGAGCAATTTGCGCGCGGAGCTCCTCCACACCCGAAAACTTTTGCTCCTCACGCAGCCGGCTCAGCAAATGCACGCGCAACTCCTGACCGTAGAGATCGAGCGTGGTGTCGAACAGGTGAACCTCGAAGCTCGGCCCGGCACCCAGGGTCGGCCGAACGCCGAAATTCGCCACGCCTCCCGTGAGCGCCTCGAAGCCAGTATCGGTCCGGCGGTCGACGACCACGGCGTAAACGCCGTGCGGCGGCACCGCTTCCCCCAGCTCGCTCAGGTTTGCGGTGGGCACGCCGATGGTGCGCCCGCGCCCGTGGCCAGGGATGACCAGCCCGGTGAGCGAATGCGGGCGACCAAGTAACGCTTCGACCTCGTCGATCGCACCTCTCCCCAGGGCTTCACGCACGCGCGTGCTGGAGACGGGACCGTGAGCGTCGCGCTCGAGCGCAGATGCTCGCGCCGTAAAGCCGAGCTCCTCGCCGAGCCGCGACAGCTCCGCGAAGTCTCCGCGCCGGCCGCGTCCGAACCGAAAATTTTCGCCGACGATGACCGTCTTCGCGCCCAGGCCCGCGACGAGCAGGCTGCGGGCAAACTCCAGCGGCTCCATCTGCGCCAGCGGCAGCGTGAACGGCTCGACGACGACCGAAAGCTGCGCGCTCTGTCGGCGTAGCAGCTCCACCTTGCGATCGAGCGTCGTGAGCGCCGGCAAGGCCCCTCGCCCGAGCACTTGGGAAGGGTGCGGATCGAAGGTGAGGACCAAGGGCGCGAGCGACGAAGCCTGCGCCATAGCCACGGCCTGGGCGACGACGGCCTGGTGACCGCGATGGACGCCATCGAAATTGCCGATCGCAACCAGCGAGCCCGGGGAAGAGCTCGGTTCGAATGCGCCGAACACGCGCTGAGAACACACGCCGCCGCTTTACTACGGCGTGGCGCGACGTTCCAATCCCGCCGTGATAGGAAGCGGTTGTGACGCCGGATCAAGCTGTAGCCGAGGCCTCCCGGGGAGAGCTCCGCCCGGTTTACTTGGTCGCCGGCGAGGAAGTGTACCTGGCAAGCGCCGTCGTGGCCGCCCTGAAGGCCGCCAGCATGAAGGGCGGCGTTACGGGGCTGAACGAGGACCAGTACCAGGCGGGCGAGGTGGACGTGGACCGGGTGCTCGGGGATGCACGCACGTTGCCGATGATGGCCAAGCGCCGCTTCGTGCTCGTGCGCGGGCTGGAGCGTTGGGAGCCTCGCGCCGGCAAGGCGGAAGGTAAAATCACTGACAAGGACCCGCTGGAGAAGCTGGTGGACTACGCCAAGGCGCCCTCCCCCAGCACGGTCCTCGTGCTCCTCGGCGCGGGGGTCGACAAGCGACGCAAGCTCTATACCGTCGCGAAGACGGACGGCTTCCTCGTGGCGTGTGAGCCGCTCGCTCGTCACGAGCTACCGACTTGGATTGAGCAACGGGTGCAGGCCCGCGGCTGTAAAATCAGCACGAGCGTCGCGGATCTCCTGGCCGAGCTCACCGGGCCGGAGCTTTCGCCAGTCGCAGACGCGGTAGAGCGCCTTTGCCTCTACGTAGGAGACGGCAACGAGGTCGGCGAAGACAGCGTCGCGACGTGCATCGTTCGGCTGCGCGCCGCGAGTGTCTGGGAGTTGGTCGGCGCGGTAGGCCGGCGAGATGCAGGAGCTGCGCTCGCCGCGCTCGCCGACGTTTACGACCCGCAGGATCGTGGGCTCAGGCTGCTCGGGGTATTGGCATGGTCCACGCGTCAGCTGCTGCGCTTCGATTCCGCGCTGCGGGGCGGCGCTTCCCCGGATCAGGCGGCCATTCGCGCCGGCGCGCCCCCGTTCAAGGCGCGAGAGCTCAGCCAGCAGCTGAAGGCCCTGCCTCGGGCAGACCTGGAGCGCTGGCCGGAGCTGCTCGCGCGGCTGGATCTGGAGCTGAAGGGCGGGAGCCGGCGTCCCCCCCAAGCGGTCCTGGAAGCAGCGATTTTGAAGCTATGTCGAACTTCGCAGCCTTCCGGCCGCCGCGCGGCAACTTGACCCCCGGGTGCCCGCGCACCATGTTCTCCGAAGTTTCGTGATGTCTTCGGTTGGCTCAACAGAGCGTCATCCTCGGCTCGAGCACAAGGCTCGCGCTCCCATCCCTACGCGGTACGGCACGTTCGATCTGCACGTCTTCGAGTGGGAGGACGCAGACGCCCACCCCGGGCTCAGCCGCGAGCACTGCGCGCTGGTGATGGGAGACGTGCGCGGAGAGCGCGCGATCCCCGTTCGCATCCATTCGGAGTGCCTGACGAGCGAGGTCTTCGGCTCGCTCAAGTGCGACTGCCGGGAGCAGCTCGAGCGCGCGCAGGCGGAAATAGCCCGGCGCGGTGTTGGTGTGCTGCTGTACTTGCGGCAAGAAGGCCGGGGCATCGGCCTCGCCAACAAGGTGCGCGCCTACGCGCTGCAGGCCAAAGGGGCGGATACCATCGAGGCGAATGAGCTTCTGCACCTGCCGGTCGACGCGCGCACGTACGACGTCGCCGCGGCCATGCTGAAAGATTTGGGCGTGGAGTCGGTGGAGCTGCTCACCAACAATCCCCTGAAGTTGGACGCACTGCGCGCCCTCGGGGTTCACGTGGAGCGGCGCGTACCTGTCCTGGTCCCTGCCAACCCGTTCTCCGCCTCCTATCTGGAGGTGAAGCGTCGACGAATGCAGCACGACTTGCCCAGCGCGCCGACCCCCGCGGCGCCCCAAGTGCGAGTCGCCTCCAGCGACGGCTGAGCTCGGCGCGCGCCTGGAACCAACTCGGCGAGGCTTTCGCGAGGACCGAAGCGGAGCGTACACCGGTACGTGAGCATCGGACCGCAGCGAAAACGACCCGTAGTGGACGCTAGTCCACGGAGGACCACGGCCCGAGCGTCAGCGAGGGAGCGCCGAAGGCGCAGTGAAGCCAAAACCCGAAATCGGCGCGCGGCGAGCATGATATTTGACCGCTGGGCTCGTCGTCGGTTACGCCACTGTGATGCGATCGATGCTGGCGCGCTGCCCGCTCTGGCTGCTTTGGGGCCTCGCCCCAGCGCCCGCGCTGGCGCAGCCGGCCGGCGGGAGCCTACCGGCGGCGCCCGAAAAACCGCCCAGCGGCGCTGAAAAGCCTGCTGCTGGAAAAGCAAAGTCGCCGGAAAAGAGTGGGGCCAAGCCGCCCGCAAAATCGGCCTCTAAGCCGGAAGCCTCCAAGCCGGAAGCCTCCAAGCCGGAAGCCCCCAAGCCGGAAGCCCCCAAGCCGGAAGCCTCCAAGCCGGAAGCCTCCAAGCCGGAGCCGCCGGCAAGCAACAAGCCCGCGGCGGATGTCGCGCGCGGGGCGGGCAGCCGCAGCGTCGCGCCGGCCTGGCTCTGCAGCGCCCGCGCCGGACGAAAACGCGCGACAGCGCATCATCGGCGCCCCGAGCGACGACGCTCGTCGTCGCGGTAACGACGACCCCGAGCTCAATCGCTTGCGCGACGCCGAGCGCGTGCTGTTTCCGCGTCCGCTGAGCGGACTTTCGCTCGGCTTCGAGTTCGCGGCGCCGAGCAAAGGAGGCACGGAGCTGGAAGCTTCCGGCCTGCCCGTGGGCGCGCCCAGCGGCACCGAAGGCGGCGCCAAGAGCAGCAGCTCCGCTGAAGAGAGCTGGCTTCGCGGCCTCACGTCGCCGGACCTACCGACTCGTTACGACGAGCGCGTCGTGCGTTACTTGCGCTTCTATCGCGATACGCCAGGCGGCCGCGCCATCGCTCGGACGTGGGCGAAGAAAGCCGGGCGCTACGGCGCCGCGATTCGCGCCGAGCTCGGACGCGCCGGGCTACCGCAGGACTTGGTGTGGCTCAGCTTGATCGAGAGCGGGCACAACCCCACGATCGCCTCGCCCGTGGGTGCGGCAGGTCTTTGGCAATTCATGCCAGATGCGGCGCGGAACTACGGCCTCGTCGTCGACCGGTGGGTGGACGAGCGCCTCGACCCAGAGCGGAGCACGCAGGCCGCGCTTAGGTACCTGAGCGACCTCTACCGGCGCTTCGGCAGTTGGGATCTCGCGATGGCTTCGTACAACATGGGGTACGGCGGCTTGTCGCGGGCGGTCAAGAAGTTCAACACGAACAGCTTCTGGGAGCTCGCGCGCTACGAAGCCGGTATTCCGTGGGAGACCACGCTCTACGTTCCCAAGATTTTGGCGACGGCGGTGGTGATGAACAATCGCCGCGCGTTTGGGCTAGACGGCGTGGCCGCCGACGCGCCGGAGCGCTTCGACGTGGTCGTCGTCGGGCCGTCCGTATCTCTCGCGGAGGTTGCGCGCGTGGTGGGCAGCACGCCCGCCGCCGTGGAAGCCGCCAATCCTCAATATTTAGCCGGCCGTACCCCGCCCGTCGCGCCCGGCGCGGTGCGTCCTTCGTATCGCATCCGCGTGCCGGAAGGCAGCGCCGCGAAGTGGAGCCCAGCGCGCCTTTCCGGCGACGACGGGTTGGAGGCGTACGTCGTCAAGGCGGGCGAAACCGTGGAGCGCATCGCGCGTGCGAGGGGCACCAGCGAGCGCGAGCTGCGCGAGAAGAACCGCGTTGCCGCGAACGAGGTGCTCGCCGCCGGCACGGTGCTGCTCGTGCCGCGGCTCGTGAGCCACGTCGAGCAAGACCCCACGACCGCCGCGGAGCTCGTGGTCGTACCAGCGCGCGCGGTGGACTACCCCGAGCGCAAGCGCGTCTTTTACCGAGTCGTTTCCGGTGACACGACCAGCGGCGTCGCGAGCGCGTTCCGCGTGTCCGCGCAGGAGCTTTCGGATTGGAACACGCTGGACGCGCAAGCTCGGCTCGAGCCCGGGATGAGCCTCCAGGTGTTCGTGCCCAAAAACGCGGACCTCTCCAAAGTGCTGCACGTCCCAGAGGCGCACGCGCAGGTGCTCGTCGCGGGCAGCCCGGAGTTTTGCGACTGGTTCGAGGCCCAAAATGGCAAAAAACGCCTGGTAATTGCCGCGCGGGACGGTGACACCCTCGTCGCGATCGGCAAGCGTTACGGCATGACGGTCGGGCAAATGGAGCGCGTGAATCGTCGAGGACGGAGCGACCAGCTGACGACCGGCGAGCGCATCGTGGTGTACACGGAGCGCGGCAAGGTCGCGCCCGGCGACTCCCTCCTTTAGAAGGAGAACGGGCGGTAGCGAATCGAGCCCCGGGCGCTCTGCCCCGGTTCGAGCACGATCGTGCCATTGCCGGGCACGCTGCGCGCTTCGAGGTTGAAGGCGTCGTTCACGTTCGACACCGTCTCCAAGCAGAAGAAGTCGAACGCCTCCGGCACGTAGACGATGAGGACGCCGAAGATTGGGTCGGCCTCGATCTCCAGGCCAACGCCCTTCTCCGGCCACTCGAGCCGGGCCGTGCCGCCGAACTGGCCGAAGCAGCCGTCCATCTCCGCGAGCGGGGCCAGACGCTGCGGCTCGCGGAAATCCCACTCTGGCGGTACCGGCTCACTCCATTCAGGTAACAGGTACTGGCGGCCGACCCACCGCACGGGCGCTTGGGCCTGGAGCCGCACGCCTGCCGTGCGCTCGTAGTACGGGTGCATTCCGAACCCGCACGGCATGGGCGAAGCGCTGTCGTTACGAATTGCCAGGTCGACCGTGAGCGCTATTTCCGAAAGCGTGAAGCGCTGGGTGGCGGTGTACGCCCAGGGCCAGTCCGCGGCCGGGTAGCGGCAGAGAAGCTCCGCGCTCGATTCATTCGCGGAGACCAGTGCAGACGGGAGCTGCCACACGTGGCCGTGGATGGGATGGTCCGGTGGCGTATTCCGCATCAGCTCGACGCTTCGCCCCTGGAAGGTGAAGCGGCCGTCTTTGACGCGATTCGAGAACGGAAAGAGCGGAAAGCTAGCGAGCTCCCGCCCGTCTCCCTCGGCAAGGGCTCGCGGCGTGGCGCGACGCATGAGCTCGAAGCGCTGCCCGCCCTGCTCCCAGCCGAACGCGGCGATGCACCCGCCGATGCTGGGCCAAAGCTCGAGTGACAGCGGGCCACGCCGCAGCTCCACGGCGTCTTCGGGTCGGCTCGAGGCGGGCATGGGTGTGAGCATGGTGTCCGGAAACGGGAGTTTTTTTCTCCGTCCCGCCGCCGGGGCGTGCGAAAAAGACGCCATGACGACGACCCCGCCCCGTCTCTCGGCCATCGTCCTGGCTGCCGGCAAAGGCACGCGCATGAAGAGCCAGCTGCCCAAGGTCCTGCACCCCCTCTGTGGTCAGGCTTTGGTGGAGTACCCAGTCGCGGCCGCGTTTCTGGCCGGCGCCGAGCATGTCGTGGCGGTGACGAGCGGCCAGCCGGAGCTCACCCAGGCGTTGGAGGCGCGTTTCGGCAAGGAGCGCATCACGGTCGTCGTGCAAGATCCCCCGCGCGGGACGGGAGACGCGGTGCGGGTGGGTCTGGAAGCGGTCAGGCACCCCCGCACCCTCATACTCTACGGGGACACCCCCTTGGTGCGCGCGCAAGACCTGAGCGGGCTACTCACGGCCCTGGACGCTCCCGGCTGCGAGCTGTCGCTGCTCACCGCAACTCCCGACAGCCCGTTCGGTTACGGGCGGGTGCTCCGTAGCACTCAAGGCGCCGTGACGGAGGTTCGCGAGCAGCGGGATCTGAAGACGGAGGCCGAGCACGCCACGCGCGAGGTGAACGCGGGCATGTACGCGGCCGCGACGGAGACTCTGCGCACAGCCGTCGCCGCGCTCGAGCCGAACAACGCGCAAGGCGAATACTACCTGACGGACGTCGTGGCCAGCATCGCTCGCAAGGCGGGGGTCACGGCCGTGCTGGGTGACTCGGACGCGCTCGTCGGCGTGAACGACCGCGCGGACTTGGCGCGCGCCGAGGACTTGCTCTACGCGCGGCTCCGCGACCAACACCGTCGCGCCGGCGTCACCGTGCACGGAGACGCACGCATCGATAGCGGCGTGCAAATCGGGGAAGACGCGGAGATCGGCCCTGGCGTTTGCCTGCGCGGCAAGACGCGCATCGGCGCAGGGGCGCGCGTGGACGTGGGCTCGGTGCTGGTCGACGCCGAGGTCGGCCCCGGCACGAACATCAAGCCGTACTGCGTCGTCACCCAGAGCCGCGTCGGCGAGCGCGCGGAGATCGGCCCGTTCGCGCACCTGAGGCCGGAGAGCGACATCGAGGCGGAGGCCCACATCGGCAACTTCGTGGAGACCAAGAAGACGCGCGTGAGGCGGGGCGCGAAGGCCAACCACCTCGCTTACCTGGGCGACGCGGACGTGGGGGAGCGCGCGAACATCGGCGCCGGCACCATCATCTGCAACTACGATGGCTTCGTGAAGCGCCGCACCACCATCGGCGAAGGCGCGTTCATCGGCAGCGACTCGCAGCTGATCGCGCCGGTGAGCATCGGCAAGAACGCCTACGTGGCGACCGGTACGAGCGTGACCGAAGACGTGCCAGAAGACGCGCTCGCGATCGGTCGCGCCCGCCAGTCGAACAAGCCGGGCTACGCCAAAAAGCTCCGCGAGAAGCTGGCCGAGGCCAAGAAACGAGGCTGAGTCAGTCCTTGGGGCGCTTCTTGGCAGAGGCGAGCCACGTCGCCACGCAGACGAAGAGCGCCGCGCCAATGACGAACAGGGCCCAGCTCGGCCGCGCGAGGCCTCCGCCGTTGCGCTTGAGCACGACCTCGAAGACCTGCACGAGCAGCGCGCCGATGCCGGCAGTGGCGGCGCTGTAAAGCACCGTACGCCGTAGCCGCTGCTGCGCTTCCATGGCGCGCGGCGTGCTCGGCCAAATCTCACTCTGCAGGTGGCGAATCCAAAGCACGCCGGGCGTCGCGAGCGTGAACAACGCCCCCACGAAGCTGATTACCGCTTCCGTCTGCGTGAGATCTGCGCCGCCCCGGATGAGCCGAATGATGCTACCGACCAGGACCAGCGCGCCGCACAGCAGCCACAACCCGCCGAGCACGGTGAAGAAGACGAGCCCGGGCCGCGCAAGCTTGACCGTGCGCGTCGCCTCCTCGATATCCGCGCTCTGCACGGTCGCCGAAGACTGGCGCAACATGGTTTTGGCGGTCGCGGCCGCGGTGCGGTCCACGACGCCCCCGCCGGAGGCGACGTCGATGACTTCGCCGTGGGTGTCGAACGGCGCGAGCGCGGCGTCGAGCTCGGCCATGGTCTGAAAGCGTTCGGCGGGGCTCTTCGCCATCGCCTTCTGGATCACCAGCTCGAGCGAGAGCGGCACACCGCTCGAAAGCTCGCTTGGTCGCGGCGGCTCCTCCGTCAGCACGGCCGTGAGCGTCGCCATCGGGTCGCGACCCTCGAACGGCTTTCGGCCGGTCAAGGCGCGGAAGAGCATCGCGCCGACGGCGTAAATGTCCGCCCGCGAGTCCACCCTGTCCCCGCGGGCTTGCTCCGGCGCCATGTAGTCCGGGGTGCCCATCACGGTGCCGGTCTTGGTCAGGCCGTCTTTGTTGTCGCCGACCTTGGAGATGCCGAAGTCGAGCACTTTGACGTGCGTGCCGTCGCCGGCGAGGAACACGTTCTCCGGCTTCACGTCGCGGTGCACGATGCCGGCGGCGTGGGCCGCCCCGAGCGCTGCGCAAACCTGCCGGACCACGTGTGCGGCCGCGCCCGGCGTCATCTTCCCCACCCGGTCCAGGTGGTTGCCGAGCTCTTCGCCTTGAAGCAGCTCCGCGACGATGTACGGTCGCCCGTCGGGGCTCGCGCTCACGTCGTAGACGTCCACCACGTTCGGGTGCGACACGACGCTGGAAGCTTCGGCCTCGCGCTGAAAGCGGGTGACGACCTCGGGCTGGCGCGCGAGGTCAGGGTGCAGCATCTTCACCGCAAAGCGCTTCGTGGGCAGGCGCAGGTGGCGCGCTTCGTACACGCGCCCCATGCCGCCCTCGCCCACCATTCGCACGACCTCGTAGACGCCGCCGAGCACGGCGCCAATCATGGGATCTTCGTTGTCGGGAGCGTCCTCGAGCGGCGTCGCGTCGTGCGGGCACACCTTGAACGCTGCGGGAAAACGACGATCACACGACGGGCAGCGCCGAGAGTTCGGCATGCCCTCGGAAAGCGCGTCCGAAAAGCTCGCCTGCGAGCTACGCGCCGGGGACAGAACCGGTGCGCTGCCTTGCGGGGCGCGAGGACCAACCATAAGGTCACGAAGCGTAGCCCAATTCCTAGAGCGGGAACCAGGCCCTCGGGTAGGACTATTACTTACGAACGACCAGGAACACCGAGGCTCCGCGACGGTGCACCAAGAGCAGCACGTCGCCTGACGCCTTCGCGTAGTGCTCCTTGAACTTCGCCAGCGAATCCACGGGCGCGCGGTTCAGCTCCAACACGACGTCCCCTGGCCGCAGGCCGGCTTTTGCCGCCGGACTGCGAGCTTCCAAGTCCGTGATGACAACCCCACGCTGCACCTCCGCGCTCAGGCCCAGCGTTCGGCGGTGCTCGGGCGTCAGCTCTTCCAACGTCACGCCGTCGAGCGCGCCGCCGCTGGTCGCCTGAGGAGCGCTGCTGGGAGCAGCCCCGGAGGCCACGGCCGCGTCGTCCGGAACCTCTCCCAGATCCACGCTCAGCGAGACAGGCTTAGTGTCGCGCATCACCTCGAGTGTGACGCGCTTCTTCGCGCCGCTCGACGCGATCAGGTTTCGGAATTGGCCGGTGGAGGTGACGGCCTTGCCGTCCACCTTCGTGACGACGTCGCCGCGTTGTAGACCGCCTTTGGCGCCGGGCCCGCCGCTCCGAACCTCCGTGAGGAGCACGCCGTTTTGGTTGCTCAGCTTGAGCGCCGCCGCCAGGTCCTGATCGACGTCCTGAATGCCGACGCCCAAGAAGCCGCGCGACACTTTGCCGGACGTCTTGAGCGTTTCCATGATCGGCTGGGCCATGCTGCTCGGAATCGCGAGGCCGATGCCCTGGTAGCCGCCGGTGCGCGAGAGGATGGCGGTGTTGATGCCGACGAGCTTACCTTCCGTGTTGATGAGCGCGCCGCCGGAGTTGCCGGGATTGATGGCGGCGTCGGTCTGAATGAAGTCTTCGTAGGCGGTGATGCCCAGGTCCGCGCGGCCCTTGGCGGAGACGATGCCCATGGTCACCGTTTGGCCGACGCCGAGCGGGTTACCGATGGCGAGCACGACGTCCCCCAGGCGCAGCTTGCTGGAGTCACCGAATTCGGCCGCGACGAGGCCTTCGGGGCTGCCCTTGATCTTGATGACTGCCAAATCGCTCTTCGGATCCGTTCCGACTACCGTGGCGTCGAACTCACGCTTGTCGGAGATGGTGACTTTGATCTCCTTGGCCTCCGCCACGACGTGGTTGTTGGTCAGGATGTAACCATCTTTGGAGACGATGACGCCCGAGCCGATGCCTTGGCCCTGGCGCTCTTGCGGCGGTCCGAAAAAGAACGGCAAGCCTTGCGGCTGACGCTGCTTCACCGTCGTCGCGACGGTGACCACGGAGGGGAGCACGCGCTCCGCCACATCCGCGATCGATACCGAGCCGCCGACCTGCGTCAGCGCCGGGTGGGCCAGGACCGAGACGTCGCGCCCCGGCTCGGGCTTAACCTCGCTCTTGGAGAGGTTGCCACCACGAGCGCAGCCCGGGGCCGCCAAGGTGAGAGCCAGAACAGATACGAACCCGTAGCTCAGTTTCGACATCATCTTACCAATCCTCGGCGTCACTCTGCCGTGCTCAACCCGGTCTACGGTTGGTTCATTCCTGACCACGCGCAAGCCCCTGGAGCGCGCCCCGGCCGGGAACCCCCAAACTCTCGCTCCTCCCCTCCTTTCCTCTTCGGGAAATCTCGGGCGGGGTCGAGGGTCAGAGCTTGGCGAGGAAGTCGCCGATTTCGGTCAGCGGCAGGCTCTGGCTGGCGACACCGGCCCGCACTGCGGCGCCGGGCATGCCGTAGACGACGGCGGACTCTTCGCTCTCCGCGATGACCATACCGCCGGCCTCGATGATCTTGCGAGCGCCTTCGACCCCGTCGTCACCCATGCCGGTGAGGATCACCCCGACTGCGCGTCGACCGAGCCCGAGCGCCACACTGGTCAGCAGGCGATCCGCCGATGGCACGTAGCGATCGCGTTCGCCCGGCGGGGTGACCTTGAGCTTCATGGTGCCCCGCGAGGACACTTCCAGCTCCATGCAGTGACGGCCCGGGCAGACGAAGCCGACCCCCTCGCTCACGACGTCTTGATCTTGCGCCTCGCTGACGCGCAGCGCGCCGCGCCGCGAGAGGCGGTCAGCGAAGGTGCGGGTGAACTTGTCCGGCATGTGCTGCGCGATCACGATCGCGTTGCGGTAGTTCTGCGGGAAGCGCGTAAAAATCTCCATCAGCGCGCTCGGCCCGCCGGTGGACGACGCGACCGCGATCACGTTCTTGGGCGGTACGAGCTGCTTTTGGACGCGCGGCTCCGTGGGCGCGGGGGCCACGTCCGCGGTGCGACGCGCGGGCTGAGGGACCCCGAGCCGCACGCTACGCGCCAAGAGCACCTTGCTCACCAGCTGCTCGCGGATACCGCCCAAGTCCGGATCCGAAAACCGCTCCGGCTTGGCCACGAAATCCAACGCGCCCAGCTCGAGCGCCTTGAAGACGTTCTCCTTCTGGCTGTAGCTCGACACGACGACGACCGGAGTCGGGATCTTGGTCATCAAGATGCGCAGGAACGTGAAGCCGTCCATTCGCGGCATCTCCAGATCCAGCGTGATGCAGTCGGGCTTGAGGCTCGCGACCAAGCGAAGCGCCTCTTCGCCGTCAGCGGCCTTGCCGACCACCTCGATCTCGGGCGACTGCGCCAAAATCTCCCCGATACTGCGGCGGTTGAAGACCGAGTCATCGACGACCAGCACGCGCAGCGGTAGCGCTTGAGTACGGAGGATCATGTCAGCCCCCCTGCGCCGACCGGTTTTCTGTACACGAGGTCGTCGCGCAGGTGCACGAGCTCGAAGGCGGTGCTCAGGTTCAAAAGGGACTCGGAGTGTCCGAGCATGAGATAGCCGCCGGGGCAAAGCCGCTGGTACAGGTTATCGATCACGCGCTTCCTGGAACGAACGTCGAAGTAGATGAGAACATTACGGCAGAAGATCGCGTCGACGCGCCCTACCAAGTTGCCCCGGCCGCTATCGAACAGGTTCATCTGCCCGAATTGACACAGTTTTTTAACGGAGTCGGCGACATGAAAACCGTCCTCGAGCTCGAAAAAATACCGCGACTTGTCCTTGGCGGAGGTCGCCCGCAAGGAGCTCGACTGATAGACACCGCGCCGGGCGTGCGCGACGCAGTGGCGCGAGAGATCCGTACCGATCACCCGCACGTCCCAGCCCTCGAAGCGCGCGGACTCTAGGATGAGAGCCGCGATCGTGTACGCCTCTTCGCCGGTCGAACAGCCCGCGCTCCAAACCAGGAGCCGGCGGCTGCGCGCGTTCGCCTGTTCCAGGCGCGGCAACAGCTCCGCCTGAAAGGCGCGCAGCTGATATTCCTGACGGAAGAAGTACGTCTCCTTCGTGGTCAGCCGCTCCAGCGCCTCTTCCATCTCGGCCTGGTTGTGCGCGTCGAATCGCAGGTATTTGTAATAGGCCTGGTAAGAAGGCAGCCCTAGAGCCTCCAGCCGCTCGCCTAGTCGCCGGTCGAACAGCATCAACGCGGACTCGTCGTAAACGAGACCGGCGTGCTCGTAGACCAGGTCCCGCAGCAAGCGAAACTCTTCCAATGACATGCGCCGGAAAGGAGTGGGAGCCTGGCGCAAGGTCACACCTCTCCTTGGGGCCTTCGCGGCGGCCGACTGCGACGCTGCCCGGTGCTCTCCAAGGCGCGGCTCAACGCGTCTTTCACCATCGGATCCTGCTCGACCGCCAAGCGCGCGCGCAGCAACGCCGCCGAAGCTTCGTTCGGGGCGCGGCCGAGCAAATCGGCGGCCAAGCGACGCACGTCCCATGCCGATTGGTCCAGGCACGCTCCCAAGTGCACGACCACGCGCGGATCCGGCTCCGCCGCGATCGCGAGCATCGCCGCCTTCACGACCTCCGCCTCCGCGTGGTGCAAGCCGTCGAACAGAGAGGACAAGCGTCGCGCGTCCGCGTGTCGGGACAGCGCCTCGACCGCCGCCACCGCGACGCGCGCGTCGCTCGAGCGGACTAGTGGGCCCAGCACCGGAAGCGCGCGCGGGTCCGAAGACTCGCCGAGAGCGCGCAGCGCAGCCAGGAGCAGCACGGAGTCTCGCGCCTCGGCTACGACCTCGAGCAACGCCGGAACGCCGACCGAGCTCTGGTCTTTGCCCTTCAAGCGTCCCAGAGTGCGGACCGCCTCCAAGCGTACCGCCTGTTCCTCGTCCGCGAGCGCGAAGCGCACCGAGTCGAGCGCCTCTGGTGAGGTGAGCGCGCCGATGGCAAGCAGCGCCGCGCGACGCTCGTCGTGGGAGGTGCTCATCAAGAGCCGCATCG
The DNA here is from genome assembly GCA_029266615.1 of Polyangiaceae bacterium. Lineage (GTDB taxonomy): Bacteria > Myxococcota_A > Polyangia > Polyangiales > Polyangiaceae > PMG-095. The sequence goes on from JAQSWN010000031.1 coordinate 40,035, forward strand.
AGAACGCCGAAAGCTCGGCGCTGTCCAGTGACGTGAGCTTGCCGCGCGGCCCGAGCGCGGCGACGATTAGCGCCGTCGCGTGGGGCGAGGAGCCGTGCAAGCTGCCCAATTGCACGAACGAGAGAGCATCCTCTGGGTAACGCTGGCTCACCGCGATCAGCGCCGGCTCGGCGCTCGCGACCAGCGCCGGCTCTGCCAAGAGCCGAACGAGCTCCGGCAGGCAAGCCGAGTCGCCGACGCGCGTGAGCGCCCCGAGCGCGGCCCGCACGACGTCGGCTGAGCTGGCGGTCAGCGCCGAGCTGAGCGTGCGGCGTACCTCGGGCGTCACCGCGTCGCTCGGGAGCCGACCCAGCAGGTCCAAACACGCGGCCGCTGTCTCCCCTTCCGACGACTGGGAGCCGACGAGCAGCTCCGGGATCGAGCCCGCACCGAGCAGAAACAGCGCTTGATCGGCCTCGGCGTAGCAGCGCGGATCTGCGAGCCAGCCGACGGCTGACCTCGCCCCGCTCGCGATACCGAGCGCGCCGACGACGGTGAGTGAAGCGCGCACGCAGTCCACGTCGCCATCGCGGGGCGCAAGCCAGCCGAGGAGCACGCGCTCGGCGCGCTCGCCGGCTTGGCGGAGCTCGGACGAGGCGGCCCGGCGCGCCAGCTCCGAAGCGCCGACGTACTCGGCCAGCGCGCACACCGGCTCCGGCTCCTGGCTCGAGAGCAAGGCGCGCAGCAGCGGCGGGGCCGCCTTCGGATCTCCCGACTGTGCGGCCAGAGAGAGCGACGGGCGACCGAGCAGCGGATCCTGCAGCCAGCGCTCCACCATCGCAAAAGGAAGGCCGGCCCCGATCGTGGCCAGCGACTCGAGCGCGGCCAGTGTTTCGAGCGGGCGCGCCTCGTCCAAGCGACTCACCAAGAGCGCACGGGCAGCTTCGACACGCTCACCACCGATCGCGCCGAGCGCCTCCAGCGCCGCGACGCGCACGTTCGGGTCGGCGTCGTCCACGAGCGGCCGCAGTACGGGGAGCGCGGCCGCTTCGCCGGAGCGCCCGAGCGCCTCGATGGAGAGCTTTTTCCCATCCGCGTCCAGCTTCGGTACGCGCGCCGCGAGCGCTTCCACCGCCGCCGCGCCGAACGAACCGAGCGCCTCCACGGCTGCGTTGCGAAGGCCCACGTTGTCGCCAGGCTCGAACACGTCCACCAGCGCCGAGACGAGGTCTGGCTCTGGTCCGAGGTCCGCGATGATCCCGATCGCTTCTTTGCGAACGCGCCAGTCGTCGTCCCCCAGCGCCGACAGCAAGGGCCCCACGCGCGCAGACGGAGGCAGCTCGGCAATCCGCGAAACGCCCCGACGACGCTCCTCCGGGTCGGAAGACCCCAGCGCGCGCGAAACCTCGGCCTCGTCGCTCACCGGCGCGCCTCGCTCGCCGCGTACAGCTGTGCCGGCGACAGAGAGCTCGTGAGCACGTCGAACTCGCCCACGTCCAAGATGAAGGTAAGCCCCTCCGAGCGGCTCACCACGCCCGCGATGCCCCGCAGGTCGTCGCCTCCGCCGAGAGCCGGCGCTGGCTTCAGATCCGCGCCCGCGGTGCCGAACACCTCCGTGACGCGGTCCACGCACAGGGCCACGCCGCGCCCGGTCACGTCGATCAAAATCCATTTCGCGCGCCGGGGATCTGGCAATGCCGGCAAACCGAAGCGCGCGCGTAGCTCGACCACGGGCACGATTTCCCCGCGGTGATCCGCGACTCCGGCAATGGTGTGGGGCGCGTGCGGGAGCTCCGTGATCGGCAGCGGATTCACGATCTCGCGCACGTGATCGATGGGGACGGCGTACGACACTTCGCCGACGACGAAGCCAACCAGGCTTTTCTGCGGATCCGGGCGCTCGGGACGGTAGCTCATGACGACTCGCTCAGCTGGGCAGGATCGAACGCAAATCCAGGAGCACGACGAAGGAGCCAGGTGGCCTCGCCACCCCGACCACGTGCTCGGAGGCGTCGCTGCCGAGCGTGCTCGCGGCCGGCTCAATCTCGCTCGCCTGCAGGCGCACCACCTGGCGCACCTCGTCCACCAAGAGGCCCACCGTCTCCCCGCTGGCGGAGGTCGTGAGCAGGATACGCGAGCGCCGACCGGTGGTCGTCTCCAAAAGGCGCAGCTTGCGTCGCAAGCACAGGACGGTGACGAGTAAGCCGCGCACGCTGCACACGCCCAGCACCTCGCGCGTAGAGCGCGGCACGGGCGTGATCGGGGGCGGGCTCAGAATCTCTTTGATGCCAGTCAGCTCGATACCGAACAGCTCGCCGCCCACTACGAACATCAAAAACTCGCGGAGCGGCGCAGTCTCGCTGCCGCGCCGCGATAGGCGCGCAACGGGGGCACGGGTCAGGTCAGCCATGTAGCAAGCTCAGCCGCTCGCGCGGCCCCTCTCCACCGGAAAGCACTTCTTCGATCACGGCGCCCGAGTCGAGGACCAAGCCGACGCGCTGGTCTCCCAGCTCGGTGGCGCCCGCGAACCCGCGCACCCGCGAGAGCGACGAGCCGAGCGGCTTGATTACGATGTCTTCTTGACCGAAGAGATGATCGACCACCAAGCCTAAACGGCGGTTCCCGAGCGCCGCCACCACGACGAACCGACGACGGCGCTCTTCCAACGGCTCCGGCAAGCCGAGCAAGCGTCCGAGGTCGCAGATCGGCAGTGAGCTGCCTCGCACCGTGATCACCTCGCGGTTCTCCACCCGCCGCACCTGCGCCGCGTCGAAGGACAACGCTTCGGACACCGTGGAAAGCGGAATCGCGAACACTTGTTCGTGCACGCGCACCAAGAGCGCGCTGACGATCGCGAGCGTGATCGGCAGCGTGATGGCCATCTTCGTGCCAATGCCGCTCTCGCTGTGCACGTCGATGACGCCGCCGAGCTTGTTGATGTTCGTCTTGACGATGTCCATGCCTACGCCGCGGCCGGACAGGTCGTCCGCCTGCTCGCGCGTGGATAGGCCGGGCACGAAAATGAGCGCCAAAATCTCGTCGCGGACCAGCTCACTGGCTTCGCCCCGCGCGATCTTGCCGCTCGCGACCGCTTTTTCTACGAGCGCGGATTCGTCGATACCGCGGCCGTCGTCTTCGACCTCGATCATGACGTGGTTGCCTTTTTGAAAGGCGTTCAGGGCGATGGTGCCGGCGAGCGGCTTGCCCACCTCCGCGCGGCGCTCCGCGGACTCGATGCCGTGATCGATGGCGTTCCTGATCATGTGCATCAGCGGATCGCTGAGCTCTTCCACGATCAGCTTGTCGATCTCGGTCTCCGCGCCGGTGATAACGAGCCGAATCTCCTTGTTCAAGTCTCGGCTAATTTGCCGCACGACGCGGGCCAGGCGATCGAACACCTGGCCCAGCGGCACCATGCGCACCTCGAGGATGCCGTCCTGCATCTCGCCCAAGCGCCGGTCGAAGTTGCGGTGCAACCGCATCAGCTCCGTCGCGAGCTGGCGCGAGCCCTCTCCGCGGAGGCGCTCCGCGATGCGTGAGAGCGAGCTGCGCACGATCGAGAGCTCGCCCACGATGTTCATCAGGTGGTCGAGCTTGCGGATGTCGACGCGCACGGTCTGCGTCAGCGAGCGCAGCGAAGGCCCTTGCTCGGCGGGCCCCTCCCGATCCATCAACATCGCATCGGCGGCCTTGGGCGAAGAGATCGCGCCGGTTACACTGCCGCGCAGCGGGCCCACGCTCGGCGATACGGAGCCGCCGCGACGCCGCGGGATCTCCTCGATCACGACATTGTCCGCGCCCAGCGAGCCGATGAGAGTCGCCAAGTCGTCACGCGACGCGACGAGCAGGTCCAGCTCGATGGCGTCGGCGCCGGTCGCTTCGCCCGTCGGCAGGTACGTGATGATCTCGCCGTGCCGCTTGGCACGCTCCTTCATGTCGTCCAGAGCCTTGTCGATGGTCGACAGGTCGAACTGCACGCGGAGCCGATAGAGCTTGAGATTTTGCTCGATATTCGCGCGGAGCCGGTGCTCCTCGTACTCCGTGAGCACCGCGAGCATGCCGGGGTCGAGCTCGTAGTCGCCCACCGGGCTGACGCCGCGCTCCACCGCCGCTCCGAGCCGGTCCAGCCGGTGGAACAAGTCGTCCACGCTCGGCAGATCGTCGTCCCGGCCTTCCTTTTCGATGGTCAGGATGCGGCCGTATGCGTCCACGGTCGAGAAGAGGACGTCCAGCACCTCCGGCCGCAGGTCCATCCGACCGAGCCGTAAATCGTCGAGCAAGTCTTCGAGCCGGTGCGAGAAGGCGCCCAGCCGAATGGCACCGAAGAGCCCCGCGAGGCCCTTGAGCGTGTGAACGGCGCGGAAGGCTTCGTTGATCAGCGAAGGATCTTCCTTGCCCGCCTTCTGCGCCGCGTCGAGCGCGAGCAGGTTGCGGCTCAGGGTCTCGATGATCTCTTGGGCTTCGGAGAAGAACTCCTCGCGAGCCTTGTCGGTTATCTCAGGCATGCGCCCCCGACCCGGGCTCCGCTCCCATCTGCTCGAGCACGTGCTTGACCAGCGCCTCGGCCGTGAACGGCTTGACGAGGTAGCTGCTCGCGCCGAGCGACAGGCCCCGGTCGCGGTCGCGCTCGGAAGATGCGGTCGAAATGATCAATATCGGCGTGCTCCTGTGAGCCTCGCTTTTCTTGATGAAGCTAATCAGCTCCAGCCCGTTGATGTCCGGCATGTTGATGTCGGTGATGACGAGGTCCCAGGCGCCACGCGGCAGGAGACGCAGAGCGTCGAACCCGCTCTGCGCTTCGGCAATCTCCAGCGGTCCGAGCGCCGTCGCCGACGTCAGGGCGGCGCGGACAAAAGTCCGCATGCTGGCGGAGTCTTCGACGAGCAGCACCCGGCGCATTGGGCGTCAGCATACCACCCCGGGCTCTTCTGGCGCTATTTGTGGCAATGTCGCGGTTTCGCGGGTCGGCCCGTCACCTACTTCAGCTCCTTTCCGACGTTTATGGCGCAAAAGACTGCAATCATCGGCGCCGGCTCGTCCGGCCTGACTGTCCTCAAAGCCCTGCGCGCGGCGGACGTGCCCGCCGTGTGCTTCGAGCGCGGCTCGAAGGTGGGTGGCAATTGGGTCTTCGATAACGACAACGGCCAGAGCCGCATCTACCGCTCGCTTCGCATCAACACGTCCCGGAACCGCATGCAGTTCTCGGACTTCCCGATGCCGGCCGACTACCCTGACTACGCCAGCCACGAGCAAGTGGCGCGCTACTTCGACGCCTACGCGGATAAGTTCGACCTCAGACCCGGCATACGGTTTCGCACGAAAGTGGAGCGAGTGACGCCTCGCGGCCGCGGTTACGCGGTCGCGACCGACGACGGGCAAGAGCACGTGTTCGACGCCGTGGTGGTCGCGAACGGTCACCACTGGGATCCCGCCTTTCCGGATCCGCCGGCCCCGGGCCACTTCGATGGCATCACCCTGCACTCGCACCATTACGTGAGCCCGAGCGAGCCCCACGACCTCGCGGCAAAACGGGTAGTAGTAGTCGGTATCGGCAACAGCGCCGTGGACATCGCGAGCGAGCTGGCGCTCCGCGGCGCTGAGGTTGCGCTCTCGGTGCGGCGCGGAGCATGGGTTTTACCCAAGCACGCGTTCGGTCGTCCCATCGACCAGCCTGGCATCATTCCCCGGTCCTGGCCCGACTCGGTGAAGACCCGCATCGCGGAGCTCTGGTACCGCCTCAAGGTGGGCGCGCCCGCCGACTACGGCTTGCCCGCTCCGGATCACCGCCTCGGCCATGCGCACCCCACCTTGTCGGATGATCTGTTACCGCTGCTTCGTCAGGGCAAAATCGCGGCGCGCCCGGCGATCCAGCGGCTAAACGGCAAAGTCGTGCACTTCACGGATGGCAGCCATTTCGATGCCGACGCAGTCGTCTACTGCACGGGCTACAGCGTCTCTTTCCCGTTCTTCGAGCCAAGCTTCGTGTCCGCGCCCAACAACGAGCTGCCGCTGTTCTTGCGCTGTTTCCACCTCGAGCACCGCGGGTTGATGTTCGCCGGCTTGGCCCAGCCCCTCGGCGCGATCATGCCGCTCGTCGAAGCTCAGGGCCGGCTCTTCGCGAGCTACCTGCGCGGGGACTACTCGCTGCCCGACGCCGCGGAGATGCGTGAGCGCGCGCGGCGGGAGCGCGAGCACGTGCGGCGCCGCTTCGTCGCGACCCGGCGCCACACCATGCAAGTCGACTTCGACGCGTACTTGGCCGATGTCGCGCGTGAGCTGCGCGCGGGTCAGCGCCGACGAGGCTAGCCGCGGCGCTTGCGGACCGACTCCGCCAGCTCTTCCAGCACCGGGACGGTGCTGTCCCACGACAAGCAGCCGTCGGTCACGCTCTGGCCGAACGTCATCTCGCTCCGCTCGCGGATCTCTTGCCGGCCGGCAACGAGGAAGCTCTCGATCATGACGCCGAAGATGGCGCGGCTCCCGCCCGCCACCTGCTCGGCGATGGCAGTGGCTACTTGCGGCTGGCGCGCCGGATCTTTGCCGCTGTTGGCGTGGCTCGTGTCGATCATGAGCTTACCCGCCAAGCCGTTCTTTTCGAGGAGGGCGACGGCGCTGGCGACGGCGTCCGCGCCGTAATTCGGGCCGTTCGAGCCCCCGCGCAAGATCACGTGGCAGTGCGGGTTGCCCTTGGTGGCGACGATCGCGGCGAGCCCCTGCTTGGTGACGGACAGAAAGTGATGCGGCTCCGCCGCCGAGCGCACCGCGTCCGCAGCGATCTGCAGCGTGCCGCCGGTGCCGTTCTTGAAGCCGACCGGCATCGACAAGCCAGACGCCAGCTCGCGGTGCACCTGGCTCTCGGTCGTGCGTGCGCCAATCGCGCCCCACGTCACCAAGTCCGCCATGAACTGCGGCGTGATCGGATCCAAAAACTCCAGCGCGGTCGGCAAGCCGAGCTCCACGACGTCGCGTAGAAACGTGCGCGCGACGCGCAGGCCCTGGTTGATGGCGAAGCTGCCGTCGAGCTTGGGATCGTTGATGAGCCCCTTCCAGCCCACGGTCGTGCGCGGCTTCTCGAAGTAGGTGCGCATCACGATCTTCAAGTCCGCGCTCAGCTTCTGCATCACCGGCTTCAGGCGCCGCGCGTACTCGAGCCCCGCTTCGGGGTCGTGAATCGAGCAGGGCCCCACCACGACCACGAGCCGGTCGTCCCTGCCCTCGATGACGCGGGCCACCGCGGTGCGCGACTCCGCCACCGCGCGCGACGCGGCGTCCGGGAGCGGGATCTCCTCCATCAAGATGGCCGGCGGAAGCAGCGGCTTGAGGGTGTCGATGCGAACGTCGTCGGTCAGAACGGCCATGCGGGGCGCTTAGTAGTACGGCCGGAACAGAACGCAAATTCGCCGCACACTTGCGGCCTGCAGCGGGGTCGTGAGCAGTATGAGGCGTTGGACCACCCCGCCCTGTCCACCCCGCCGCCGTTCCGGCCGGAGCCGACCCAGGCCGCCCCCCGCCAGCGGTTCACGCGCGGGCGCGTCAGTCCCCGGGGAATCACCTGGTTCGGGGTTACCTCGTTTTGGGGCCATTTGCGGCACTTCGTCTCAGCCGCGATCGCGACCGAGGACATCGACTCGCGAGACTGGATGACTCCGGACATCCCCGCCGAGCTCACGGCCCGCGTCGCGCGGGTCCTGGGCGGAGACGAGCGGGCCGGCAGCGTGATCGAAGCGCTCGGGCGCGACCTCTGGATAGACTACGTGTCGGACACTGGCGACGACGTCTCCGTGAGCCGGGCGGTGGGGCGCCTCATCGTCGAGCCGTACGAGGTGCCCGACCCCGAGCGGCCGGGCGAATACCTCGTCGCGCCGCGCGGTGAGCTGCTGCTGTTCGGGGGTGACACGGCGTATCCCGTCGCGACCGCGCAAGAGATCACGAACCGCGTCCTCGTGCCCTTCAACGAAGCGCTCGTCGGCAAAGACACCACCCCGCGCGTGCTGCTCGGCATTCCCGGCAATCACGACTGGTACGACGGGTTGGATGGCTTTGGCCGTATGTTCCGCGTGCGCCCGCCGGAAGACGAAGCCGACGCGCGCCCGAGCATGCTCGGAGTGTCCAAGCCGATGCTCGAGCATTACGCGGAATGGGCGCGTGAGTTCGTGCTCGGCGGCAAAGTCGAAAAGCCGAAGGCGCTCGTCCTATCCGGCTACGTTCCCGTGCAAAACGCGAGCTACTTTCTGCTCCCGCTCACTCCCCACATTCACCTGTTCGGGGTGGACCGGCAGCTCAAGACCATCGACTCGCGGCAGAAGCGCTTCTTCGTCGAGTGGTCGCGCGAGCACGCTGACGCGCGCCCCTGGGTGCTCTTGCCGGATCCGCTCTGGCGCTTCGGCTCGGCCAGCCTCAGCGGCACGCAAATGATTCAGACCCTCGGCTTCGACTTCCACGCCCGGCCGCACTTCTTGCTGTCCGGCGACATTCACCACTACGAGCGCAGCACCTCGGGCAGCACCTTGCACGTCACCGCGGGCGGCGGCGGCGCGTTCCTGCACCCCGCGCCCGTCTTCGATGGCCGTCGCCCCGCCGACAAACGCTGGCCCAACTCCACCCAGTCGCGGGCCTTGCTCGGGGGCGTACCGTGGAAAATCACGCGCGGACGCTCGGGCTTCCTGCCGCACCTCGTCTTCCTCGCGCTGTTCGCGCCGGCTATGTCGCTCGGCTTACGCGTCTACGATCGCATCGGCGTCATCGTGGCTGCGCCGATCGCGGTCACGCTGGTGGTCACCACCGTTTACGCGCTGATCGGCGGCGTGCGGCGTCGCTGGCGCTTGGTACTCCCGCCTGCAATGTTTGCGGGTGCGCTCACCGCCTCATTGCCCATCGTGGCGTCGCTGCTCGTCAAGCAAATGCTGCTCCGCCTGAGCTTCGTCCCATCGCCGAGCGTGGTCGCGGGCGGCACCCTGCTGCTCACCGTATTCGCCGCGACCTACTTGTTCGGCTCGTACCTCGCGTGGCTCACGCGGCACGGAATCGAGCACACCCAAGCGTTTACCGCGCTCGATCACCCTGGTTACAAGCATTTCTTGCGCCTACGCGTGCGCGCCGACGGCAGCGGCGTGGACGGCTACTGCATCGGGCTCACGGATCCGCTCGCGCCGGACGCGAAACCGGAGCTGGTGGACACGTTCACGTGGCGCGTCCACGGCTGAGGGAAGCTTCCGCGCACCCAAGGCGTAGCCTAGCCGTGGGTCCGAGGTCCGTGCGTCTTCCCCGTCGCGCTCTGCTGCTCGGCGCCGTCAGCGTCGCTGTACCGCGGCCGGTGCACGCCGGAGCGCCACTCATCGTCCTGCAGCCACTCGGCGCCGCCCTTCCGCCCGCCGAGCTCGACGCAGTCTCGGGCGCGCTCACCGCGTTCTATGCCGTGCAGCTCGTCATCGCGCCGCCTCTGGAGCTGCCGAAGCGCGCGTTTTACGCCAAGCGGCAGCGTTATCGCGCCGAAAAGCTGTTGGAGTACTTGGTCGCCCAGGGTCGCCCCGACGCGCGCGTCGTGCTCGGCCTCACGAGCGTGGACATCTCCACGACCAAAGCCCCCCACGAGGATTGGGGCATCCTCGGCCTCGCGACGCTCGACGGCCGCAGCGCCGTTCTGTCCTCGTTTCGCTGCAAGCGCGCCGCCCAATCAACCGCCCACGCGCGCGTTCGCTTTGCCAAAACCGCCGTCCACGAGCTCGGTCACTCCTTCGGTCTCGACCATTGCCCGACGCCCGGCTGCATCATGCACGACGGTGAAGGCAGTGTGCTCACCACCGACACCGAGCATGACCTTTGCCAAGGCACCCGCACGCGCCTCACCGCCATCGGCGTGATGAAGCCCGGCGCTGTCTCTCCTTTCGCGCGCTGACCATCTCCGATCGGTCCCATAGGTGGGGGGCGCCACACCGTAGCAGGGCGCGTCCGCCGCTCACCGTGCGGCCTTGGCTCAACGCCGCCGCGCAGTGCTACGCGCGGAGCCGCGCACGCGCGTCGATTTTCCAGCGAGGCGAATGTGAGTCAGCCGCGCGCGCCGTGCACGCCCGTGCGGAGCAGGGGCAAAACGTTCCCCGTGGATTCATAGTCGAAGAGGCCCCGCGCGATGTCTTCCAAGTGACGGTGGCTGGGGAAGTAGAACGGTTTTGGAAAGCTGCGGAGCGGCCCGCGCAGCACGACTTTTTGGACGTGCTCGAGCATGAGCGCGTTGTGCACGAAGCCGATGCCGCTCTGGGCGTTTTGCAGGGAGCCGCTCGGATGCCCGCCCCAGGGCGGCGTGCCCGTGCCGTACCCCAGCGCCGGCCAATAGTTGACGGCGACGGTGCCGTAGCGGAGCTCGTCTATCGCTCGAGAGAGTGCGGCTTCCAGCGCAGGATCACCTTCCGCCTGGCTCGGGAAGTACAGCATCGCGTTCAAGGTGCCCCACACCTTGTCGTTCAGGAAGCGCACGGCGCGGTCCAAGAACTCTGGGGCGTCGCTCTCGTCTATTTCGACGACGCTCAAGAACGGGCAAAATGGCTCGAGCTGAAACGACTCCGCGTCGGACTCCGGCGAAAGGCCGGTGAGGAGCGTCCACGGCAGTTGGCCATCGCCAGCGGGGGATGACCAAAGTCGACCGTCGCCAGGGTGGGCGGCGAGCTCCTGGAAGCGCTTGACCGCGCCGGGGTAGTACGCCGCCCTCGCTGGCTGCTCGGTGAACAAGCGCTCGAGCCGCGACACGATAGGCTCTGCCAATTGGGTCGGCAGCACGAGCAGCTTGGCGGCGTTGCAATTGAACGACGCGTTGTTGAACAGCATGCCCGCGATCCCCTCGGCGACGTCCGACAGCTCCTGCTCCGTGTACCGCCCGGGAGTGACCACGACGGGGCTCACGTTGCCGAGCTCGCTGGTGATGCTCTTTTGCAGGAGCGGGCGCCCGTTCCTTTGCCGCTCGACGCGCTCTGCCCCCGGCGGCCCCCACACGATCGCGTCGTGCGTTTCGATCGCGCCTGTGAGGTGCACGTGGTCCACATGGGGGCTGCCGAGGAGCGCCTTGCCCGCCTCCACGCCGCCGTAGACGACGGCAAACCCTCCCAGGGCCGCGATGGGCTCGAAAATGTGCTCGAACGCGGGCCCTAAGTACGAGTTGACGGGGCTCATCTTGAGCACGCAGCTCCGCCCCATCACGAAGCACTCGTGCAGCACGTCCAGAGCTGGGATGCTCGCCACGTTCCCCGCGCCGAGCACCGCCGCCACGGAGCCGCGCGGCGCCGCCTCGCGATAGAAGCTGGCCTGGGCACCGCGAATGTCCGCTGCGTCGACCTCGCGCCCGAGCCGAACGTCGATCGTGTACGGCATGAACAGGACGCGGTCGGCCAAGCTGTGCGGCATCACCTGCACGGAGACTTCTCCGCTCGGGAGGCGGCGCACGCGGTCGTCCGCGATGAGCGGCGCGCCGCGCTCGCGGATTTGAGCGAGCGAGTCGCCGAGTAGCCGGACATAACGCTGAATCACGACCGCGCCCGCCAAGAGCTCCTCTCCGAAGCCGCCAGGGCGGTTCTCCAAGCCTTTGGCGCGAGCGCCGAGCCGGGCGAGCTCGTGCCCGCGCGCTCGAAGCCGCGCGCGGACCTCGCCCAGGGCGGCAAGTTTTTTGGACAGCGGCGCCCGCGCGAAGCCTTGGGAGCGAGCGCCAACCTCGCGGGTGATTTCCTCGACCGCGCGCGGATCGGTTTCGACCACGGTTGCGGGAGCTGTCGTGGCGCTAGAAGCGCTTGTAGTCGAAGGTACGCGGGCGCCGGTCACGGTGCTTCAATTTAACGCTATTCGTGGCCGGCGTGCGCGGCCTTTCCTTCCACAGCTAGAACGAGCAAAGTAGCCTCTCAAGCGATGGCGGAAGGCGGAAGACCTCCTGACCTCCCGCGGCGACCGACGAGCCTCATGGGTGAGATGATCCCGCCGGAATCGAAGCCCACTCCCCCTCGCGGCGTCGACCTACACGCTTCCGTCACCCTCGCGCCCCCCTCCCCGCTTCCGGCTTTCGCCGCTCAGGGTGACGCGCACCTGCGGGCCGCTTTGGATGCCGGGTCGCGCGCCGGCTCGAACCTGAGCGAGCTGTCCAGAACCGTAAGGGAGCTCGCCCTTGGTTTGTCAGGCGCGAAGCAAGCCAACGAGCAGCTGGTCCAAGAGCTCGAGACCCTGCGCTCCTTGCTCGGCGACGCCGGCGAGCAACGGCGCATGCTCGCCGAGCGCATCGTGAAGCTCGAGCAAGAGCTGTCGGAGAAGGACGCGACTCTGCGCCGCGAGCGGCAGTTCCTCACCGATCAGCACGACGAGTTCTTGGCCGCCTTACTCGACGAGCACGAAGAGGCGCTGCACGGGCGCGTCCGCAGCGAGACGGCCCGCGTGAGCCCCCACGCCGCGGAGCCCGACGAGCGCTCGCACGCCGAGGCCCCGCGCACCGGAGCGGACTCCGAGCGCGAGGTCGCGGAGGCCACGCGCTTCGCGCTCGAAAGCGAGCTCGCGCGCGCGCGCGAGGCGTTGTTCCAAGCCCAGCGGGCCCGGGACGAAGCCCAGGCCCGCGCCGAGAAGCGCGAACGCGAGCGCGACGAGCTTCGCGCGGAAGCTTCGCAACTGCGCGCGCGCCTCGGTACGAACCGTTCCAGCTCTGCTCCTCCTCCGCCCGCCCCGCTCCACAGCAAGCCGCCCAGCTTCATGCCGCCCGGCGCCCTGACCCTCGACGACGGGGAGCTGGATTCGAACCTGCATGCGCGCGGCATGACCCCGCGGATGCCGAGCGTGGTGCCTCGCTTAGGGGCGTCGCTAGCACCAGAACGCCTTCGGCGGAGCTCGCCCAGCTCATCTCCGGACGCTACCGTCACCCCCTTCCCGCGCGAGACAACGCGCCCTGGCGTTGGGGGGCCGAAGCCTTCCGAGCCTCCGCCCCCGCCGAGTTTTGGTCCGCCCCCATCGGGCTGGACCCCGCCGCCTCCGGCCGCCGAGCCCACGCCCACCGCACCGCGCCTGCAGTCCGCTGCGTACCTGCCGCAGGGCTTGCCCAGCCTCACGCCGATTTTACGGGCGAAACCGGACCCAACGACTCGACCGCTCATCGACTATTCGCTAGGGGAAGGCGGCGTCCAGAGCGAGTTGCTCGAGGGCGCGCGGCTCTCGTCCACCCCCCCTAGAAAATAAGTGCCCCGCCCCCTGCTGCTCCGCACGGTCCTCGCCGCTGCGGCCGCGCTGATCTCGATCTGGTTCAGCAAGCTCGGCTTGTTTGCCGCGGTGGGCGCATTCATCGCCTGGGCAAGCTTGCCGCGCGTCCCGAAAGCCGAGCTCAAGCGAGAGCGACTGCTGTTGCTCGTGGCCGCGCTAGGCTCGGGCGTTGGGCTCGTTCGGTTCCTCATCACGGAAGCAATCCCGGGCATCGTCGCGGGCGGCAATCGCTTCACGGAGCAACGAGTGATCTCGCGGCTGCGGGAGGTGCTCTTTGCGGAAGACTTGGCGCGCCGCAGCGCGCCGCGGGATCCGGACGCAGACAAAATCGGGTCCGCGCTGCTGCTCGGCGAGCTCACCGCGCACATTGGCGTCCGACGCGGAGCGCCGCTGGCCGCACCGCTGCTCGATGGCTACCCGCGACAGGTGCTCACGGAGGTCGGTCCGGCGAGCGAGATCGGCGGCTACTACCTGAGTGTGTGCTTGCCCAAAGCCGGCGGCGGCTTTACCGCCCAGCCGGAGGAGCCCGTAGACGAAGAGCTCGCCGAGCGTCGCTTCATCGCTTACGCCTGGCCAAGTGGCAGCGCTCCGGGCCTAAATAGCGCGGTCATGCTGGACGAGCATGAAAACATCGCCCTCGCGCCCGCTCGGGCCGGCTTGCGCTTCGGTCACGACGCCCCGCCCCGCTGTGACGACGCGGTCGCGCCCGAGACTCGCGGTGATTGGCAGCCTTGGCGCCAAAAGAAGCCACGCCAGACCCTCCCTGGCGATCGCTGACGTGCTAAGGCGCCGCGCATGGACGAGCTGTACCGCAGCGACATCAACAAGGACGTCAAGCCCGCCGCGCCGGGTGAGTTCGCTCCCCTTGCGCTCGGCTCGCTTCAGGTAAACCCGCCCGTCGTGCTCGCCCCGATGGCGGGCGTCACCAATTATCCGTTCCGCGCGCTTTGCAAGCGGTTCGGCGCCGGCCTGTACGTGAGCGAGATGATCACGGCTCGCCCCCTCGTGGAAGGCAACGAGAAGACGCTCAAGCTCGCCGACTTCGGGCCCGACGAGTCGCCACGAAGCCTGCAGCTCTACGGCGTGGACCCGTATTACGTCTCGGAGGCGGTGAAGCGGCTCGTGAACGAAGGCCGCGTCGATCACATCGACATGAACTTCGGTTGTCCCGTGCGCAAGGTCACGTCCAAGGGCGGCGGCTCCGCGATCCCCGCCAAGCCTCGTTTGTTGGAGGCGATCGTCGGCGCGGCCGTCAAAGCGGCGGGAGTCGTGCCGGTTACGATCAAGTTTCGGATGGGTATCGACGAAGGGTGCATCACGTATTTGGATGCGGGGCGAGTGGGGGAGCAAACGGGATGTCGCTGGGTCGGGCTGCACGCGCGCACCGCGGCGCAGCTTTATGACGGAGAGGCGCGCTGGGAAGCGATCGCTGACCTCAAGCGTCGCCTGTCCATCCCGGTGCTGGGCAACGGGGACATCTGGGAGGCGGAAGACGCGCTGCGGATGATGCGCCAGACCGGCTGCGACGGCGTGATCGTGGGGCGCGGCTGTCTCGGGCGTCCGTGGCTATTTCGGGATTTGTCCGACGTGTTTGCGGGCCGCGAGCCGCAAAATCCCCCGACTTTGGGGGAAGTTCGCGATGTTCTGCTGGAGCACGCGCGCGGCCTCGCGGCGTGGTTCGGTGAGCGCCCCGCGATGCGAGCGTTCCGCCGCCACGCAACCTGGTACACGAAATGCTTTCGCAATACAGCCGAGCTCCGCGCCCGCTTGATGCAGGTGGGCACCCTCGCCGAGCTGGAGATGACGCTCACCGGGCTCAACGCGGCGGAGCCGTTTCCAGCGTTGGCCATGCGTGTTCCGCGAGGGAAAGCGTCGGGAACGCAGGTCGTGAGCTTGCCCCACGGGTACTTGCAGAATCGCGAAGATGCCACACCCCCGTCGGCAGACGCCGAGGACGCGTTCTCCGGCGGCTAGCGCGAAACGCGAAAGCCAATCCGCCGGGGAGCCGCGAGAGCAAGCGCTGGCCAAGTCCGCGTGATGGGGTTAGGATTCTTCGCGGATGCGGGCCATCGGGACTTCCAAAGTGCTGAGCTGGCGATGGGCGCCCTGCGTTGGCCTCGCCATCGGCGCCTGCTGCTTCGCCGCCTTCGCCATGGTGGCTATCCCGGATCGCATCGGCAGCGGCGGGGAGCGGCCCCCCGGTAGCGCCGCGTTCAGTCTGGAGAGCGGGCTCGCCAGCACGCAATCGGGAACGGACAGCTCTAACCGCTTTTCCACGTCGGACTCGGGCAGCACGTCCGCAACCTTCTCATCGCTCCCTTCGAATCAGGGTGCGTCCCGCTCGGCGGACAACATGTTCCCCAAGCGCGGCTTCACGCCGCCTTTGGAACGCCCGGCCGCGCCGCCAGCACCGCCGCCCATCGTTCCACCGCAGCCCGCTTTGGAGATGCCTCCGCCTCAAGCGGCGCTCCCCCTGCCGCCCCCAGCCGACGCGCCGCCAGCGCCCCCTCCACCGGCGCAGGACCCGCAGGCGGCCGCGGCGTTGATGGAACAAGGCATCCGCAACCCGGACTGAGCAGCCCGCCGCCGTCTTGGTGTAGAGCATCGGGCCATGACGACGATCGTGGACCTCGGCTCCGCGCGCCTGAGCTGGCATTTCCTCGACGTACCGCACCGCAGCGGCGAAGCCTTGGCGGAGCGCGCGTCGCGGCAGCCCGTGAGCCCGGCGGGGTGGTTGCCGGCGACCGTACCCGGGCTTGCAGCGCAAGATCTGCTGCGCGCCGGCCGCATTCCCGATCCGTACTGGGGCGACCAAGTCGGCGCCGCACGCTGGATCGAAGAGCGCGATTTCGTGTACGCGACGACGCTGTCGGTCGACGCCGACCAAGCCGCGCTCGCGGCTCGCCTCGTCTTCGATTCGCTCGACACGTTCGTCAGCGTGTATCTGAACGGCGAGCTCGTCGCGCATCACGAAAACCAAATGAGGAGGTTGTTCGTGGACGTGACCGGCAAGCTGCGCGCGGGAGAGAACCGCTTGGCCCTCGCGTTCGAAGCCAGCATGCCCGCCACCGTGCGCCGCGCAGGCGGGCCCCTGCCGTATTGGAACGAGCCGTGGGAGCGGCTCTACGTGCGAAAGTCGCAGATGAGCTACGGCTGGGATTGGGCGGCGCGCACGCCAACCGTCGGTCTCGCCGGTCCGTTGCGGCTCGAGCTTTCACGCGGGCTGTTCGCGACCGATTTGCACGCGGATGCTCGTCCCAACGAAGACGGCTCGGCCACGTTCCGTGCCGGCCTCACCATCACCGCGCACGGGACAGAGAGCACGGCGGCGGAGCTCCTTCTGGACGGCCAAGTCGTCGCCAGCGCACCGCTCGAGCTCAGCGCCGGAGCCGAGCAGGAAGTAGAGCTTGCCTACGTGCTCGCGAACGCAGTCCCGTGGCTACCGCGGGAGCTCGGCGCTCCGCACCTCTACCGGGTGGGAATCAGGGTGCGGCAAGGCGAGCACACGTTGCACGAAGTCACCCGCCGCGTCGGCGTGCGCCGAATCGAGCTGTCCAAACGAGACCCGGAGAGCCCCAACGGCAAGGTCTTTTACCTCCGCGTGAACGGGCAAAAAGTCTGGGCAAAGGGCGACAACTGGCTGCCGCTGGACTTCCTTCACACGCGCGTGACGCCCGCGCAGTACCGCGAGTACCTAGAGCTCCTCATGGCCGGCGGCGTCAACCTGCTGCGGGTTTGGGGCGGCGGCATCGTAGAGCACGAAGCGTTTTACGACGCCTGCGACGAGCTCGGGCTCCTGGTTTGGCAAGACTTTCAGTTTGCGTGCGGCATCTACCCGGAGAGCGCTGAGTTCCTGGCGGAGGTGGAGCGCGAAGCAAGGGACATCGTGAGCAAGCTCCGTAGTCACAGCTGTATCGCGCTGTGGTGCGGCAACAACGAGAACGAAGCGTTGGCCATGGTGACCACGCCGGAGAAGCGCTTTCACCCCATCTATTACGACGTCTTGCCAGCGGTGTGCGCAGAGCTCGATCCGGACCGGCCGTACTGGCCGGGCAGCCCCGCTTCGGAGTCGCGCGACCTCCACCCCGACAGCGACGAAGAAGGCGATCGGCACAATTGGGACGTGTGGTTCGGCTGGAAGAGCACGGAATACATCGCAGATCTGTCGCGCTTCAACTCGGAGTTCGGCGCGCAAGCCCTGCCGCAACGCGAAACCATCGAGACCTTCATGCGGCCGGACGAAGCGTGGAGTCCTGGCCAGGTGAGCCGGCGCGAAGGCCAAAGCCCGGGGCTCGTGTGGGCGCGACACGGCGCCCAGATGGAGAAGCTATTTTCGCGGGCAGCCGCGTTCGGCTACCCGACGAGCTTGGACGCGGCCATCGCGACCACGCAGGCTTTTCAAGCCGACACGGTGGGGCGGTACGTGCGTCACTATCGGCGGAATCTGCGGTTCACCGGGGGCGTCATCCTGTGGAACTACACGAGCACGTGGCCGAGCATCTGCTGGGCGCTCGTGGACTTTTACCGGCGGCCGAAGCACGCCTTCTACGAGTGCAAGCGTTGCTTCCGCCCCTTCAGCGTGGGTATCGAGCCGCTGGACGCCACGCAGAACGCGTACGTCGCGCACGCGTCACTCGACCGTCCCGGCGCCGCGCACGGCACGCTGTTGCTAGAGCTGCGCGAGGTCGCCACGGGCGAGGTGCGGAGCTCCGTCCAAGCCGAGGTCGCGCTCACCCGCGCGGGGGCGGTGGACGCCGTAGAGCTCGAGCTCCCGCCAGGCCTCGCTCGTTCGCGCTACGCGCTCGTCGCGACGCTCACCCATGCCGGTGGCGTCGAGCGAGACTTTCGCTATCTCGCCCCGCTCGTCCAAATGGAGGGGTTCGGCGGCAAGGTGAAGGCGACGCGGGTCTCGAACGGCGTCGAGGTTTCCAGCAGCGGTTGGCGACTGCGGGTCGGCGTGGAAAGCTTCGAGTCGCCAGCGATTTGGAACGACAACTACGTCGACCTGCTGCCGGGCGAGACCCGCACGCTGCACGTCGAGCACGGACGTGCGCCCGAACATCTGTGGGTCGTCGCGGGCATGGGTGAACGGGAAGCGCTGCCGCCGGACGGCTCGGTCGAGCTGTAAGGACGAGCGCAGCGCGCGGCTTCGTTTCGTCGGGTCGCTTCAGCGAGTGAGAGCGCGCACGAGCTCACCGTGCAGGGGCAACTCGCGGAGCAGCTCCTCGCGCGGCGGCATGCGAAAATCTGCAAAATCAAAGCCGGGTGCTACCGTGCAGCCGCACAGGGCGAAGCCGTGAGGGCCCGGCACCACCCGGGCTCCTTGCAGCTCACCGCTCAAGACGACGTGTTGCGGTCGCTCACCAAGCTGTAGCTGTGAGCTCAGCCGGACCTCCCGGTGACTGCCCGCACGATCGAAGCAATGCAGCTCCAACGCGTCGCCGTAATAGTGGTGCCACGCTTCGTCCGACGCGACGACGTGCAGAGCCGAGAAGTCCGCCCGCCGCAGCAAGAAATAGATGGCAGTAGAAGCGCTACGCTGCCCACGCTCCGGTAGCGGCCCGGGCAGCGGCTCGGCGCGGAAAGTTTCGCGATAGAACCCTCCTTCCGGGTGTGGTGCCAGCTGAAGGGCGGCAATCACTTCGTCGGCGCTGAGCATGGCCTCACCCTACTCGCCTTCTCACCCCGCGTGCACGCGCGCCCTCCGTGGACGAGGCGAAGCGGCTGCGGCGGACAGCGGGCGGCAGGGTCAGTCCCCGCGCCTGGCCACGAGCCCCGCTTCCCGACGCGCGCCGGCGCGCCGCTCCATTTCGTCGCAGAAGCCCGGGGGGATGTAGGGAGCCGCGATCTCGTTTGCCATGAACGCGGATTTGGTCGAAAAAGGCGCGTGCTTTTGGATTCGGCTCGGTCCGCCCTCCTCGCCTACACCCCGGTAGATCCGCGCGAGTCTTCGTTCAAAAAGCGGATGCTAGACCTGCTCGAGGTGGCGACGCCCACGTCGCGGCATCAGTTCACGCCCGGTCACCTGACCGCGAGCGCCTTCGTGCTGTCCCCCGAGCAAGACGCCGTTCTCCTGATCTTCCACAAGAAGTTGAGGATTTGGGTGCAGCCGGGTGGGCACGTCGAACCGGCGGATGAAACGCTGGTCGCCGCGGCCCGCCGCGAGGTCGAGGAGGAGGTCGGCCTCGCCCTGTCCGCGGATGGTGCGGCGGCGGTGTTCGATCTGGACGTTCACCCCATTCCGGCACGCAAGGACGAGCCCGAGCACGAGCACTTCGACGTGCGCTATTGCTTCCGCTCGCCCACACGCGAGTTCGTGCTCACCGACGAGGTCGCCGACGTGCGCTGGGCTCCCCTCGCGCACCTCGAGGATCTGACGACCGATGAATCCGTGCTGCGAGCCGCACGCAAGCTCCGAGCACTGGGGGAGGCGCGATGACCGAGCAGGAGCGACGCCCCACGGCGCGGTTCTTTGCCACCGCCGCCAAAGGCACCGAGCCGCTGCTGCGCGACGAGCTGCACGAGCTGGGACTTCGTCGCGTGCGCGCCGACCGTGGCGGCGTGCACTTCGGCGCCGAGCTTTCGGACGCCTACCGGGCGTGCCTCTGGTCGCGCATCGCGCTGCGGGTGCTGGAGCCGCTGGTCGAGTTTGCGTGCCCTCACGAAGATGCCCTTTACGAGGGCGTAAAAGGCGTTGACTGGACGCGAGTGCTCGACGCGCGGCGCACGCTCGCAGTGCGCGCCGCATGCCGCTCGAGCCGTCTCACGCACACGCAGTACATTGCGCAGCGCACTAAGGACGCGGTGGTGGACCAGCTGCGCGAGCGCCTCGGCGCGAGGCCAAGCGTGGATCGCCAAGATCCGGACGTTCAGCTGTTCGTCCACCTCGTCAAGGATCGCGCCACCATCTATTTGGACCATTCGGGAGACTCGCTTCACGCGCACGGCTTCCGCGCGGCGCAAGGGGCAGCTCCGATCAAAGAGACGCTCGCCTCCGCGCTCGTGCGCTACTCCGGCTGGGACCGGGAGTCACCGCTGGTGGATCCGATGTGCGGCTCCGGCACGCTGCTCCTCGAGGCGGGGCTGTGGGCGGCGCGGCGCGCGCCCGGCCTCGCGCGAAGCGACTTCGGCTTCGAGCGCTGGGCCGACTTCGATGACCAGGCCCGCGCCACCATCACCCGCCTCCGTGAGGAGGCGCGCGACGCGGCCAAGCCGCTGTCCCTCTCCCTCATCGGTTCCGACACGGACGCGGGCGCGTTGGAGGCCGCTCGGGCCAACGCAGAGCAGGCGGGCTTACGCGTCAACCTGAGGCTCGCGCCGGTAACGAGCGCCGCGCCGAGCGCGGATGGCGGCGGGCTGGTGGTGAATCCCCCTTACGGAGAGCGGCTCCGCCGCGACGAAAACCTCGGTGCGGATCTCGCCAAGGTGCTGCAGCGCTTCGAAGCCTACGAACGCGCGTTGATCGTGCCGCGTCAGTTCGACCTGCCGCTACGCGCCGATAAGTTCTTGATGGTGTTCAACGGCGCGATCGAGTGCGAGCTGCGCCGCTACGAAGCGAGGCGCGTCACGCCCTGACGTAGCGCGGCAGGGACGAGTCCTCTGGCGCCGCCGCCGGCGCGGTACCGTGGCGACTCGTGACGTAACGCGCAACCAGCTCGGCACGCCCGGCGTCTGCCGCGCGTAGCGCCGCGAAACGCGAGGAGAGCAAGCGAGCGTCCGCGACCAGCTGCTCGGGCGTGGTGCGTCGGCAGATCTGTGCACCGTCACGCACGACGAGGTTTCGGTCGGCGAAGGCGCCCAGCACGCGCTCCGCGCTCCGTCGACTCGTGCCAGCGCGCAGGGCCAGCGTGTCCGCCGGAGCGGACCTGTCATCCGCGAGCTGCGCGAGCACTTGCGCCATCGCTTCCACCGCAGCCGGCTTGATGCGTTGTTGCGCCAGCAGTGCCTGCACCAGGGCCGCGTCGCTCGAGTCCGCCAAGACGAGTGAGCTTTTCCCGGCCGCAAGCCAGGCCAAGTCCTCGAACAGTTGCTCGGGAGAGAGCGGCGCCTGGTAATGAACCACGAAATTCAAATCGGGGCGGGGCGCGACGCTGCCGAGGCAGTAGCTCACCTCCGGACACCCCGCGAGCCCCGTGGCGTTGGCGTGCGGGCTCTGCGTGACGAGCACCAGCTGCTCGTGCGCGTCCGTGAAGCGACGAAGCGAAGCGGTGCGCTCCGCGGGCGCCATGCCCGCGTGAGCGCGCACGCATGGCACTTTGCGCGAGGAAAGCTCGGCGAAGACCGCGTCCGCCTCTTGAGCGGTCGCGGTGAGCACGACGCCGGGCGCCCCATACGCCAAAATTCCGGCTAAAAGCGCGCTTTTGCGCTCGGCGGAGCGCACGACTTGGGCGCTCTGTGAGAGCTCGGGCGGCGCTGCAGCGAGGACGGCGCTGGACTTGGCGCCGATGGCCTCTGCCGCTTGGTCCACGACACGCGCACTCGTGGCCGTGCACGTCGCGAGGACGGGGGCGCCAAACGCGGCCAACGCGTCCTTCAAGCTGAAGTACGCGGGCGAGAGCTCGTGGGCGTGCTCCGAACAAGCGTGGGCAGCCGCGATGCCGAGCAGCGCGAGCGGGGCCTTCGCGACTACCTCGTGCAGCGCCGGGTCCAGCAGCTGAGCCGGCTCCACCACGACGAGGAGCGGCCCGCCGCGCGCCAACCGACGCTTGCTGGCGGCGGCCGTGTCCGGCGAGACGAAGGTGCCGAACGCCGCGACGTCCAACCCCGGGAGTAGAGCAGCGTGCTCGACCAGCTCCGCCGCGAGCGGCGAAACGACCAAGACCGGCTGACGTGCCACACTCGCAGCCGCCGCGAAGATGGCGGCGTCCCGGGCGCGCGGGGAATTGGTGAGGAGCGTTGGCTCGCCCGCCAGAGCTTGGCGAACGGCGCGCTGCTCTTCCACCCGCAGCGCCACGAGCAAAGGTGAGCTGGCGAGTGGAGGAGCGAGCTTCGGCAATACCGGCTTTGCGTCCGTGGCCTTCGCAGCCGCGGGCTTCCCAGGCGCGCGCTTTTCAACCGCGGGCTTTGCGGGTTTCTTCGGCGCGGGCGGGAGGGGACGAGCTGCGAGCGGCACGACCTTGGCGGGCGCCTTCGAGGCGCGAGCGGCGACCTTGGACGGGGAGGCTGAACGTCCGGCAGCCTTTTTGGCCGGGGCCGCCTTCGTTTGCGTTTTCTTGCTCGAACCAGGCCTCGACGCCGATGTGCGCGTAGCCTTTACGGAATTTGCCATATTGCCACGTCACGCCGGCTCCGGGCCGGCGCTACGTTCTGCGTGGCTACCACTGATTTGAACAAAAGAACAGTGGACCCAAGAGCAGTAGTGCCGCGCGGAACTCAGGGCATGTTCAGCCCATGAGTGCGCTCTTCGGCTTCTTTCCCGCGCTCGCCGGCCGGGTGCACCACGCGGTGTTGGCCGAGCTGCCGACTCGTGTCGAGCAAGCGGACGGCGTGCTCCGCGGCGCAGACATCTGGTTGAAGCGCGACGACACGTCGTCGCCCGTTTACGGTGGCACCAAGCTGCGCTTGCTCGAGCATCTGCTGGGAGCGGCTCGAGCTGCGGGCGCGACGCGCGTCTACTCCACGGGCGCCGTCGGCTCCAACTTCGCGGAAGCGACCGCGCTCCACGCGCCACGCGTCGCGCTCGCGCCAGGTGCGATCTGTTTTCCCCAACCGCTCACCGACGAAGCGGCGCGTAGCCATCGCGTGGTGCAGGCCCGCGCGCAAGTGATGGAGATCCCGCACTGGAGCCTGCTCCTGCTCGCGACCGAACGCGTGCGGCGCAGTGACCCGGGAGCGTGCGTGCTGTCCCAAGTGAGCTTCGATGCCGAGAGCTTGTTCGGCTACGTAGCGGCGGGCTTGGAGCTCGCGCTGCAAATCGAGGCGAAAGAGTGCCCAAGCCCCGCGCGCGTGGTGTTGCCCATAGGCTCCGCCGCCACCAGCGCCGGACTGTTGGCGGGCCTGTCATTGGCTCGAAAAATGGGCCTCTTACGGAGCGCGATCACGGTGTGCGCCGTGCGTATCGCCGCCTGGCCTCTGTCTCGGCGGGGTCGCGTGCTGTCCCTGGCGACGACCTCACTGTCGTGGCTTTCGCGCCTGACCGGCGAGCCGCGACTCGCTCTTCCGAAGGGTGACCTGCTACCGCTGGAGCTGGTCACCGATCAACTCGGGGTCGGCTATCCGCACGCCACGCCCGAAGGCTCCCGCGCGCGCCACGTGTTCGCCGATGCCGGCTATCCAATCTTGGACGACACTTACTCGGCGAAAGCCGCCGCTCACGTCCTCGCGACCGCGCAAGGGGCAGGCCCGGTGCTGCTCTGGTGCACGAAGTCGAGCGCGGGCACTCCCCTGGACTAGACGGGCGGCTTGGACTTCATCACGCCGGAGAGCGTCTGCATCAGCGCGCGGTCCACGCGTTGGTAGTAGCCGCGCAGCGCCGCGAGGGCGGCATCCTCCTCGCCACGCTCGATAGAGCTCGCGACGTCCCGCAAGTGCTGCGGAAAGCTCGGCTCCAGCACCCACAGCGCGGGGAAGCGATCCAAAAGCTCGCGGTAAGCATCCAAAAACGGGTTCGCGATCCAACGCACCGCGACGGAATGTCCGGCCTCGATGATGGCGTCCAGCCACCGTTGAAAGCCGTGCGCGATCACGACCGGGTCCCCCCGGTCGAACGCGGCGATGAGCAGATCCGTGATGTCTCGGATGCGGGTCACGTCCTGCGGCGCCGCGCGCTGCGCCGCAAGCTTCGTCGCAAACTCGAGCACGAGCAGGCGCGCCGGGAGGATGTCTTCCAATAAATGCGCTATCTCGCTGATGTCTTTGGAGGTCTCCAAGAACGGCGGCAAAAGCTCCATCGTGCCCGTGCGGCGAAAGTCCGCCACCGTAACCCCCTGCCCGTGACGCACGGTCACGAGCCGCGCGTGCTCCAGGCGCCTTACGGCTTCGCGCAAGGTGTTGCGATTGGTCTGGTACTTCTGGGCCAGCTCGCGCTCACCTGGGAGTCTGTCTCCGGCCGCAAACTCCCCCGCCAAAATGGCTCGCCGCAGGTCCTGAAAAACCGTGGCCGCGATGTTGCCGACGGCCGGCGCGCGCTCGTTCATGGTGCGTCGCGCAGCCTACTGTGCTCCGCCGAAGTTCGCGAGCAGGAGGCGCAGACGCGCCAAAATGTCGGGCGCCTCGGCGAACACGAGCGGGCGCGCTTGCGCGACCCACTCCCCGAGCAGGGCCTGGCCGGCGTCGTCCGTCTCCAGGCGCGGCCGGCCCGAGAGCGTGCGGCGGATGCGCTCCGCAACGAGGCCCGGGGATGGATTACGCGCGCCGTGAGCGCGCTCCAAGAGCGCCCCTTGCAAGGCAACCAAGCGCTCCCGATCGCGAGCGGTCGGCAGCTCGAGCAACTCGTCCAGCGGCAGCGCCAGCGCCGCGCGATAGGCCGCGCGCGCGCGTGGCTCCTCGGCGAGCGGCTCGTCCAGCAACATCTCGATACCAATGTGAGCCACTGCGCGGGCCGGGCCTCGCGGTAAGCCGCGCGCGCTGAGCCACGCGAAGGCCGCGCGGGACAGGTTCAAGAATGAAGGCAGGTCGTGGAAGGCTTCGTCCGTTCGGTGGTGGAACGCCACCCCCCGCGCCAGTACGGCATCGGTCACGCTCGGGCGGCCGAGCCGCAGCATCCCCACGAAGTCCGGTAGCATCGCCCCCGCGCACAGCCTGGCAAGCTCGTCCGCGGAGGGCGCAGGGGTCGCCGCCTCGAAGTGTTGAGTGGCGAGCGCGGCATGGCCGAAGAAATTCATGGCGGGCTCGCGGCCCGGCCGCGCTCGCGAATCCTCCCACGCCGCGCCTAGGTGCTTCAAGCTCGCCGCGCCGAGGCTTCGGGTGCTAGACCCGAAGGCATGCCAAGTTTTTCGGCGGAGCTCGTGGCGATGGCGCCGCTCAGCCCCCGGGTCGTCGGCATGACCTTCCGCGCCGACGCACCGTTCGAGCGTGCCGCCGGCCAATACGTCTTGCTCAGCCTGGACGACGGCGCGACCCACGCCTTCTCGATGGCGTCGCCCTACTCGGCACTGGCGCCCGCGGAGTTCGAGATCGCGGTCGCGCGCGGTACCACCGCGGCCAACGTGCTGGAGCTCGGTCTGGGAAGCGTCGTGGCCGTGAGCGGACCCAATGGCTCCTTGGTGTGGAAGGCAGACATGCCTTCGTTGCTCGTGGCGACCGGCACCGGCATCTCTCCGCTCCGCGCCATTGCCCTGGAGCAGCTCGCGCGTCCTTCGGGTCCTCCCCTCACCTTGCTGTTCGGCTGCCGGGACGCGTCGGAGGAGCTATGGGGCGCGGAGCTCTCGCGACTCGCCGAACGACATCCTCGCTTTGGGTTCGTCGTCACCCACTCGCAGCCGCCCGAGGGGAACATGGCGCGGGTCGGTCGAGTGCAAGCTCACTTGCCCGAGGCGCTACGGGAGCTGGGCGGCCCTGCGCGCGCGTACCTGTGCGGCCACACGCCCATGGTCAACGACTGCACCACCCTGCTTCTCGACCTGGGGATCTTACCCGAGCACATCCACGGCGAGAGCTACTGACGCGCTTAACCGATGGGGGCGGACGTTCGCAGCCGGAGCTTGAGGGTGGCTTGCTCCACGCTCGCGTCGTCCGTGGCAAGCTCGACCCCCAGCGATTGTTCGAGGAATCTCGTCGTGAAGGCCGCTTTGCAGCTGCGCCAGCGTCGCTTGCAGCTCTTGTTCCGCGCTCTGCAGTGACTGCTTCGTCTCCGCGAGCTCGTGCTCGACGGTAGAAGCGCGCGTCTCGATCGTTTGGAGCCGGCGCCTGGCTTCCTCGAGATCCCTGGCGCCTTTCTCGCTCGAGTGCTCGAGCTCCCGCATGCGGGCCAAAGTCGCCTCCGACTCCGTCACTCGCTCTGCGAGCTTGCTTTCGAGCTGGGTTGCTTGGGCGCGGGCAGCCTGAACGGCCGTCTCCACGCGAGCCAGCTGCGCGTTGGCAGCCGCCAAAGACTTATTCAGCTTGCCGGACTCGTCCCGCTGACGGGTCAGCTGAGTGCGCGTGATCGCAAGCTCTTCCGTCACCTGTTGGTGGCGTTGCTCCAGCTCCTCGTGCGCGGCCAGGCGCTCCTCCGCGGCCTGTCGGACCGCCACGAGCCGGGCCTCCGAGTCACGCTGCGCTTCCCCGGCGCGTTCCTGCGCCTGCGCGAGCTCCCGCTCCTTCTCCGTGGTCTTCTCGCGCTCCCGCGCCAGCTGCTCCTCTAGCTGGTGCGCGTCCTCCTTGGCCTTGAGCAGCTGCTCCTCCAGCGCGGTGAGCGACCCGCCGTCCGCGCCGACGAGGCGCTGAAACCAGTTCGTTCGGGGCTCGTTCACGTCGACTCCTCCTTACGAAACAGCCGCCGCACCTGGTTGAGCAACGTGCCGAGGTTTGCGCCTGCGTCCGCCAAGACCGCAACCCGCAGCGCGCCGTTCCCCGCGAGGAGGACCACGCCCTCTTGATACACGCACGCGTTGACCTCTAACTTGCCGAGCTGCAGCGCGCTGCCGGCTTGGGCCAGCGACGCGAGCGCGAGGTCCGCCACCCTCGCGAGCCCCGGCGGCGTCGACCTAAGGCGATTCACGTGTAGCGCCCGACCCTTTCCATTCGTGAACACGACGGCCCGGACGTACTGCAGGGCCAGGAGCTCCCTGAGAATCTCATCGTTCCACGCAGAAGACGGTACGGTTGCGGAGCTCGCAAGGGGGATTGATTGAGTCATCGTTCAAGACGAACGCGGTCGAGGACCACCCCTTCGACCAGCGTCGCGCGCCTCTGAACGCTGACTTTAGAGCGCCACCCGAGACGAAACAAGTGTGGTCGTGAGGCGCACCTAGCGGCCGCGGCGCGGAGAATCTCGGGACTTAACCGGCTGACGCACGTGGCCGTTTGCTACCGAGGGGGAGCGGGGTCGGGCCGCGCGTGAGTGACGCGGCCGCGCAGTGTCTCTACGCCTGCGCGGCCACACACTCGGCAAATCACGCCAAATCGAAGCGATCCGCGTTCATCACCTTCGTCCATGCGGCGACGAAGTCTTTCACCAGCTTCGGCTGCGCGTCGGCGCTGGCGTACACTTCGGCCAAAGCGCGCAACTCCGAGCTCGAGCCGAAAACGAGGTCCACCCGCGTGGCCGTCCACTTCACCTGGCCCGTCCTGCGATCGCGCCCTTCGAACGTCTGCGCGCCAGACGGCTTCCACTCCGTGCCCATGTCGAGCAGGTTCACGAAGAAGTCGTTCGACAGCACGCCGGGACGCTCGGTGAAGACGCCGTGGGTTGCCCCGTCGAAGTTCGCGCCGAGAACGCGCAAGCCTCCGACGAGCACGGTCATTTCTGGCGCCGTCAGGGTCAAGAGCTGCGCCTTGTCGACGAGCAACGCTTCGGCGGGGACGTTGAAGTCTTCCCTCAAGTAGTTACGGAAGCCGTCGGCGATGGGCTCCAGCGCGGCGAAGGAAGCGACGTCCGTCTGCTCCGGCGACGCGTCCATCCGACCGGGCGTGAAAGGCACCGACACCTCGTGCCCGGCCTTCTTGGCCGCTTGCTCCACGGCGACCGAGCCCGCGAGCACGATCAAGTCGGCGAGAGAGACGCGCTTGTTCCCGGATTGCGCGTCGTTGAACGCGCTCTGAATCCGCTCCAACGTTTGCAGCACCTTTTCCAGCTGCTGCGGATGATTCGCGGGCCAGCTCCGCTGTGGCTCCAAGCGAATCCGCGCGCCGTTGGCGCCGCCGCGCCGATCCGAGCCGCGGAACGTGGAGGCTGAAGCCCAAGCGGTGCCGACAAGCTCCGCCACCGAGTGTCCCGCGGCCATGATTTGCCCGCGGATCGTGGCCACGTCTTGGTCACTCACCAGCTCGTGATCGAGGGCCGGGATCGGATCTTGCCAAATGAGCTCTTCTGCCGGCACTTCCGGCCCGAGGTAGCGAACCCGCGGCCCCATGTCGCGATGGGTGAGCTTGAACCAAGCGCGGGAGAAAGCGTCGGCGAGCTCCTCTGGATGCTCCAAGAAGCGACGTGAGATTTTCTCGTATGCGGGGTCGAAGCGAAGCGACAAATCCGTCGTGAGCATGGTGGGCACCCGTTTCACGGCCGGGTCGAACGCGTCCGGAATCGTGGCGGGGGCGCCCTTCGCAATCCACTGGTGGCCACCGGCAGGGCTCTTGGAGAGCTCCCACTCGAAGCCGAACAGGTTCTCGAAAAAGTTATTGCTCCACTTGGTGGGGGTCGTCGTCCACGTCACCTCGAGGCCGCTCGTGATCGCGTCTCGACCCTTACCCGTGCCGAAGCTGTTCTTCCAGCCGAAGCCCTGGTCCTCCATGGTGCCCGCTTCGGGCTCGGCGCCGACGTGGCTGGCGGCAGCAGCGCCGTGCGTCTTGCCGAAGCTGTGACCGCCCGCGATGAGCGCGACCGTCTCCTCGTCGTTCATCGCCATCCGCGCGAACGTCTCCCGGATATCGCGCGCGGCCGCCAGTGGGTCCGGGTTGCCGTTGGGGCCCTCTGGATTGACGTAAATCAGCCCCATTTGCACGGCGCCGAGCGGGCTCTCCAAGCTGCGGTCGTCCGTGTAGCGCTCATCCTGAAGCCACTTCTTCTCGCGGCCCCAGTAAATGTCCTGCTCGGCCTCCCAAACGTCCGCGCGGCCGCCGCCAAAGCCGAAGGTCTGAAGGCCCATCGACTCGAGCGCGACGTTGCCCGTCAGGATCATCAAATCCGCCCAAGAGATTTTCTGACCGTACTTCTGCTTGATGGGCCAGAGGAGCCGGCGCGCCTTGTCCAAGTTGCCGTTGTCCGGCCAGCTATTGAGGGGCGAGAAGCGTTGGCTGCCACGGCCCGCCCCACCGCGCCCATCTCCAATGCGATAGGTGCCGGCGCTATGCCAAGCCATACGTATGAAGAGAGGGCCGTAGTGGCCGAAGTCCGCCGGCCAGAAGTCCTGGGAGTCCGTCATGAGGCGGTGCAGGTCTTGCTTGAGCGCAGCAAAGTCCAAGCTCGCGAACTCCTTCGCGTAGTCGAACTCGACGCTCATCGGGTCGCTCTTGGCCGTGTGCTGGCGCAGGATGCTGAGGTTGAGCTGGTTCGGCCACCAATCTCGGTTAGAGGTGCCTCCGCCGCCGACGTGATGAAACGGACACTGACTTTGCTTCGACATCGATTCTTGTCTCCTTGGACGCACGGCGGCGTCGCCTGCTCAGCAATGTGCAGAATTGCTCATCCCAACTCCAATATATCGTTCCTATTCGTTCGATAGCAGGACGTTATGAGTGGCCGAGGCGGCCATGGCGGCCGTTCGGGGCGGCGGCCAGCCGTCGTTTCTGGCAATTGCCCCGGATTTAACCCGGCATGCGGCTCGCAATAGGAGCACGGCATGACCACTTCGAGCTCGGCCGCCATGGCCATCTCCGGGACGCCCACGGGGAGCGCGACCGCCTTGGCCTCCGTGCTCATCGGCTTGGACGCTCACCCGGTGCGCGTGGAAGTGACGTGTAACCGCGGCCCCGGCGGCTTCCAGCTCGTTGGGCTCGCGGAGGCCGCCGTCAAAGAGGCGCGTGTGCGCGTGAACGGAGCCCTCGCGCACCTCGGAGTCTTGCTCAACGCGTACGCGGTCACCGTCAACCTCGCGCCGGCAGACCTGCGGAAGAGCGGAGCCGCGCTAGACGTCGCGATCGCGCTCGGCGTGCTCGCCGCCGTGGACTTTTTCGACCCGCGCCGCCTCGACGGCGTTCTTCTCATCGGTGAGCTTTCGTTGGAAGGCACGCTCCGCCCCGTCACAGGCGTGCTGCCGCGGCTCGGCGGCCCCCGCGAAGGGATACACACCGCCATCGTCCCCCGCGGAAACTCGGCAGAGGCGGGGCTATCGCGCGGCCTGCGCGTCCTCGTCGCCGACACGCTGAGCCAGATCGTGGACCACGTGCGCGGCGGTTCACCGCTCGCAGCCGTGCTACCGACGGAGTTCGTTCCGCAGACGTGCAGCACGCAGGGGGACCTCGCGGAGGTGCGCGGCCAGACCACCGCGCGCGCATCGCTGGAAGTCGCCGCCGCGGGAGGTCACAACCTGCTGATGCTCGGGCCGCCCGGGAGCGGAAAAACACTTCTCGCCCGCCTCCTGCCTACCGTCCTTCCCCCGCTGGATTTGGAGGAGGCCATCGCCTGCACCGCCATCCATTCGGTGGCAGGGACGTTGCCCAGCGCGACGGGCGTGATCAGCGAACGCCCCTTCCGCGCGCCGCATCACTCGGTCAGCGACGCGGGGCTCGTTGGTGGAGGCGACTTTCCGCGCCCCGGCGAGGTGAGCCTCGCCCACCACGGCGTGCTGTTCCTCGACGAGCTAGCCGAGTTTCGGCGTAGCGCGATCGAAGCCCTGCGCCAACCGCTGGAAGACGGCCGCGTGTGCATCGCCCGCGCCCGCGCTCGCGCCTGGTTCCCGGCACGGCCCCTCGTCGTCGCCGCCGTCAATCCGTGTCCGTGCGGGCATTGGGGGCATCCTCGTCTGAAGTGCCAGTGCACCGAATTTTCGCGACAACGCTACCGCGCGCGCCTCTCCGGCCCGCTCTTGGACCGCATCGACATTCACGTCGGCGTACCGCCGGTGGAGGTGGCGGCCCTGCTGCGCAAAGCGGGCGGCGAAAGCTCGGCCGCGGTGCGGGCCCGGGTCACCCTCGCGCGGGAGCGACAGAAGCACCGCTCCCGCAAGCTCTTCGGCGCGGCGCACCTGAACGCGAGCCTGCCGTCGCGAAACCTCGAGCAGATCGTACACCTGGACGACGCGAGCCGCGCCGCCCTCGAGGGCGCCGTCACGACGCTCGGCCTCTCCGCGCGCGCATTCAATAAGGTTCTGCGCGTCGCCCGCACCGCCGCCGACCTGGAAGGGGCCGCGGAAGTGAACGTTCAGCACATCGCCCTCGCCGTTCAGGGACGCATCTTGGACCGCGAGCCCAAGCATTGAAACCGAGACCGAGACCGAGACCGAGACCGAGACCGAGACCGACACCGACACCGACACCGAGACCGACACCGAGACCGAGACGCCGCATTTCACGCCCGCTGGCAAAATATCGCGGGTAGGACGCCCGCTATTGAGTCCCGTGGCCGTGTTACGCTGGCCGCCTTTCCCGCATGGATGACAGCCAGCAGCCGGGCGCGAGCGCCCCGACGATAGAAGCTGCAGAGGCAGAACCGGAGCTGTGGGGCGGGCGCATCGAGGTTCGCGGCGAGGTCGGGCGCGGCGCCATGGGTCAGGTTCTGCTCGGCTTCGACACGAAGCTGCGGCGGGAGATGGCGCTCAAGGTGACTCACCTGCCGCGCGGGGAGATCCCGCGCCAGCTCTTGGCGCGTTTCGTGGAAGAGGCGCAAGTCAACGCGCAGCTCGAGCACCCGAACATCGCCCCCGTGCACGACCTGGGACTGGATCCACACGGTCGCGCTTACTTCTCGATGAAGCTGGTGCGCGGCCGCTCGCTGGAAGACATATTGACCGCGCGCCTCGCCGGGGACGAGAAAACGCTCGCTGAATTCGGTCTCCGACGCCTGTTGGACATATTCGCCCAGGTGTGTTTGGCGATGGAGTACGCGCACGCGCGGGGCGTAATCCATCGAGACTTGAAGCCCGCGAACGTGATGGTGGGAGACTTCGGCGAAGTCGCGGTGATGGATTGGGGCGTCGCGAAGCTAAGAGAGCTGGCGGCAGGCGTCAGCACGCAGGCCGAAGCATTGGCGTCCGATCCAGACATCTCGGACGCAGCGCCGCTGAGCGCGCCCACCCCGGTCACCTCCGTGCGCGCCGAAATGAAAGCCTGGCAGACCCATGACGGCGCAGTGCTCGGTACCCCGCATTACATGGCGCCGGAGCAAGCCAAGGGGCTGCCGGTCGACGAGCGGAGCGACCTCTACAGCCTCGGTGTGATTCTGTACGAAATCCTGTGCGGACAGGTGCCCTTCGATCACGAAGACCCTGCCGTCGTCGTACGGCGCGTGATCTTGGAAAACCCCAAGCCCCCTTCTACCCATGACGCGGAGGTCCCGCCCGCGCTCGAGACACTCGCGATGCGGCTCCTCATGAAGGAGCCGGAGCAACGCGCGCTCGCCCTGCGCGACGTGCGCGCTCACCTTCAAGACTACGTGGACGGCATTTCGCGCGATTACCGGCCTCGGGCGCTGTGGAGCAGCGCGGCCTGGGTCGCCGGCTCGCTCACGCTATTCGCGTTTCTGGTGTGGTACTTGACCGGTCAATCGATCGCGAACGTGCTCACGGTGGGTCCGCCTGCGGTGCTGAACGCGGTGGGTTGGTTCTTGCTCGTGCTGGCAATCGGCTACCCACTCTGGGCCGCGTCAACGGCGCTGCGCGTGAGCCGAAAGGAGCTCGACCCATTTCGCGAGCCCAACGCGCAAGAGCTGTTCGTTTCTGGATACTTGGCCCACCGCACGTTTTCGGCGGCCCTAGCGCCGCTCTTCCAGCTCGTATTCATCGTGGAGCTGGTGACCTTGGCCGCGATCGCGGTCAGCCGCGAAGCAGGGCGCTCGCGGGAAATCGTCGCGCAGCTCACCGCGCAAATGCGCCGTGAATGGTCGGAAGCGCTCATCGTCGTGCTGGTATTTCAATTCGCGTACCTGGTCCTCCTGGCGAGCGAGGCGCGCTTCGCAAGGCGTATCGATCGCTGCGAGCTGCTGGTCCGCCGGGCGCCTTGGGAGTCCGTATGGCCCGTCTTCCTGCTCGGCGTTCTGCTCGCCAGCGTCATCACGACGGACGTTCTGGGCTTGACGCTCGGCACCAAGGACGGCGCTGTGTCGTCGTGGTTTTGGCGTGAGCTCCTCGAGGTGCCGCCGCGACCGTTCGAAATCGTGAAGACGCTCGTCTTTCAGGGAACGTTCCTGCTCGGTCTGTTCGTGACGACAGTGACGGCCGCGTTCCCGCTCACGGAGCTCCTCGCGGCTTCGCGAGCCGTGTTTCACGCCGCCGATCAAGCCTCCGTCGCGACACGGGCGCAGTACTTCCTACGCTCCATCGCGGCGATGCGGGTGGCTCGTGGCGTGTGGCTATACGGCGGCTCCATGATTGGCACCCTCACCGCCATGCGCATCCTCTCCGAAGAGCACGCGCACCCGCTGCTGGAGAAGATGCTGTACATTTTGGGCCCGTCCCTGATCGGGTTCGCCGGGTACTCGGCGCTACGCCGCAGCCTGAACCGCTTCTTGGAGCGGGCTCCAGCCGTGGCAAGACTCGTGGAGCAACGCGCTGACTCAGCTCGAGTGGAGCAGCGCCGCGCGAACCTCGCCGTTCTCGACCGCGTTCCTTGGCGTCTGCCGGTCGGGCAAATCGCGGTGCCGCTGGTGTGTGTCGCGGCTTACTTTCTGTGGACAGGCAGCGGACGGCCGCGCGTGGGGCTGCACCAACTCATCCCGGTTACGACGAAGGACTGGCTCTTGATGCTGCCGTACGTCCTGCTGGTGCCCACGCTGCTCGGCCGGGACCACGTTCAGAAATGGCTACTGCGACGCGAGGACAAGCCCAGCACGGTCGCGTAGCGCGTTAGGCCATGTTCTTCGGCTCAGTCATTCAGCGAATCACTGAGAAACACGATGAGAACGGACGGTTTGGACATGGGGTGCTGCGTAGGGCAGGCGACGTGCCTCGGGAGCGGCTGAGCCGCCGAAATCTCGCTCGGTACGAATACTGCTCAGATTACGTACGTCATGCAGCATTCAAAGACGAAGCGTCTGCGCGCCGTTTACGCCGCTACCACCGTGCTGTTCCTCGCGTTGCAAGCGTGGTCGAGCTGGCAATATTTCAGCGAAGCGCCACGAATGACGGACACCATCACCGAGCTCGGGTACCCGGTGTACTTCATGAAAATCTTGGCCTTCGCCAAGGTGCTCGGCGTGCTGGCGATCGCCACCGGCTTCTCGCCTGCGCTCAAAGAGTGGGCCTACGCCGGCTTCACGTTCGACGTGTGCGGCGCTTTTGCGTCACACCTCAGCAAGGGTGACTCACCAGTCGTGGCGCTCGTACCGCTCGCGTTCTTCCTCGTGCAGCTCGCCTCGTACTACTGCTGGAAACAATTGGCGGGCAGGCGCGAGACACGTCGGAGGCGCTCCCCGTTCAGCGCGGAGCGGCGCGAGATGGCCCAGAGCGCCGCTTGAACGGTACGGGTGATGCATGAGCGTGGGGGATGGAGCCCGTTACCGACCCCAACCGGGGCACGATGCGAAACGCTGGGGGCGACGGCGTCCAAGCCACGGTGTGGGTCGTCGCGATGCTGTCCGTCCTCGTGCTGCTCGCCCTCGGCGTGGCGTGGGGGATGAAGAATCGGTTCTCCATCCAAAGCCCGGGCGTGAGCCCAGACCTGCCTACCTTGCCGGGTAAGACCCCCGAGCCGAACAACCCATGAGCCAAGCCCGGCCGGCCGGGGTGGATATTCCGAAACCGCATCGCGAGCAACCACAAGGCTCCAGCACGGCGCTGCGCTGGGTCGTCGGTGGGGTGTGCTTCGGCGCGCTCGTAGTCATCATGCCGTTCTGGGTGCCGCTCGTCGTTGCCGCCTGGGCCGCTTCGCTGGCCAAGCCGATTCACCACTCGTTAGCGAAGCGCCTGCACCGCCGCAAGTGGGCGGCGGCGTTGATCACCGTCCTTTTGGTGCTGGCTTTCGTTACCCCCATCGTCGTGGCCGTCCTTTCCCTGGCGGGCTCGGCGGTGCAGCTCGGGCGACAGCTCATGAACGCCCAGAGCGGCCAAGAGGCTCTACGGTCGTTGGCCGCAAACGGCTCCGGCGAGGCGTTCGACCCGCGACACCTGAGCCTGCAGCAGCTCGCAGACTTCGCGCGTGCGCACGGGGCGAGCGCGCTCGGCATGGCCAAGACTTTCTTCGGCGCCGCCACCGTCACCGTCGTGGGCGTGGTGGTGTTCGTCTCCACTTTCTACAAGTTCTTGCTCGATGGTCAGCGGCTCCACGAGTGGCTGCTCGTCCATTCGCCGCTCGAGCGCGGGCACTTCCACCGTCTTTCGAGTGCCTTTACCGAGGTCGGTAACGGCTTGATGGTGGGCGTGGGCCTGACGGCCCTGCTGCAAGGCGCGGTCGCGACGATTGGCTACCTCGTGTGCGGCGTCCCCCAGCCGCTGGTGCTGGGCCTGGTCACGGTCTTCGCTTCGCTCATCCCGTCAGTCGGTTCTGGCCTGGTTTGGGCGCCGGTGACGGCGGGGCTCTGGCTTTCGGGTCGCCCGGGAGCCGCCGTCGCGTTGCTCGTCATTGGTTGCGTCGTCTCCGTGGTCGACAACGCGATACGACCGCTGCTGGCTCAGTACGGTGACCTGCGCATGAATGGGCTGTTGTTGTTCATCGCTATGCTCGGCGGAATCGCGGTCTTCGGACCGAGCGGCTTGCTGCTCGGCCCGCTCTTGGTGCGCGTCGCGATTGAAGGGTTGGCCATGCTGCGGGAGGCACAGCCCGCATCTTTTCCCAGCAGCTAGCGCAGCGCATGTCCGCGCCGTAAGGAAATTTCAGCTAGGGAGGGGCGCCACACTCTGCGGCCACGCGCCTTGCAGCGCTTTTTGCATGCGCCCGTTCAGGTTGTGCCCCGCCTTCTCGTCACCGACCACCAACGCTTCGAGACCCGCCCGTTCGAGCACCTTTTTCGCGCTGCGCGCGGTCACGAAGCAGGTTGGATTGCCACACAGCAAGACGACGCGGCGGCCCCCCGCGGCTCGGTATGCGGCCGCGAAGCTAGGGCTCGACATCGTCCGGTAGCCGCCCTCGGCTAAGATGGCGATGGGAAACTCTGCCGCGTGCTTGCGCAAAAACGGCTCCGCAAACGTCGCCCCCTGCGAGAAGCCGGCGAAGATGTATGGCGCTTGCGCCAAGTAGTCCGAGTACCGCGCCTTGACGGTACCTAGTGTAACGAGCGCGCGCTCCTCGAGCTGTTGCGGGGACACCCACGCGAACGTCATGGGCCCCATTGGGTGCCCTTGGGGACACGCAACGAATGCTGTCACCTGCGCGCCGAGCCGCCATCCGCCGCAAGCCCAATCGGCGCGATCACCCGCACCGTGCGCGGCGACGATGAGCCGCGACGGAGCGACCGCATCGATCGGCGGCATCACGACCGTGGTCTGCTTGGCCTCGGCGATCTCGACGAGCCAGTTGCTGCGTAGTGGCGGCAAACCTTTGCTGGCTTCCGCCGGCACCACGGGGTGCGCCTCTGTAGGTACGGCGGCGGAAGCCGCGGGCAGCGGGTCGTGACGGCTCGGCGGCTTCTGGCAGGCGCCTAGGGCCAGCCCGAGCGCGACGATGTTCCCGAGCCGCCACCGGCGGCGTAAACTGGCGCCATGCCTACGGACCCGCTGCGAGAGCGCTTCGAACGAGTCGACACCGACGGCAACGGCAAGATTGACCAAGCAGAGATGGCGACGCTGCTGGACGGCCTTGGTGTCGGCTTCGACGACAGCCAAGTACGAGCGGCATTCACAGCGATCGACGTGGACGGGACTGGTCAAATTGAGCTCGAGGAGTTTCGGGCTTGGTGGCAAGGGCGCTGAGCGAATGGGCCCGGTCCGAGCTAGAACCGGGCCCCACTTGGTGCCAGCTTACTTGGTAGCCGTGCCGTGCCCGGAGCTACCGACGGCCTTGCCGCTCGCTCCGCTCCCCTCCACCTGATCCGCGTACGTGGACGCGCTGTTCGACGGCGTCTGCTTCGGCGCGTTGGCAGGGGGATTTTCGGTCAAGCTGGTGCGGTCCGTCGCGTCTCCGAGCACGAGATCCACGCGACGGTCGCGCGCCATGGTGTCGGCGTCGGTGCCGGTGGCGCCCTCTTCACCGCGCGAAACGACGAGCAGCTTGCTGTCTGCCACACCTTTCTGAATCAAATACGTGCGCGTGGCTTCCGCCCGGTTGGCCCCGAGCTGGTGGTTGTGGTCTTCGGTCCCACGCTTGTCTGCGCGCCCGACGATGGTGACGGTGCGATTCTTGAGCGGCCCATCCTTCATGCAGTTGGCGACGTCGGCGAGAATGTCGCGACCACGCGGACGGAGGCTCGCCTGGTCCACGTCGAACTGAGGTACCTCCTCCGGGTCGGCGGGGAAGCGGCAGTCCTTCATTATTTCCGGCGAGAGGCGGATCGTCGTTCCACCGTCGCCGACCTGTTGGCTTGCGGCGGGCTCCTGGCTCGCGACGGGCGTGATCTGCGACGCGTCCAGCGCCGGCTTCTTTTCTTCGCCTGCGCAGGCCACGACGCTCAGCACCAGAGCGCCACACCCGATCCATGCTGCCCTGTGGCACTGCGTCTTAATTCTAGCCATTACGGTGCTCCTTTTCTCGAAGTTGGGAAGGAACCGGCCCTTCGTGCAAAGCCGGGGCCAACGCGAACGCCTCCGCCGTGAACGGTTTCGGGGCCGCGCCACATCTCGGCCACATTTTCTCCTCGAGCTCGCCCTGACGCGTGCGCGGCCGAGCCATGTCGCCCCGCCAGAATCTAGCCCATGAAGTACTTTGCGGCGGTGGCGCTGGTGTGGCTCGGCTGTGCTTTTGCCTGGGTGATTTTGGGGGCAACACTGGTCCACCGTTCGGGCGAGACGTCCAGCGAGCTCACGACCGAGGTAGACAAGCTTTGGGGTCCACCTCTATCGCAGTCGCCCCCCACCGCGACGTACCAGCAGCCCGAGCGCGTTCGCGAAAAGGTCGCGACGGTAGACGCGCAGGGCCGTAGCGTCGAGCAGTGGGTGGAGCGCGACACGATGAAGACGCTCACCTTGCCGCTCGTCAGCTCGGACCTTCAGGTGAAGCTACGCCTCCAGCACCGCCAAAAAGGGCTGCTCTGGTTCGCGACCTACGGCGTGCACTTCGGCGGCAACTACGTGTTCGTGAACGATACGGCAGCCGAGCGAGTCGTCGAGGCACACTTCCCTCTCGAGGCGGCCGGCTCCGTGTTCGACGGCTTCGGCATCGAGGACGAAAGCGGTGCTGCGCGCCCGTACCGAGTCGCGCAGAACGTTGCGCACTTTTCCACGACGCTACCGCCGGGTGGAAAGCTTTCGTTTCGAGTGCACTACCGAGCGCGCGGTCGCTCCAGCTTCCACTACGAAATCACCCGAGACACCGGCCGCGTGGAGAATTTCGTGCTCAAGATGAGCACCGACTTCGCGGAGGTGAACTTCCCATCTGGCACGCTGTCGCCGTCGCATCACGCCAGCACCGCCGACACCTGGAGTGGCGAGTGGCGCTTCGATAGCCTCGTCGCGAGCTCCGGCATTGGCGTGGAGCTGCCTCAAAAATTGAATCCAGGACCGCTCGCCTCGCGTATCACCTTCTTTGCGCCCGTCGGCTTGCTATTCTTCATGTTCGTGGCGGCTGTGCTCGGGGCCGCTCGCGGCACACGGCTCCACCCGATGCACTACCTGTTCATCGGCTGCGCGTTCTTCGCGTTCCATTTGCTCTTCGCGTACACGGTGGACCACCTGGCCATCGAGCTCTCGTTCGCGCTCGCGTCGGCGGTCAGTGTGTTCTTGGTCGTGAGCTATGGCCGGCTCTTTCTGGGCATGCGGAGCGCAGTGCTGCTCCTCGGCGTACCCCAGCTTCTGTACCTCGTGCTCTTCTCCGCCACGTTTTTCTGGCACGGCTACACGGGACTGGCCGTCGCCGTCGGAGCGGTGCTCACACTGTTCGTCATCATGCAGATGACGGGGCGCATTCGCTGGGACTCGGCGCCTCGAGGCGGCGCGCTCGAATCCACTCCCTCGTGAGTCGCGGCGGACCATCGCCGGCCCCCGTGCACCAAGTGCTGTGAAAGCGTGCGGGTGGCGCTCGGTTTCGAGCGCCGCCCGCCTCGGCTTTCTTGGTCTCAGAACAGCTTCTTCGGCAGCTTCACGAAAATGAGCTCGTTGTCATCGGGGAGCTTTTGGCCCACGTGACGACCGATGCTGAAGGGGTAATTGTTGTCGTTGATCACGGCCAGAGTGTCCGGGGACATCACGAGGACGCTCTCGATGGTCTGAAACGGGAACGCGAACGGATTGCCGAGCCCGACGTCACCTTGGAGACCACCGTCCGACAAATGATCCTTGTCTTTGATGCGCATCAGGTCGACTACCAGCCTCTTCTCCATCGCGCCGCCGTTCTTGGGCAGCTTGATTTGATAGATGTGCTTGAAGCCGAGCAGGTCGCCTTGGCTGTTATCGCGCTCGATGATGAGCCCCTCGTGGTCGTCGAACAGCACGAACTCGCCGATCGCGACGCCCTTCGTCTCGAATTGGTAAGTGAAGCGCTTGCCCGTAAATTTCTTCGTGGGGAGGTCGAATTCCGCAGCAAAGATGGTGTTCCCGACCCCGTCGAGCGGCTTCTCCAGGAGTGGGTAGAGTTTCGTGCCGTCTGGCGAGATGGCCATCCCTTCGAAGCCGCCGCTGCTTTGAGCGCGGACCGGGAAGTCCAGCGCGGTACGGCGGTACGGCCAGTACAACCCGCCGAGCCACGGCGTGTTGTTTCCGTCGGCCAGCACTTGGCTCACCGGCTTTCCGATGTCGAGCGGCTGCAGGTTCGTGCTGTCGTCGCAGTACGTGAGGCCGGCAGCGGCGTCCGCGCTGTTTGGGTCGACGCACTTGCCGAAGTCACCCAGCAACACGACCTTTCGGACGAGCGGAAATTCCACCTGGGCCAGCAGCAGCGTGCGAAGGTCGAAGCTCTGGAGATCCGCACGGTCTTGCAGACCGCGCCCCATGATGCGCGAGCCGATGGCCTGGACGAACGCGCCGGGAGCCTGCGTGGTCGTAGGCTCGCGCGGGTCCGTCTTCGTCTCGATGTTGAAGCGAACGCGAGCGGCGTTTTTGGCCCGCTTTCGGGCTTGCGGGTGCGTCTTGCCAGCCCCCGTCGTGTAGTACTCGACGTAGAAGTCGACGAACTCGAACACCTGGTCGAGGCTCGGCATTAGGTACGCGTCGCCGCGGGCGTCACGCCGGCCCTGCGCCTTCCAGAACGCCACCGTCACCGGGGAGAGAGCCGGGTCGTTGGTCTGCGCGTTGCCGCGGATCACGCCATCGTTGATGATGGGATCGAACGCGTCCTGAATATCCGCGAACGTGGCGTCGGCAATCAGCTCCGGCAGCTCGCCGCCGAGCTTGCGACGTGATTTGCCGCCTGTCTCACCCGGCAGCTCCGCCTGAAATACGCGATCGTGGTAGAGCACCGGCACGTTGTCCGACGTGAGACCACAGTCCATCTCCAGGGTCGTCATGAGCGAATCCAAGCCGGACTCGAAAGACGGCAAGCTGTTCTCCGGGCGGAGGTCGCGACCGCCGCGGTGCGCCTGCGCGTCGAACTTGCCACTATCGATGAGGCCATCTGAGTCGAGGTAGTCGCCGACCTTTCCGTCGCCGTTCGCATCGAACGCCGCGACCGCTGCGAATAGGAGATCGGGGCGATCGCTGATGATGCCGTTGACGCCGAGCTTCAGCAGCTCGGTCATGCGGGGCGAGTCGTTCACCGTCCAGGTCACGACTTGGTAGCCGGCGCCCTGGAGATTCGGGTAAGCCCCCGGGCTCTTCGCGACGCGGACGAACTCGTCATTGGCCGCAACCAAGCCCGTGTCGCCATTTTGTCCGGGTTTGTCGGGGCTCGCGAGGTTGTCGCGCTGGGTGTTGAAGCCTCGGTTACCGGTCGGGTCCGTGTCCACGAGGTGCACGTGCCAGGGCGAGACGACCGGCGGTTTGGTGTTGCCGTACGCCAGGCCGCGTTGCCGGAAGGCGTTCATGACGCGGAGGGTGGAGCCTTCTTCGATGAAGGGATTTTGCGGCGCGCGCACCTCGTGAGCCGCGTTGTCGGGATCCGGCAGCCCGATCGGCTCGTCTAGCAGCTTGCCGGCGGCGTCGAAGTGCAGCAAGAACGGTCCTAGCTCGTCACCGATCCAGATCGTGCCGTCGGGCGCGACCCGCATCGACTCCGCGTCGAAGTCGGCGCCCGTCAAGACGCGATCAGTCGTAAATTCGTTCACGACCGCGAACTTCACCTTGCGGTCCGGGTCGTGGAGCTCGACGTAGCTCTCTACGGAGACGTTGCCCGTGCCGCCCGTCGCGGTCTTCAAGTCGGGGCGAATGCGGTAGATGCGCAGACGAAAGTCAGCTGAATTTTCGATGGAACCATAGCCATTGTCGCTGAGCGCCCAGAACGACCCATCCAGGTTGTCGACCAGGCAAGAGAAGCCTTGAACCGGTTGGGCGCTGAAGTTGACGCCGGCGTAGAGGCCGGAGGAAGGGCCGTCGACGAAGGTCGCCGCGGGTAGAACGGCACGGCCCACCAATCCGACCGGCGCCTGGCGTTGGATGCCGAAGGCGGCGAGGGGGTCGTCCTCGGTGCCGGAGCCGTTGCCCTTGCCGCCGTTGGCAGAAGAGCCCGCGCTGCCCGAGCCGGTCTCTGGCTCGTAACGACCGCCACACGCAGCGAGGAGCGAAGAGGCGAACAAGAAGGTGAGCGTTGCCGAAGACGAGAGCTTACGCATGAACGAGTCCCTTTCCTTGAGGAGCGGCGAACGCTGTAACGCACTCGACAAGGACGTCCCGATCCTGCTCGGCAACTTTCCCGCGACGGCAGCAGGGGTACTGACGCATGTCACACCGTCTTCGCCCAGTTGCTCGGTCCCCGCCCCGCGGCGCGCGCGAACGACACCGCGCCCCGGCGCAAACCTTTTCGCCTCAGGCGAATTCGAAAGAACCAACCTCGGATGATTGGCCGACGTCGATTCGAACGGGGCTCGAACGTCGTTCCTTCGAAGCCGTCGAAGCAGCCGGTAACCTCGTTCGTGGAAGCGGCCTGAAGCGGCACGAAGTCTGCAGTTGTTGGCTCCAGCGTGCCTCCACGGCACGCCGATCGCGGCATCGGCGCCCCGATCGTGGCGGAACACTCCGCGCACCGGTGCAAGGAACAACATGGCGCGAGCAATCTGGACCGGAACCGTCGGCTTTGGCTTGGTGCAAATCCCTGTCGGCCTGCACACGGCCGAGGACCGGGCCGAGCTGGACATGACGCTTCTGGACAAGCGCAATCTCTCTCCCGTGGGCTACGAGCGCGTCAACAAGAAGACCGGCAAAGAGGTCACCTGGGAGAACATCGTCAAGGGTTA
The DNA here is from genome assembly GCA_029266615.1 of Polyangiaceae bacterium. Lineage (GTDB taxonomy): Bacteria > Myxococcota_A > Polyangia > Polyangiales > Polyangiaceae > PMG-095. Next base: position 82,366 of record JAQSWN010000031.1, read on the forward strand.
CGAGCACAAGGAGGGAGAGTACGTGGTGCTCACGGACCAGGACTTCGCGGAGGCGAACGTCGAGGCGACCAAGCAGATCGACATCCTGGACTTCGTGAACTTTGCGGACATCGATCCTCGCTACGTCGAGCGTCCCTATTACCTGGCCCCGCAGAAGGCGGGAAAAAAGTCCTACGCGCTGCTGCGCGAAGTGCTGCGCCGCACCGGTAAAGCCGGCATCGGCAAGGTCGTCATAAGAACCCGCCAGCACCTGGCGGCCGTAGTCGCCCACGACAGCGCGCTCCTCCTCGTCCTGCTGCGCTTCGCGGACGAGCTCCGGGACGACAAGGGGCTGGACCTCCCCAGCACGAATCTCAAGACCTTGGGCATCACTCCCAAGGAGGTCGCGATGGCGGAGAAGCTGGTCGAGGGAATGGTCACGGACTTCGAGCCGGAGAAGTACGAAGACGACTACCACCGCGACTTGATGAAGCTCATCCATCGCAAGGTGAAGGCCGGCGAGGTGAACACGCTGCCGACGGAGACGAAGCGCAAGCGCACGCCCGCGCCCGCCGCCAAGCAGGTGGACCTGTCCGAGCTGCTCGCGCAGAGCGTTTCTGCGGCCAAGAAGCCCAAAGCCGCCAACGAAAATCACAAGCGCGCAGGGCGCAAGGCTCGTACCGAAACTCAACACCGCAAGTCCGCCTGACTAGGAGCAGCTCGTGTCGACACTGGCCAAATACCGGCAGATGCGCGACTTCGCCAAGACGCGCGAGCCGCGCGGCGCCGCTGGCAAGCGCTTGCCTCGAGCCGCCGCGGCTCTCAGCTTCGTGGTGCAGAAGCACGACGCGCGAAACCTTCATTTCGACTTCCGGCTGGAGCTAGACGGCGCGCTCCTCAGCTGGGCGGTCCCCAAGGGGCCGAGCCTAGACCCAACCGTCAAGCGCCTCGCAATGCAGGTGGAGCCGCACCCGCTCGAATATGGCGGCTTCGAGGGGACGATACCCAAGGGTGAGTACGGCGGCGGTACCGTCATGGTTTGGGACCGAGGCACGTGGTCGCCAGAGGGCGATCCGCACGCCGGGCTCGCCAAGGGACACCTTCGGTTCTCGCTCCAAGGCGAGCGGCTGAAAGGGGCGTGGCACCTCGTGCGAAGCCGCGGCAAGGCCGACGACGGCCACGGCAACAAAGAGAGCCAGCCGTGGCTTCTCTTCAAATCGCGCGACGCCGAAGCGAGCGAGGCCGACACGCTGCTGAAGGACAACCCGAACAGCGTCGTCACGGGCCGCAGCTTCGAGGAGATCGCAACCGAGGTCGGCGAGTCCGAGGCCGCGCCAGACTCGCAAAAGCGCCGAAGAAAGCGCAGCAAACGTGCACCTGCGGCGGTGAAGCTCCCCGCGACCCTCGCCCCCGAGCTGGCGACGCTGGTGGACGCCGCGCCGGAGGGAGACGACTGGGTCCACGAAATCAAGTTCGATGGCTATCGCGTCCTCGCTCGCATCGTAAACGGTGAGGTAACGCTTCTCACGCGCAACGGTAAGGACTGGAGCGCGCGCATGCCCTCACTGCGACGCGCGCTCGAGGAGCTCGACGCCGGCGCGGCCATCCTAGACGGAGAGCTCGTCGCGCTGAACGACAAGGGAGTGAGCGACTTCCAAACTCTCCAAAATTCGCTCAAAGAGGGTGAGGACGAAGCCCTAGTTTACTACGCGTTCGACTTGCCGTTCGGGCCTGACGGTGACCTGCGGGACCGACCGCTGGTGGAGCGTAAGTCCCTACTGCGCGAGCTCCTGGAGAAGAACGAAAAACAGCTTGCCGGGAGAGTGCGGTTCAGCGCCCACGTCGTCGGCAGCGGACCGGAGTTCTTCGCCAACGCCGGCAAGCTGGGCTTGGAAGGCACGATCGCCAAGCGCGCCTCGTCCCCTTATCAGTCCGGCCGCGGCCGCGACTGGCTCAAAATCAAGTGCGGGCAGCGCCAGGAGTTCACGGTCGTCGGCTACACCCAACCCGGCGGGAGCCGCACCCGCTTCGGAGCCTTACTGGTCGGCACCCAGCGAGACGGGCAGCTGGTATACGCCGGCCGGGTCGGTACTGGGTTCAGTCAAGCATCGCTAGACGACTTGCACGCTCGCTTGCAGCCGTTGGCGGTGGAATCCCCGCCGGTCGTCAATCCTCCCCGCGGCGCGGACGCGCGCGGCGTGCAGTGGGTAAAGCCCGAGCTCGTCGCAGAGGTCTCCTTCACTGAAATGACCCAAGAGGGTCTGCTTCGTCATCCTTCCTTTCAAGGTTTGCGCGAGGATAAACCCGCGCAAGAGGTCAACATGGAAACGGCCGTCAGCATCGAATCGCGCGCAGTATCGACACGCAAATTTCCGATCACCAATCCGACCAAGGTGCTGTTTCCCGCCCAGGGCATCACCAAGCAAGAGCTGCTCGAGTACTACGCGGTGGTCGCCAAACGCATGCTCCCGCACGTGAAGAACCGCCCGCTCACGCTCGTGCGCTGCCCGAACGGCTACGGCAAGCCCTGCTTCTTCCAAAAGCATCCGGGCAATACCGCGGTGGCCGGCCTGCGCGAGATCCCGATCCGCGAAAAAGAGGGAAAATCATCCTATAGCGCGCTGGACGACGCGCAGGGACTGTTCGCGCTAGTCCAGCTCGGCGCGCTCGAGATCCACACCTGGGGTTCACGCGCGGACGACTTCGAGCATCCGGACACGCTGGTGTTCGATTTGGATCCGGATCCGTCCGTCGACTACAAAGCCGTCATTGTCGGAGCTCATGCCGTGCGCGAGGTCTTCGAGCACGCGGGCCTGGAAACGTTCGTGAAGACCACCGGCGGCAAGGGGCTGCACGTGTGCGTACCGATCCGCCCCGACTTGAGCTGGGACGAAGCCAAAGACTTCACCAGCCGCGTTGCGCACGCCATCGCGGAGCGCTCGCCCGGTTTGTACGTCGCCACGCAATCCAAGGCCAAGCGCAAGGGCAAGACGTTCATCGACTACCTGCGGAACGGTCGCGGCGCCACCTTCATCGCGCCGTACTCCACGCGCGCCCGGGAAGGCGCTCCAATCGCCGTGCCCTTGGAGTGGGACGAGCTATCTCCCAAGCTGCCGCCCGATCATTTCAACTTGCGAAATATCAAGAAGCGGCTGAGCATCCTCAAGAAAGATCCCTTCGAGCGTATGAGCCAATTGGCTCCGCGTCTCGTGCCGGAAAGGACGAAACCATGAAACTCCCCCTGCTGCTGCTACCCCTGCTCGCGCTGGCTTGCGGCCCCACCAGCCCCAGCAAGTCTCCCACGAACGACGTCACGCCGCCGACCACCAACACGGGTGACGGGGAGGTCATGGGGGCCGACCGCGTGCCACCCGCCCAAAAGTTGGACCAGGGTCCAAAGCTCGACAGTGAGGGACTCCAGCCCGCCCCGAAGCCCAGCGGAGAGTGATTGCTGCGGGAGGTGGTGAGTTCTTCGAGCCTGCGCTCGATTGGCTACGACGCGCGAACTCGAACGCTGGAGGTCGAGTTCGCCAGCGGCAGCGTGTACCGCTATGGGCCCGTCCCCGGCGAGGTGTGGAGCGCGCTCCGCCGAGCGGATTCGAAGGGCAAGTACTTTCAGGAATTCGTGCGCGACCGCTTCGACCCCGAGCGCGTGGGATGAACGTGGCGTCATGGGCCTTGAGCGGTCGAAGGGACCGTCGCACAGTGTCGGTGTGACCAGCGACCCATCTCGGATTTCCGTACGTGAGGCAACCCGCGCGGACGTCAGCGCGCTCGTGCAGCTCAACGAGCTCGTGTACCCAGCCGTTGCCAACGAAGACGTCGTCTGGGGCGAGCGACACCTCGTCAGCCATCAGCGCATCTTCCCCCAAGGGCAGCTCGTCGCGGAGCTGGACGGCAGGATCGTCGGCGCCGTCGCAACCCTCATCGTGGACTTGGGGCCGGACCCGCTGCGGCCCCACACCTGGCCCGGGATCACGGACAGCGGCTATTTCACCAACCACGACCCAGAGGCCGACACGTTGTACGGCGCGGACGTGTACGTGCACCCGGACGCGCGCGGCTTGGGAGTGGGCGCCGCGCTGTACGAAGCGCGCCGCGCCTTGTGCCGGCGCCTCAACAAGCGCCGCATCTTGGCTGGTGGCAGGCTATGGGGCTACACGGAGAGCGGCGGCGGAATGACGCCGGACGAGTACGCGGCGCGGGTGGTGAGCGGAGACATCCGAGACCAGGTGCTGAGCTTCCAGCTCCGAGAAGGCTTCGTGATGCGGAGTGTACTACCCAACTACATTCACGACGCACGCAGCAAAAACTTCGCAAGCCTCATCGAGTGGCTGAACCCCGACTATCGGCCTGCGCCGGACGGCGAGCGCAAAGCGCGCATCGCCTGCGTCCAGTACCAGATGCGCCGCATTGGGAGCTTCGAAGATTTCGCGCAACAGGTCAGCTACTTCGTCGGCGTCGCCGCCGACTACCGCGCGGACTTCTTGCTTCTTCCGGAGCTCGTCTCTGCCCAGCTCCTGTCGGCGGAGGATACGCTGACGGCCAAGGAAGGCATGCGCCGCCTCGCTACCTACCGCGACCGGTTCGAGGCGCTGATGCGCGACCTGGCGGTCAAGCACGGCATCACGATCATCGCCGGGAGCCTACCGGTGCTGGAGAACGACCGCTTGCTGAACGTCGCCTTCACGTGCCTGCCGAGCGGCCAAGTCGTGGCTCAGCCCAAGCTGCACATCACGCCCACGGAAAGGAGCGCCTGGGGCATCTCCGGCGGCTTTTCCCTGCGCACCATCGACGCGCCGAAGACGCGCATCGGCGTTCTCATCTGTTACGACATCGAGTTTCCCGAGGCGGCGCGCTACTTGGCGGATCTCGGCGCGGAGATCCTGTTCGTCCCGTTCTGTACCGACACCCGCCAGAGCTACCTGCGCGTGCGGTACTGCGCGCAAGCGCGCGCAATCGAGAACCAGCTTTACGTGGCGATGGCCGGCAACGTCGGCAACTTGCCGGACGTCGGCCAGCTGGACATCAACTACGGTCAGGCCGCAGTGCTCACCCCTTCGGACTTCGCGTTCGCGCGTGATGGCATCGCCGCCGAAGCGGACTCGAACGAGGAGACGGTGCTCATTTGCGACGTGGACTTGAACGCGCTGCACTCCGTGCGCTCGAGCGGCACGGTGACGCCGAGGTTGGATCGCCGCGCGGATCTGTTCCGGCTCGTCTCGTTGCTGCCGGCGGACCAGGCGAGCAGCGGCCCCAAGGACGGCCCTCTCGGGGGACAGCCCGGTCGGAGCTGAGAGGCGTCGCAAGCCCCTCCCGCGGCCCGTGGGGCACACGCGTTGCACTAAGCGCGTCCCCGAGGTCTCCATGGGAACGCTCTTGCTCCGTACACGGCCGTTATTACCGCTCCTCGCCGCATTGACGCTGACCGCCGCGCCCGGGTGCGGTTCGAATGCGGCCCAATCTGGCACAGATGGCGCCGGGGCGACGTCGGGGGCGGGGGGCGGCACTCCCCTCGACCCCGGCACTATCGTGACCATCCTTCCGAGCTCCACGCGCGAGGCGGAGGCCGCGAGTCTGCAAGCTCGCGTGTCCGCAATGGCGCGGCTCGATTCGGCCGGCCTTCTATCACGGCATCAGGCTCGGTTCGAAGCCGCTCCGAGCTACGACCTCACCCAAGTTGCGGGTCTGGACAGAATCCAAGCGTCGCACCTCGCGCTCGAGGATGCGGAGCTCGCCGCGCTCGGCACGCGCGGCTTCGTGATCACGGACAACCGCGCGTTTCCGAGCTTCGCGTACGGCTACTCGACCATCTACTTGGAAGACTTGCCCGTCTACATTTCGGCCGACTCGTTGTTGGACGCAGTGCACCGCTCGTACGAGGACATGCTGAAGACTCTCGAAGGAGAGGTGTTGTTGCCCGAGCTCGGCCAACTCCTGCGGGGCATGCACGACAAGCTCCACGGGGGTCTAGGCGCCCGCGATGCGACGACGGTGAAGGACGCGGACCTATTCCTCTCCGTTGCGCGGAGCCTACTGGCCGACAGCTTCGTGCCGCCAGTCTCGGGCGCCGACGCCGATCACGCGAAGAAGCTCTTCGAGCTCGCGCAGGAGGCTAGCGGTGTCGCAAACGTCACGCTCTTCGGCGTGGCGCGTGAACACGAGGATTTTTCGCAGTTCCAGCCCAGGGGCCACTATGCGGACAGCCCCGGCCTTTCTCGCTACTTCAAGGCCATGATGTGGCTCGGCCGCGTAGACTTGCGCCTGATCGAAACCACGCCCACCGGCGGGCAGCTGTTTCGTCGTCGGCAAGTGGACGCCATGCTGCTCTTGGCCGACCTCGTCGGCACCGATCTTCGGCCGCGTTTCGACCGTATCGATCGCACCGTGGCCGCGTTCGTCGGTGAGCCGGACTACATGACGCTCCCGCAGGTGAAAGAGCTGCTCGCGGCGCTCGGAGCTTCCTCGGCGGCGGACGTGGCCGCGTTGCCAGACCAAACCGTGGCCCAGGCCATCATCAACGGCGATTTCGGCGCGCAGCGAATCTCGAGCCACATCATGATATCGGGGCCGCACGAGGGAACCTTGCCGCTCTCGCGCTCGTTCGCGTTTCTCGGGCAGCGGTACGTGCTGGACAGTCACGTCTTTTCGAACGTCGTTTACGATCGCGTCAATGGAGACGGCCCCAAGCGCATGATGCCGAACCCGCTGGACGCAGCGTTCGCCGCGCTCGGCAACGATCAGGCGGCGACGCTGCTCGGCGACGAGCTGACTCGTTACGAGGCCTCCGGCTATCCGGGCGCGCTCGCGCAAGTGCGTCTGCTGGCAGACGAGCACCCGCCCGCCTTTTGGAGCGGAAGCCTTTACACGCAGTGGCTGGGGGCCCTGCGCGAGCTGTCTCCGCGCACGACCTCCTCCGCGCAAGCCGCGGCGGAGCTCTTTCCGGTGGCGCGCACCGAGGCGTGGGGCCGGCGCCTCCTGAATACCCAGCTCGCTTCTTGGGCTCAGCTTCGTCACGACACCATCTTGTACGCCAAACAGTCTTATTCGGGGGGGGCCAGCTGCGACTTTCCAGACGGATACGTCGACCCCTACCCCAGCTTCTACGCAGCCCTCACGTCCTTCGCCACGCGGGGCCAGGCGCTCATCTCCAGCCTCGACTTGGGAGGCGAGCACGCGCGCACGGCTGCGCGCTTGGTCACCTACTTTCAGGACCTAGCGACTGTCACGGGACAGCTCGGCGCCATCGCCGAGCACCAGCGCAGCGGCGCAGAGCTCACGCCGGCGATGCTCGCGTTCATCAACGAAGCGGTCGTGGTTCAGAACGTCTGCGGCGGCGGTACACTCGAGTCCGGCTGGTACAAGCGACTCTTCCTCGACGCCTACACCGCCCTCGAGGCCGATCCGACGATCGCGGACGTGCACACGCAGCCGACGGACGAAGGCGGGGCGATGGTGGGGCGAGTGCTGCACGTAGGGACCGGCACGCCACGGTTGATGGTCGTGGTCGCGGAGGGCTGTAGTGGGCCCCGCGCTTACGCTGGCCTCGCCTCGACTTATCGCGAAAAAGTGACGGAGAATTTCGAGCGACTGACCGACGAGAAATGGGCGTCGCAGGGGAGCGCGGAGCCGGAGCCGCGGTGGATGGCGGACTTGGTGAGCGGGCGCGCGGCTCCCGCGATCAGCGCCGAATGAGCGAACGCAGCACGCCCGCACCGGCGCGCACTTGAGCCTCGGATACGTCCAAGTGGGTGACGGCGCGGAGCTGATGCTTACCGGTCACGTTGAGCAAGACGCCGCGCTGCGCCGCCTCCGTGGCGAGCTCGGCCGCGTCTTGCGTCTGCAAGTCGAGCATGACGATGTTGGTCTCCGCGCGGCTGGGCGTGACGCCGGGTATGCCGGCGAGCAGCTCCGCCAGTAGCGACGCGGTGCGGTGGTCCTCCCCGAGGCGGTCACGGTGGTGCTCGAGGGCGTACAAGGCGCCCGCGGCAAGGATGCCGGCCTGGCGCATGCCGCCCCCGAGCATCTTGCGGAACCGTCTTGCCGCGAGCACGTGATCGCGCGTGCCGGCGATGGCCGAACCAACGGGCGCCCCCAACCCCTTGGAGAAACACACATTGACGGTATCGAACGGTGCCGCGAGCTGCTGCACCCCGAGGCCGGTCGCCACGCTCGCGTTCCAGAGCCTCGCTCCGTCGAGGTGAAGCGCCAAGCCTTCGGCGCGCGCTGCTTCCGCGACCCGAAGCACTTCGCCTTGCGGAAAGACGCGCCCGCCGCTGCGGTTGTGGGTGTTCTCGACGACTACCACGGACGTGCGCGGGTACTGGAAAGAGCGCGGTTTAACGACGTGCAGCATCTCCGCCGCCGTGAACAGGCCGCCCCGTCCTGCCGTCGCGAACTGCACACCCGCCCACGCCGCGCCCGCGCCGGATTCGAAGAACGCGCAGTGCGCGCCTTCCCCGACGATCACTTCGTCACCCGGTCGGGTATGGATCAACAGACCGATCTGGTTGCCCATGGTGCCCGACGGCACGAACAGCGCCGCTTCCTTCCCGAGCAGTGCCGCGCAGCGCTCTTCCAGCGCACGCACGGTCGGATCCTCGCCGTAAACGTCGTCGCCCACCTCCGCGTTCGCCATCGCCGCGCGCATCCCGGGCGTCGGACGAGTGAGCGTGTCGGACCGGAGATCACAAGCTGTCATCGCCGCAACGGTAGCGAAGCGCGTCGCGGCTCGCTACGCGCTTCGCCAATTCGGGAGGCGAGCGCTTGACAAACCGCGCGCAGAACATCAGTATCGGCGCCGGTTGTGGCGGAGCGCGTTGTCGCGCTCACCCTCCGGAAAGGAGACGATGCTGATGTCGAAGCAAGATTCCTCATACCGTGTAGTCGTCTCCGCGACCTGCGCCTGAGCGCAGCTGTCGCCAGTTTCCCTTCATTTTAGCTAGTTCGTCGGCAGTGCCGTCGAACGGCAAGGGCCGCTCGCGCCGCGCACGTCAACCGACGTGAGCGCCGAGTCGGCCAAAGCAGGATTGGTAAGCCCCATGGGCAATCGTCACCGCCGAGCGCGGCACGGCACCGATCCGGGCGCGGGTGTTCGCGCGCTCCGGCTCGAGCTGCTGTTCCGTGAGGAGCTGAGCTCCATTCTCGATGGCGAGCTGTTCGACGCACGCTTCGAAGGCGTGCAGGTAACGCTCGTCGAGTTGTCCCGCGACGGATCGCGGGCACGCATTTGGTACTGCATGAAACATCACGACGCGGCGCGCGTCGCCGAGACGCAAGCTGCGTTCGGCCGCGCCGCCGCCTACTTTCGCATGCGTTTGTGCGACGCCTTGCCGCTCAAGCGCACCCCCGAGCTCAGCTTCCGGTACGATCCGGCGGCGCTCTTTTCCAAACCCGAGGACGTCTAGCAATGCCGACCCTCATCAAGAGCGAAGGCGTGCCGATCCGACTTTGGGCGAGCCCCCATCAAGTCGAGCCGGCCGCTCTAAAGCAGCTAAAGAACGTAGCAAGCCTGCCGTGGGTGGTACACCACCTGGCCGTCATGCCGGACGTGCACGTCGGCCGGGGCGCCACCGTGGGCTCGGTCATCGCCATGCGCGGTGCGGTTGCGCCGGCGGCCGTGGGCGTGGACATCGGCTGCGGCATGAGCGCGGTCAAGACCAGCCTCAACGCCTCCCACCTTCCCGATAACCTCAAGGAGCTACGCCTCGCCTTCGAGGAAACGGTGCCGGTGGGAGCACGTCAGCACGTGGCGCCAGTTTGGTCCCGAAGCGACGCGCTTCGTGCCCGCGTCGAGTCCCTCCTGGAAGCGTTCACGACACTGGAGCCGGAGGTGCAGCGCTACCTCGGTCGCCTTCAGCTGCAGCTCGGCACGCTCGGCGGGGGCAACCACTTCATCGAGCTGTGCGTGGACGCTGACGAAGCGATATGGCTCATGCTGCACTCCGGAAGCCGCTTCATCGGCGCCGCACTGGCCGGCCTGCATCAAACGCGCGCAGCCAAGCTGCAGCACAATCGCGCGCTCGCGGATCCGGAGCTCGCCGTCTTTTTAGCGGGCACGGCGCCGTTTCAAGACTATCGTCGCGCCCTTTATTGGGCCCAGACGTACGCGGCGCTGAATCGGGCGCTCATGGTGGAGCGCTTGCAAGCCCGGCTCGCGGAGCGGTTCCGGGGCGTGAGCTTCGAGCGACCCATCAGCTGCCACCACAACTACGTCGCGGAGGAGTGCCATTTTGGAGAGGAGTTGTGGGTCACGCGCAAGGGTGCAATCCGTGCCGGGCTCGGCGAGCTCGGCATCATTCCCGGGTCCATGGGAACGCGGTCGTTCATCGTGCGCGGCCGAGGCAACCTCCTGTCGTACGAGTCGGCTTCGCACGGCGCAGGCCGGCGGATGAGCCGCAGCGAGGCGAGGCGCGCTTTCTCGGTCGCGGATTTGGCGCGCCAAACCGCGGGCGTGGAGTGCCGAAAGGACCGCGGCGTCCTGGACGAAGCCCCCAAGGCCTACAAGGACATCCGCCGGGTGATGGCCGAGCAGGAAGACTTGGTCGAGATCGTGGCGGAGCTCAAACAAGTAGTGTGCGTGAAGGGCTAGGCTAGGCCTTGCGGCGCGCGGCGCCGTCATTTAGGTTCCGCGCGCCCTTGATTTACCGAACTTTCCGCGCCTTCTTGTTCGCGCTCAGCGCCGAAACCGCGCATCGGCTCACCCTCGGGTCGCTGCGCGTGCTCTCTTTCGTCCCGGGCATGCTCGCGCTGCTCCGGGCGCTCTTCGGCGTGTCGGATCCGCGGCTGCGCCTGCGCGCCATGGGTTTGGACCTTGCGTCCCCCGTCGGCCTGGCCGCGGGACTCGACAAAGACGCCGAGGTGTTCGAGGCGTTCGGCGCGCTCGGCTTCGCGTTCGTGGAGATTGGCACCGTCACTTCCCTGGCTCAGCCCGGCAATCCACGCCCCCGCTTGTTTCGGCTACCGCGCGACCGAGCGCTGCTCAACCGCATGGGCTTCAACAATCACGGCGCGGCGGCGGCGGCGAAGCGCCTAGCTAGTCCCCGGCGCACGCTCGTCGGTGCCAACATCGGTCGCAGTAAAGTGACGCCGAACGACGCCGCGGTCGCGGACTACGTCAGGAGCGCGGAGCTCTTGGCGTCGCACGCAGACTACATGGTCGTCAACGTGAGCTCACCCAACACGCCGTCCCTTCGGGAGCTGCAGGCGGTCGAGTCGCTGCGGCCCCTCATCAGCGGTGTTCAGCAGGCCATTTTGCGTGCGGCGCCCACCCGCGCCGTACCGCTCTTGCTCAAGGTCGCGCCGGATCTGCACGACGACGACCTGGACGCGATCGCGGACTTGGCGCTCGAGCTCGGGATTGCCGGTATCATCGCCACCAACACGACGATCGGCCGCGGCGGCTTGCAGACACCGCCGCGTGAGGTCGAAGCCCTGGGCAACGGCGGGCTCTCCGGAGCGCCGCTCAAGGAAAGAAGCTTGCAAGTGCTACGGCGCCTGCGCCGTCGCGTCGGCAACCGACTGTTGCTCGTCGGCGCGGGCGGCATTGAAACCGCCGAAGACGCTTGGCAGCGCATCCGCGCGGGGGCCACCTTGGTGCAGGTCTATTCGGCATTGGTTTACGACGGTCCGAGCTTGCCGAGCGGCATCGCGCGGGGTTTGGCGGAGCGCGTTTCGAGTGCAGGGCTCTCGAACATTTCCGACGCTATTGGCATCGACGCCCGAGATTAGCATTCACCGCCTGAGGATGAGGATGAGGACGCGAACGCGGGTTCCGGATCTGGAATCGGTTCCAGGTTCTGCTACGTTCGTGACATGCCCGAGGTTTCGTCCGTCCGCGCGCTCTCGCTAGTCTCCACTCTGGCGCTCGCCGTTTCCATTGCGGCTTGTGACTCCGGCAGCTCCTACGACGAGCTGATGAACGAGGGCGGTACGCCGCCCTCTACAGGCGGCACGGGCATGAGCGCGGTCGGCGGCGGCGGAAGTGGCACCCCCGCGACTCCCACTCCCGTCACTCCTGCCCCCGCAACCGTACTTCCAACCCTGTTCGGCACGCCGATGCAGGTCGGCCAGGGCAATACGTCGGACCGCTGGAACAAGGCGGACGTGAAGCGAAACGACGTCAACTATTTCTTCATGGCCAACGGTTGGGGCCCCAAGTTCGAGTCGCAGACGGTCAGCTGGCTCGGCACCTCCTTCAGCGTGGACGCGATGGAGGGCAAGCGTGGGGACGGCTACGAGCCCGCCTCCTACCCGACCGTGTTCTGCGGCGTTTACTCGGACTCCCGGTCCGGAGCTTGTGGCCTGCCCAAGGCTGTCTCGGCGCTCGCGTCGCTGCGCACTGGGTGGCGCTGGAACGCGGGCGGAAACGCCGGCCAATACAACGCCGCTTATGATATCTGGCTTTCGACCAGCGCGGACATCAGCGGCCACAGCTCATTCCTCATGGTGTGGCTGCGCGATCCGCCGGGTCAGCAGCCCGCGGGGCAGAAGCGCGTCAACAACATCGCGGTCACCAACGCGCCCGGCTTCTGGAACATCTGGGTCGGCGTGGTCGGCGGCAAGCCGTGCATCAGCTACGTGCGGGCAGAGGGGCAGGACTCGCCCGAGCTCGAAATCGACGCCATGGACTTCATACGGGACGCCGCGGCCCGGGCCATCGACTTGCCCGGGAGCACCGTGCTCAGCGTAGCCGTCGGCTTCGAGATCTGGGCCGGTCCCGTCGCGGGTCTGAAGAGCGAGGACTTCTATGTGCAGGCCCAGTAGCGCCGTATTTTTGCCCGGCTCGCGCGCCTTCTCCCAGCTCGTTTGACAGCGCGGAGCCCGACAACTACGGCTCCCTCTCGCATGAATCCGATGGAGCTTCGTGGTCGCTGGGTGCTGGTTACGGGCGCTTCTTCCGGCCTCGGCCGAGAGATGGCCAAGATACTGGCCGTCAAGTACGGCGCGAACCTGCTCATCGTCGCGCGGCGCGAAGATCGCCTACGTGAGGTGAAAGCCGAGCTCGAGCAGAGCGGGGGCGTGAAGGTCGAGACCTGCGTCGCCGACCTCTCCAAGCTGGAAGACGTGGACCGCGTCATCACCTCCGCCACCGAAGGGCGCGCGCTCTACGGCGCGATTCTCAATGCGGGCGTGACGCATTTCGGCCCGTTCGAGAAGCTCTCCTGGGACGCGTTCCGCAGCATGCTGGACACGAACGTCGTTGCGACCGTCCGCTTGACGACCGCGCTGATCCCTCACTTGGAGACGCAAGGCGGCGGCTTGATGATCGTCTCCAGCATGGCCGGGCTCCACCCCGTGCCCTACCAGTCGCACTACTCGGCGACCAAAGCCTTCCTGGTGCACTTCGGCGTCACGCTGTGGCACGAGCTTCGAGGGCGCAACGTCTCGATCACCAGCTACGCCCCGAGCGGGGTCGTGAGCGAAATGACGGCCGGAGACAGCTTCACCCCTCTTAGGCGCTGGCTCATGCCCGTCGAGCAGGCGGCGAACGAAGGCGTCGAGGCCTTTCGGACCCGCAAGTACGTGCATATCTCGGGGTTCAGCAACCGAGTCGGTAGCGTCTTCGCGCGGATGTTACCGCAGCGATTGGCGACCTCGCTCGTAGCCGCGCAGTACCGCAGCGCGCTGAAGAAGCACAGCAGCCCCTGAGCTTCGCCTAACGAGCGAAGCCGCGCTCCCGGGCGTGCTGCAGCGCAAGCTCGGCGTGGTCGACCCACAGCATCTCCGTTCCTAGCTCGGCGGCGCGCCGGCACAGCTCGTCTCTCGGGGCGTGACGCGCCCGCTTGCCGTGGAGGTCGCGGATGTAGATGGCGCGAACGCGTTTGGGATGCCTCCGCGCGGTCTCCAGATAGATGTCCGGGTCGCGCTCCCCGCTGTCGCCGATCAAGATGAACGGCAGCCTAGGGTAGGTCTGCAGCAGGCTCTCTACCGCCGCAGATTTGTGGTCGAGCGGAGGAGCTTCATGCAACCCAATGTCCCGCAGCAGGAGGGGGCCGCGGGGCAGCTCGTGATGGTCCATGAAGTCCACCAAGAAGTCGTAGAGGTTCCACGGGCTCTTCGAGACGTAAAATACGGGGTTATTGGCGTGGCCGGTCGCGCCTGCCGTAAGCGCGCGATAGAGCTCGCTCGTACCCTCGAACGGCATACGCGTGTAGGCGCTGCCGACCAGGGTGACCCAGATCATCTTCAGGGTTTGGGTGACGTGAGTCTGCAGCACCGTGTCGTCGATATCGCTGATGATGCCGAGCTCCGCGTCCGCCGTGGGCACCAAGATTTCGGCGGTGGCGCGCGCGGGTTGCAAGCCGCGCACCGGCGCCGCAATCAGCTGCACCTCCGCCGTCTTCCACTCTCCCGCACCTTCCAACTCCGGCGCCGTGAGCGTAACGTCGAAGTAGCCTTCGTCGTCCGTGACGCCTTCGGCGCTGTTCAGGCCGAGCTGCGCCCGCACGGATACTTCCGGCACTTCGTTCGAGCTGAAGCGCCGCAGCATGCGCCGGAAGTTACGCCAGCGGCTGTCTTGCGGCAGTGAGCGCTCGAGCACCGACGCTTCCAAAACGCGACCGCGCACCAGCGCGCGATCTGCCGTGCCGAAGCTGCGATACGGCACGACCTGAACCGGACCCAGGCTGCCGTACCGACGACGAAGCCCCCACACGACGCGGTCGAGCAGCAGCTCGAGCCGCGATAGCGCGCGCACCGCGAGCGCCGTCGCGCGCTGGTAGCGCCGAACGGTGCGTGTGTGCGGCCGGTCCTCGTTGGCTTCGGTCATGCCTAGCTTTCGTGTATAGTGCCTCGCTCAGCGTGGCAATTCTCCCGTTCGCTCGGCGCAAGCTCCTTTACGGTGCAGCCGCGCTTGCCGCGGGCTCCGCGGCCGGCGTAGCGCTCTGGCCCGCGGGCGAAGAGCGCGCCGCTTACCCGTTCGCCGGCAGCGCGCTCTCCGGCGTAGACCCACTCTGGAGCGTCCCGCCCGAGTTGCTGCTGTCCGCGACGAGCGAAGACGCCTCGCGTGTGCTCGAGCTCCTCCCACGGCTGGAGAGCGCGACCGCGCGGCTGGAGACGCTCGAACCAAGACTCGCGAACGGGAAGGCGGGAGAGCTGAGCGGGGACGATCGCCAGACTCTGCGCGAAGCGTGGTGGCAGCTGTTCGAGCCGATTCTCGCGGTAGATGAGCTGAAGAGTCGCTACGCCGGCTGGTATGGGCTTTCGTACGCACGTCACGCGCGCCTGCACGCCCGCGCGTTCGCGCTCAGCTTCACCGCGCTGTGTGCCCAGGTTGACGCCGGCTTGCGAATTCTTGCCGCCGTGGGCGGTAAGCCGCTCTTGCCGGCGTTGTTCGACGAAGCCATGCCGCAGCTCGGCTTGCCCGCGCGCACCTTCAGCGGTCTGCGCAAGCAGCTGGGCCGCGCCCGAGACTTGTTCCTCGTGCCTCTCGGCGCTCACTGGTACGACCGTTGGATCGCACCGCACCTCACGCTGGACGCAGGCTTCACTCCCCTGAGCAAAGCGCTGGAGTCCGAACGGGGCCGCGCGCTTTCCCGGGTCCTGAAGCCAACGAGCGACGGCGTCACCAACGAGCTCAGCGTCGTCCGTAACGCCCTGTTTTCACGCTGGTTCCCGGTTCAGAAGAACCTCGCGACGTGGGCGGGAGACACGCGCGTGGCTCGCAAAGACCGCCGCCTGGTGAGCGACGCACAGGTTGCCGAGCTCAAGGCGCTCCTCGCGCCGGGGGACGTCATCGTGGAGCGCCGCAACTGGTACCTGTCGAACATAGGGCTGCCCGGCTTCTGGCCGCACGCGGCGCTGTACGTGGGCACCCAAGCGCAAATCCTGGCCGCGCTCGGCAGCGAGCCCGACGTACGAGACGCTTACGGTGACCTCGGCGCGCACTTCGCGGCGCGCTACCCTGCGGCTTGGCAAAGCCTGGCGGAGCGAGACCACGAAGGTCACGAGCTTACCATCATCGAAGCCGTGAGCGAGGGCGTCACCAGCGCTTCGGTGGAGCACTCGTGCGCCGCAGACTACGTGGCGGCCCTCCGACCTCGCCTGCCCGCGGTGGTGCGCGCTCGTGCCATCGAACGCGCGCTGGCCTACTGGGGGCGGCCTTACGACTTCAATTTCGACTTTGCCACCGACGACCAAGTCGTATGCTCGGAGCTGGTGGTGAAGGCCTACGAGACGACTTCGGGCCTGCGCGGTTTAGAGGTGCCCTACGTACAGCTGCTCGGGCGGCGCGCGGTGCCGCCGACGGAGCTCGTGCGCACGTTCCGCAAAGAACGAGAGAGCGCCGAGCCGCAGCTGGATTTCGTCTATTTTCTCGAGGGTCGCGAAGCCGAAAAACGCGCCGTCGTGGCCAGCGCGGAGGCACTGGCCACGACCTGTGATCGGCCCAAATGGGACATCGCGCAGCCGTAACTTAGGCGTCTTGCTGCGCCAAGCGCCGCGCGCGCGTTTCCTCCCAGAATCGCGCGATGCGGGCGCGGTGGCGCTCCACGTACGCGGAGCCGACGATGAGCAGCACGCCGAGCACGCTCATACCCGCCCAACGCAGCACGTTGTCCGTGCGCGTTGCGAGCCACACCTGCACCACGAGCCCGAACAGTGCCACTGCGCTCCCGCTCAGGGTGCGGACCAGCGCTTTGACGGACGCGCCCCAAACCGCGATCGTGACCCCGACTACGATGCAACCCAGCGCCGCGACGCTGTCCAGCTCCACGATGCACGCGACGAGAGCGCTCAGCAGCGCCGTGAGGGTGGCGCCGCCGAGCAGCGCGCCTCGCGACTTGACCGCCCGCTGACTGACCATGCCGACGAGGGCCGCGATCGGCAAGCCCAAGCTCAAAATGGTGACCGTCGTCCCGACCTGGAGCGGCGCCACCACGTCCGGCCAGACACATCCCCACCCGATCGCGGCGAAAGCGGCGCAGATCCATGCGCCGGTGTCACGACGACCTGTTCCGTGAACGCCGCCCAAGAACTGAAACAGGCAAGCCGCCGCGATGAGCAGCACGCCACCGACGAACGACGTTCCTGCGTGGTAGAGGTGAAACACGCGGCCGAGCATGATGAGGGGGGCCGCGAACGGCATCGCCCGCGCGAGCTTGCCTTCGATGGTGTCCAGCCGTGCCCGCCCCGAGAAGCGACGCAGCTCGAGCCGGAGCAGGCCGATGAGCGACGCGCCCGCGAGCAGCACGACGACGAGAGGGTTCCGCACTGGCACGAGCACGAGCAGGTTAGCGACGAAGAATACGACGCTCAGCGCCCGGGCTTCGCTGCGGGCGAGCGCGATGAACGACACCACCGCCAGCGGCACGAACACCGCGAGCGTGCCTGCCACCGCCAACAACGCCGACAGCGCGTTCGGCGCGATCCACGTCGCGTAGCTCGGAAGCACGGGCATGTCTTCCCAATGAAACTGCGAATAGACGAGGCCACCCAGCACCGCGAAGCCAACCGGCATGGTGGCGAGCACCAGGGCCAGGAACGTGCGCGCGGAGCGCCCTTCGCGCAGGGAGAGGCCGACGAAATAGGCCGCCGCCGCGAGGAGCAGCGACTGCCCGACCAGCATGGCGTATCGGATGAGGTCGTTTCCTCCGTCCCAATGCTGCAGCATGAACGTGGAAGCCGAGCCGACGACGAGCGCGGCGCCCGCGATGCGTAGCGCCCGAGTCAAAGCGTCGGGATCGAAAGCGCGCTGGTTGTCCGTCGGCGCAGGGGTTTTCAATTCTGGCTGCACTTGGATCACGCTTCCTCCTTCAGCTCCGCGAGCTCCAGCTTGAGCGATGCCGCCTCTTCAGCGTCCAAAAACTCTTCGTCGAAGCTGTCCGTGGTCGCCACCAGGCAGCCGCTCTGGACCTCGCTCTCCGCGACGCGCGTCTCCCAGCGTTCGAAGATGCGGCCGATTTCTGCGTCCTCTACGTCACCGTGGCCCTGCGCCACACCGAAGGCTTCGGCGCGAGACTGCCGCGTGCGCATGGTATTGCGTTGCTGCCGCAGCTCCACCAACCTGCGCTCCAACGTTTGCACGTCGCGCTTGAGCTGTTGCTCGATTCGCTCGTGTTCGCTGAAGTTGGTCCGCAGCTCCGCGACGCGCGCTTCGGAGCGCTTGTGACGGCGCAGGCACTCGAGAGCGCGCGGCTCGCTTTCTTCCCTTCGCGCGCGCTCTCGCCAGCGCGTTGCCGCCTCTGCCTCTTCGGCAAGCGCGGCCTTCATGGCGCGGCCGTCGCGCTCCACGCGCAAGAGCTGCACCTTCGAGCGAGCCACCCCTTGCTCGAGCTCACGGAGCGCGCTGGAAGCTTGCGCCTCGTGGTTCTCAACTTGAACGATCATGCTGTCGATGCTGGCCACGAAGCCGTGGGTCCAGCGCTTGATACGCGCCATCATGTTTTCTCCCGAAGCTCCACTGCGGAGCCTTGACCGCCCGTTAAGCAAACTTTGCGCCGCTCGCCCGTGAGACCCACAAACCTTTGAAATTACTAAATTTTTTGGATGAACACGCCAGGCCGATGAGTACATACTACCGACAGTGCTGTACATTAGGGCGACATGGTCTTTCGAGAGGAGGAACGGCGCTTTGCGGCGGCCATATCGCGCATCGCCTACGACAACCCGTTCTCGCCGGAGCGCATCGCGAGTGAGCGCGTGGCCCTGGGTGAAGCCTTCGACGAAACGGAGCGCGTTTGGTCGCCGGACGGAGCGCACCTCGCGCCGCAGCAGTTTCACCGGGAACGCCCGAACGTCATTCGCCTGCGCGACCTAAGCTGGCAACTAGCGCTGTCGCTCCGCGCGAGGATCGGCGAGGGCAAGACACCGCGCGACGACGCAGAGCTGCTGCTGTACGAAGACCTTTGCCTGTACGCGCTGTTCGCACGTTACGAGCTCAGCCTCTACGAGCTGGCCGTCGACGAGTCCGGGCAGGCGCGGAAGGTCGGCTTCTATCCGGCTTTCGAGCGGGACTTCGCGCGGCTACTGCTAGAGCCGCAGCTGCCCTTGCCGTCCGGGCTGAACGCGGCCGGCGCGCTCGCGTTCTTTTTCCAGATTCGGCGCGCGTTTCACTATATTTTTCGCTACCTCCTCGGCGTCTCGCGGCCGATCGCGGAGCTGCGCGCGGAGACCTGGCACTCTGTGTTCACGCACGACTTGCGCCGCTACCGTCAGAGCGTCTATCGGCACATGGCGGACATTCCGACGCTCATCGTGGGGCCGTCCGGTACTGGTAAGGACTTGGTGGCGCAGGCCATCGGCTATTCGCGCTACCTCGCCTTCGACGAACGGACGCTGCGGTTCGTGGAGACCTTCACCTCGCAGTACCACGCGCTCAACGTCTCTGCGCTCTCACATGGCGTGATCGAGTCAGAGCTGTTCGGTCACCGCCGCGGCGCGTTCACGGGCGCGTTGGAAGACCGGCACGGATGGCTGGAAGCTTGCGGTCCGGACGGGACCGTCTTTTTGGACGAGATCGGTGAGCTGGGAACGGACCTGCAGGTAAAGTTCCTCCGCGTGCTTCAGACGCGCTCGTTTCAGCGCATTGGGGAGACGAAGCCGCGCATGTTTTTAGGCAAGATCGTGGCCGCGACCCACCGCGATCTGGACCACGGGCTGCAAGCCGGCTGGTTCCGCGAGGACTTGTACTACCGATTGTGCGCCGACCGGATCCAGACGCCCACACTTCGGGAGCGTATCGAGGCGGACGAGCACGAGCTCTGGCTGATGGTGTCCGTGCTGAGCGAGCGTATCGCCGGCCCGGAGCACGGCGCGGTGGTAGCCAAGGAGGTGCTGGCGTGGGTGCAGCAGGAGCTGGGGCCGGGCTACGGTTGGCCCGGCAACGTGCGCGAGCTCGAGCAATGCGTACGCAACGTCCTGGTACGCAAGCGGTACCGTCCCGCCCGGCGCAAGCAGGCCATCGACGAGCTCTCGCGAGCGCTGCTCGACAGCGGGCTCGCCGCGGAGCAGCTCTTGGATCGTTACGCCTCGCTGGTCTACCAGGCGACCGAGAGCTACGTGGAAACCGGCAAGCGCCTCGGCCTGGACCGGCGCACGGTGAAGGAGCGCGTGGAGCGGCACGATCGGGGTGGGCGCTGACGTTTGAGTGCCCCCGCGGCCCCGAAAACCGGCGCGGTGGCCTTCCGTGAGGGGACCTGTACGTGGCCGGCGCCCGGTCTCCGGGCGGCTTTCGAGCCGGGGACGCGACGCGGGCCGGGCTTATTTTTGCCACCGAGCCGGCGACGGGCGTCACAAAACTCCGACTTTAGCCACCTTCGTGGGATACTGACCCCGCTTTGATCATCGTGTGCTCTTCGTGCCAAGCGCAGTATTCGGTTCCGGATGCCAAGGTGCGCGGCCGGAAGGTGCGCGTGACCTGTAAACACTGCGGCTACGGCATCATCGTAGACGGCTTTTCGCTGGACGCGCCGCCTCCGGCCAAACCCGCGCCCGCGCCAGCCCCTGCCCCTGCGATGGCGCCAATGGAGACCGTGCCCGCCATCTTCGACGCGCTCAGCGTGGCCGAGGACGACGCCACCCGCGTCATGCGCAAGCCGCAAGACTTCTCCGTTCACGACGAGCCCACGGTGGTGGGCCGCATCCCTCAGGAAGCGCTGGACGCGGAGCGCCGCTTTGCCCAGAGCACGGTCCCACCGCCGAAGGACGGCGCGGAGGACGCGGCCGCGCCAGCATCCGCCGAGCCCCCCGCGACAGAAGCGCCAGCTCCCACCGAACCAGCTCGCTCGTCGCCGCCCGCTGCGGTGCCGCACGACCTGCCGGAGCAGCCACTGGACTCGACCAAGGCCGCTTCACCGCACGCGATCGCGACGACCCGTACGTCGCTGCCGCCCGTGCCGAGCGCGGACGTGAAGACGCTCATCTCGCGGACAGAGCCGCCCGCGCCCGCATTGTGGCCATGGGTTCTCGGAGCGATCCTCATCGTCGTCGTGCTGGCGGCTCTCGCCATCAGGCACTAGCGCGCTGCCTCATCGACTCCACGACGCGCACGAGGACGACGGTCACGTTGTCGCGTCCGCCCCGCTCGTTAGCAAGGTGAATGAGCGAGCGCACGGCGGCGTCCAGATCGTGATGAGCCCCGACGATCGCGCCGATTTCTTCGTCGCTGAGCATCTTGGACAGACCGTCCGAGCACAGACAATAGACGTCGTCTGGCAGCGGTCGGTCGATGATCAGATCGATGACGACGCTCGCCTCGAGCCCGAGCGCGCGAACGAGCCGGCCCGCTGTCGGCCCCACGACGCCGACGGACCCCAAGTTGTGATCGGTCGTCAGTTGCCGCACGCCGAGGCCGCGGATGCGGTAACAGCGGCTGTCGCCGACATGCCCGATGTAGACGCGCTGCTTGCGTGGTGAGAACTTCGCGACCACCAAGGTCGTGCCCATCTCGTGCAAGCCGGGCGTGGTCGCGGCGCGCTCGTGCACCGCGTGGTTTGCCATTTGCACGGCTCGCGCCAGGTCACGCGCGCGGCGCGGGATGGTGAGCTCCGACTCCACGACGCCCTGAAAGTCGCGGCGCTCGTACGCGCTCGCCACCGTTTGCACGGCGAGCTCGCTCGCGACCTGTCCGCCCGCGTGTCCGCCCATGCCATCCGCGACCACGAAGACGGAGCGCTCCGGCGCCACCAGCAGGCGGTCCTCGTTTTGAGCCCGCGTCCGCCCCCGGTCGCTTTGGCCGCGAGCTGTCATCAGGATGCGCGCCGATGGCGCGGTAGGCTCGTCCGACTCGGCTTGCTCCTCGTAGATGAGCTGCACGCGCGACCGACGGAGCTCTTCGAACTCCAGCAAATCGACGACGCCGTCGCCGCCCGTGACCAGCTGCGGCCCGGCTTGAATTCGGGTCATGTCCGGGTCCTCGCCAAACTGCGAGATCCGCGGCAAACGACCGGAGTCGACCCGAACCCGCGCGATGCGCACCGAGCTCGGCGCGCGGCTCACGCGAGGGGGGGGCGGCTTCTTGTAGAACCAAAGCGCGAGCCCGAGGCCGAAAGCGACCGCAATCCAAAGCCCGAGTTCGAGGAGAACCGACATCGCTCGGCCTCCTCACATGTCGTAAAGCTCGGCGATCTCTGCTTCGGTGAGGGCTCCGGCGTACATCCGGAAGTCGTCCACGGAACCGGTGAGGTACGGGTCCGGTGCGTACACGGAGCGGCCGATCCAGTTTTGATTCGTCTTACCGAGGGCCGCGCTGTCGAAGCTCATGTTGCTGATCTCGGACTTCAGCTTCCCGTCGAGGTAGTAGCGGAGATAGGGCTTGGCGAACACGACCACGACGTGATGCCACGTGTCGATCGACACCGTCTCGTTCATCATGATCTCGGGGGCGAGCGCCGAAGGCGTACGCGCCGCCACGCGGGTGCCGAACGTCATCGTGTTCGCGTTCCAGCCCGTGGGGGAGAAGTAAAACCAGTTCGATTCACCGGAGTTGAAATCGAACAAACGATCCCAGGCCAAGGCTTGGCCGAGCTTCATCCACGAGGCGACGGAGACGGCTGGCTTGTTGTCGAGCACGTCGTCGGGCAACTGAACGTACTGCTTGAGCGAGCCCGTCATTTTGAGGGCACCGCCGATTTTTCCAAGCTCGCCTATTGGCAGCGAGGTACCGGCCAAAGTGCCGTGCAGCTCGTTGCCGGTCACGTCCACGGCGATGAGCTCGGAGACATCGTCGAACGTGTAGTGCAAGAACAGCACTGCCGGCGGCAGCTCCACGACGCCGGACCCTCCGCTCTCTCCGCCTGCGCCCGGCTCTGCCGGAGGCTGGCCACCTTGCGGCGCAGTGCCGGCTCCGCCCGCAGTGCCGTCAGCGCCGCCGTCGGCGGAAGGCTCCCCGCCTTCTTCGCTGGGCCCCGTGCCTCCCTTGCCGCCGCTGCTCGACCCGCCGTTTGCTTCCTTGCCACCGCTACCCGCGGCGCCGAACAGGTCGTCCTCGGTCGGCACGGTGAGCGAGCACGCCGCCA
Organism: Polyangiaceae bacterium; assembly: GCA_029266615.1. GTDB lineage: Bacteria > Myxococcota_A > Polyangia > Polyangiales > Polyangiaceae > PMG-095. The sequence goes on from JAQSWN010000031.1 coordinate 105,300, forward strand.
TGAGCCCGAGGCCGAGTGCGGTGACCCATAGCGCCGGTTGATTACTCCCGATCTTCATTGCCCTGCCTCTTCCCTTAAGGCCCAGCCGACACCGGCCAGCCGTCGTCGCTCCAGGTCATCTCTGCGATACGTAAGTTGGGTACGCCGCTGCCCTGCGCGTCGTACGAGTGGTAAACGTTGTAGTAGCGGCCGTCGTCGACCAAAATCGCGTTGTGGCCCGGCCCGCGCCAGCGCCCCTCGCCTTCCAGCACCAGGGAGCCGCCGCCCGCAATCAGCGAGGAGCCTTCCGCGTCAACGTACGGGCCGGAGATGCTCTTCGACCGACCGACCATGGTCTTGTAGCTGCTGCTCGCGCCCTGACAGCAGGAATCGACGGATTCGAACAGGTAGTAGTAGTCGCCGCGGTGCAACAGGTAGGGCGCCTCGACGGCCTTGTTCGGTCGCGTAGCGAGCGAGAAGAGATCCGGGCCGTCACGCCGACCGCTGTCATCCAAGCGAATCAACTTGAGGCCGCTCCAGAAGCTACCGAACGCGAGCCACAGCTTGCCGTCCTCGTCCTCGAACGGGCTCGGGTCGATGGCGTTGTAGTCGTTGGAGGCTCCGCCTTGATTGGAGCAAAGAAGTGCGTCGCCCTGGTCCACCCAGCTGCCGCTCGACAGCGAGCTGCGCGTAGCGTGGCCGATGCACGACTGATTGCTGCCAAACTTGGAAGCCGAGTAATAGAGGTGAAATTGCCCGCCGAAGTAGCGGACCTCGGGCGCCCACAGGTGGTTCGGATCCGTCGGCGCGGTCGTGGTGATCCACGAAGGCTTGCTCGCGAACACGCTACCCGCGCCTTTCCAAACCCGCAGGTCCTTCGAGGTGCGCACGCTGATACCCTGCCCCGTCGAGAACAGGTAGTAAGTGTCGCCGTCCTTCACGATGTGCGGGTCGTGCACCTGAGTTATTGCGCCCGAAAGATCCAGCACGGTGAGCTCGTCGGGCGGCGCACCGGCGGCGCCTTGCCCGGCGGCGCCGGTACCACTCGTGCCGGCCTGCGCGGGCGCGCCGCCGGGTACGGCCGGCTCGCCCGCGTTACCGCCCTCGCCGCTGCGAGTGCCGCCCTGGCTAGTGGAGTCTCCCCCCGCCGGCGCGCCCGCAACGGAGGCGCCCGCCTCGCCCACTGGGTCGGTCGAGGAGCCCGGAGACTCCTCGGACGAGCAGGCGAGCAGCAGCGCGACCGCGAAGCACGACGCACAGAGCGGGGTGGAGATGCGCATCAGCGGAAAGCCAGGTTCTTGATCTCGTCGGGCGTGAAGGCGCGGCAAGAAATGCGAACTTCGTCCACCGCGCCCTTGAAGTACGGGTCCGTGGCCGAGAAGCGCGACTTGCCGAGCCAATGCTCGTTGGTCGGGCCGAGCTTGGCGGGCGTGAGTGGCTCGTCGACGTTGCCAACGCCTGAACCGTCGACGAAGACGCGTGCAGCCGTAGCATTTACCGTGACCGCCAAGTGATGCCACGTACCGTCGGGCGGTATCGTCGTCGCCGAGACCACGACCTTCTCGGCTCCTTGGCGGTACATCGAAAGCTGCAACTTGCCTTCGTGAGTGCTGGGCGTGAGATACATGAAGTTGTCCTCGGTGCCGCCGAAGTCGAAGATACGCGCCCAGTTGCCGGCGGCGTCGTGACGCACCCAGAGCGCAACCGTGAGCTCGTCCGTGCAGCCCGCGATCGGATTGTCGAGGGTGACGAACTGCGCGTCGCCCGAGAGCACGGCGGCGGCGCCGGAGCGCCCCGTCGCCCACGTCACGGCCGAAGTGAGGGTCGCATCCACGCCGCGGTCGGAGTGATCGTTACTGGTCGTGCCGGTGCCTTCATCGAAAGAGAGGCGCGTGTAGTCGGACTTCGGGAACGCCAAGGTCGCGATCTCGGCTGCGCTGAGGACCCGGTCGTAAATCTTGAATTCGTCCATTTGACCGGCAAAACCGCTGTCGCTGTCGAACCGCGACTTACCGAGCCAAGACGCGGCTCCGAGCGGCTCGAGCTCTGAGGGCGGGATGACGAGCCCGGACGCTCCCTTCGCAGCCGGGAAACCGTCCACGTAGATGGCTTGGTCGCCGTTTTGCGCGAGCGTCACCGCCACGTGCTTCCAGACGTCCAGCGGCAGCGTCGCCGTCGTCGTCAGGGTGGCTTCGCGCTCCGGCGCACCGCCGAAGTACGAGAATCGGAGGCCCCCCCCCACGTTCGGAGTGAGGAACATGAAGCGCGTCGCGGCGCCGACACCGGTGCCGCCGAAGTCGAAGATGCGGTTCCAGGGCTCGTTCGCGCTCAGCTTTACCCACGCGGCGATCGTCGTCGCGGTCGCGTTCTTGAACGGCCCCGCCGGCACCGTCACGTGGGTCAGCGGGAGCAACCCGCCGGACAGCGAGATCGCCGCGCCGTTGCGGCCTTGCGGTGCCCACGCGGCCACGCTGAGCGCGCCGTTCAGCATGTTGCCGGAAGAGTCCAGGACATTGAGTCCGAGCCCGGCGTCGAAGTTGTACTCGAGCACCGGCCCGAGGTGCGGCCCCGTCGTTTCGCCGCCTTCCCCGCCGCCGCCCGTGTCGGCTCCGCCAGCGCCCGCGTTGACCGCCGGT